>CAMDJM010000026.1 GCA_945900785.1 Akkermansia muciniphila
ACGGGGTCAGGCCCCTTCCGATGAAGGAAGGGACCTGCCACCAAGGGTCCACTCGCGGGGGCTGCAGCCATGCTAAAAAACGGAATGACCGGGGTTGAGTCCGGTCTCACCATTGGTTTGGCGGCCTACACTCCGGCGCAAGGACACGCGTGGTATCGTGCCGGAGGTCACGCCGTGCAACAGAGTTACTCCCCGTCCCCAGCGGCAACGCCGGTTCTTTGCTCAAAAGGAAGCCTGCATGCCCACCGCGATGCCACGGCCCTCCATGGGGGCGATGTCCTTCAGGAATGACGTGTGCAGCCTTGCCTCCTCATCCAGGAGATTGGTGCCCCTGGCAAACAACTCCACCGTCACCGGTCCCTCCATCAACTGATAACTCAAGCCGGCATTCAGCAGGAAAAAGGAATCCGTAGGCAACTCCCCCTCCGCCGTCCGGCTTTGGGCGGCGGAGTATTGCCCCTCCAGGCGTGCCGTGAAGCGCTCATAGCCAAAAACCAGCGCCGCCGAAGTCCGGAAGGGCGGGATCCTCGGCAAGGACCCACCCTCGCCCCGCAGGCGGGAGTAAACATAGTCCGCCTTCCACTCCAAATCGAGACGCGACCCTGAGCGAGGTGCTGGCGCGGCCGCGGCAGAGCTTTTGCCAGCCGGCGATTTTCCGGTGGACTCAGCGGGGGCTTCTGCCGGAGCCAGCAAATGGAACGTTGCCTCCAACTCACCTCCCATCAAATCAACGTCCACCGCCCGGTAGGCATAAACCGGCAAGTCCGCAACCTCCCCATCCCCGCCAAAGGAAAAGGAGTTCCCTGTGGGAAACAATCCGATGAAATCGTTAAACCGGCTATAAAAAGCATTCACGCTTCCCGTCAAAAAACCTGACGTTTTCCGCAGTGAAAGATCCAGCCCCATCGGGCGTTCCATCCCCAGCTCCGCATCCCCACGCTCGTAGGCCCCCGTCGCGAGATGCGGGCCCTCGGCCAACAGCTCAACATAGGTAGGCGGGCGCTGGGTAAAAGCCGCGTGCAGCGCCACTTGATAGTCCTCCGGCAGACTCCACACCACTCCGGCCGAGCCACTGAGCCCACCAAAGCTCAAGTCCTGTCCCGGGCCGAACCCGTCATTGGCCCCGCTCTTCACCTGGGTGTGATCATACCGCAGGCTGCCTTCCCATCTGACATTGCCTGACTTCACCTCCTCAAACAGAAAAATCGCATGGCTGGCCGTCTCCACCGGCGGCAAAAACGCCTCCTCCCCCAGCGCTGAAAAATCACTGTGCGTGGTTTGATAGCCGATCAATCCTTCAAAGGGCCCCAGAGGCTCGTGTTCCAGTTCCAGCCGGCCATCGTAGCCCTTGATTTTAAACACTGTGCCAGCCTCCCGCCCTTCGAACTCCGTGTGGGCATAATCCGAGTAACCAAAACTGTATTTGATCTGTTTCACTCCAGCCACCGGCCCGTAAAAGGCCCCGCGCCCATTCCAACTCTCCTGATCCAGACCGATGGTCACCGACTCCTCCGCCACCGTGCCGTAGTTGCTGTTTAAAAACGAACGCGAAACGCCGAAGAAGCCGGCATTCCACAGCCACGAGGCGCCGACCGATCCTCCCTCACTTTCCGAAAAACTATTCGGCAAATGCCCCGCCTGTTCCCTGCCCTCTTCCAGCGGCACCAACTTTTGCAGCCGCGCGCTGCGGGCCTGCCCCGGGATCCTCACATCCTCTGTCTCCCTGCGGAATCCATCCATATGCAACACCACGGGCCCCAGTCCCAGATCCAGCATCCCTGCCCCTGACCATAAATCCGATCCGCTGCCATAACGGCTGTCCAGCTTGCCCCGCACCGGCCAGCCGCCCAACCCCGGCTCCACCTTCGACTCCGGGATCCGTCCATCCAGCACATTCACCACCCCACCCACCCCATTGGGCCCATACAACAGCGAGGCCGGTCCCCGCACCACCTCCACTTTATCCATCAGCAGGGGATCCACCGTCACCGCATGATCCGGACTCACATTGGATACATCCAGCAGATTCACCTTATTGTTCAAAATCCGGATCCTATCCTCTCCCAGCCCGCGGATCACCGGACGGCCCGCCGCCGGGGCAAAGCCACTCGACGCCACCCCCGGCAATTTGGATAGCGTGTCCCCCAGCGAAGCCTGCCCTGATTCCCTCAAGGCCTGTCCCTCCAATACCGACACCGGCTGGGCCTGTTCAAACAAAGTCCGGCCCAAAGCCGTGGACTCAATCACCATCGGCTCCAACGCTGTCGCCGGTTCCTGCGCCTGAGTGCAAGGCACTGGCAAAGCCATAACAATAAAACAAGGGATGGGACGGATCAATCTGGCTGAAATTTTCATACGATGGACCCCTTCGCTAAGGCAAGTAAATTGCAAATGCAAAATAAAGGCGATTAATTCAAACCGAATCGCCCCTGTTTTCTCCCCCTTCCAATGGAACCTCAGCCTGGTATGCAAAACCTTTCCCGATTGCCCGGACCTGTCATCCGGCCATCCTATCGCCATGTCCCAGCCCCTTTTCATAACGACCGCCATCGACTACACCAATGGTGCCCCGCACATCGGCCACGCCTATGAAAAGGTGCTCGCTGACGCCATCACCCGCTTCCAGCGGCTCGCCGGGCAGAGTGTTTATTTCCTCACCGGGGTGGACCAGCATGGGCAAAAAGTCCAGCAAACCGCCGAAAAAGCCGGCGTCACCCCGCAGGTTTACGTCGACGAAATCACCCAAAAATTCCTCGCCCTCTGGCAACGCCTGGATGTCCAATACGACGGCTGGGCCGCCACCACCGACCCACGCCACACCGCCATCGTCCAGTCCCTCCTCCAGCAGCTCCAAGATGCCGGCCAACTTTACAAAAAGAACACCCGCCGCTTCTACAGCACCCGCCAGGAGCAGGACCTCACGGACAAGGACCGTGATGCCTCCGGCAACTTCGGTCCGGAATGGGGCGAAGTCCTCGAACTCGACGAGGAAAACTGGTATTTCAGATTAACCGAACATCTTCCCTGGCTGCGCCGCTACCTGCAATCCCACCCGGACGCTGTCTTCCCCGCCAACCGCCTCTCCCAACTCCTCAACGCCGTGGAGGGCGAAGGCATGGACCTTTGCATCTCGCGGCCCAAAAAGCGCCTCACCTGGGGCATCGAACTGCCCTTTGACCGCGACTACGTCACCTACGTGTGGTTCGACGCCCTGACAAACTACATCAGCTTCGCCGGCTTCCGCGATGCCTCCCCCGCCACCAGCGGCCTCCCTGACTTTTCGAAAACCTGGCAGGGGGCCGATGCCGTCCATGTGATCGGCAAGGACATCCTCATCCCCGCCCATGGCATCTACTGGCCCATCATGCTGCACGCCTGCGGTTTCCCGGACAGCGATATCCCCCGCCTCCTCGTCCACGGCTGGTGGAATGCCCGTGGTGAAAAAATGAGCAAGAGCCTTGGAAACGTCATTGATCCCAACGCCATCGCCGACACCATCGGCACGGATGCCCTGCGCTATTTCCTCCTCTCTGAAATCGCCACCGGTCAGGACAGTGATATGAGCGATGAGCGCGTCATCTTCCGCAATAACAAGGAACTGGCCGACATCCTCGGCAATCTGTTGAACCGCACCCTGAGCATGGCACGTAATCCTAAATACCTTGGAGGAGTGCTGCGGCACACAGACTTCGACTCCGAAGCCCACACCGCCCTGCGGGCCAAGGTCACCGCCCTGCCCGCTGCCGCTGCGGAATACATGAAAACCTGGCAGATCCAGAAAGTGTTGTCGGATGTGATCGACACCGCCCGTCAAGCCAACGAATTCATCGACCAGACTGCGCCATTCAAGCTCGCCAAAGATCCTGCCAATGCCGATCAGGTCGCCAGCATCATAGGGCATATCGCCGAAGCCATGGCCCACCTCAGCGTGCTGCTCAGCCCTGTCATGCCCGCCGCCGCTGCCAAAATGCAGCAACAACTCGGCTGGACCCCGCCTGCCGGTTTCAAGCTGGCAGACCTTACCTGGGGCCTCCTGCCGGATGGTCATCCTCTGGGAGAACCCTCGCCGATTTTCCCCAAAATCCTTCCACCCGCCGCCTAGCGCCGTCCTCAGGCCTCCCTGCCGCTCCGCTCCCATGTCCGAAATCCCGTCATCGGGCCGCGACCGGCTCACCCCAGAGGCCCGTTCCCGGAACATGGCGCGGATCCACAGCCACGACACCAAGCCCGAAAAAATCGTCCGCCAACTCGTCACGGCGCTGGGCTTGCGTTACCGCCTGCAGCGCCGCGATTTGCCAGGAAAGCCCGACCTCGTCTTCGGCCCCAGGCGCACGGTGCTGTTTGTGCATGGCTGCTTTTGGCACCAGCATGCCAGTTGCCCGGCCGGGCGCATCCCCACGGCGAACCGCGCCTTTTGGGAGGCCAAGCTCCAGCGCAACACCCAGCGCGATGCCGAAAACAAAAACAGCCTGCGCCGGCTCGGCTGGCGGGTTCTCACCGTTTGGGAATGCGAAACCAAAAATCCCGGACGCCTGCAACGCCGCCTCACCCGACTGCTCCCCGCCAGCGGTTTGGAAAAGACCAGGGCCGGCTGACGTTTCTCCCGGGTCCCTCCCTCCCCCAACCACAATGACCCGCCTGACTATTCTCGCCCTTCTGACCCTCCTGGGTATGTGTGCCCCCAAGGCCCATGGGCTGGATCCCACCCGCCCGAATATCATCTTCATGCTTATTGATGATCTAGGCAGTTCCGACCTCGGCTGCTACGGCAGCACCTTCCACGAAACACCGCACCTTGATCAGATGGCCGAACAGGGCATGCGATTCACCGCCGCCTATTCCGCCTGCACCGTCTGCTCCCCCACCCGGGCCAGCCTCCTCACCGGACAATACCCCGCCCGGCTGCACCTCACCGACTGGATCGCCGGATCCAGGCGCCCCTTCGCCCCGCTCAAGGTCCCGGACTGGACCCAACAACTTTCTCCTAACATCCCCAATCTCGCCCAGGCGCTCAAAGCCCGGGGCTACACCAGCGCCAGCATTGGAAAGTGGCACCTCGGCCCACCTGCCTGCTGGCCGGAGCAGCAGGGCTTTGATCAAAACATCGGCGGTTACGACCGGGGCCAGCCCCCCAGCTACTTTTCACCCTGGAAAATCCCTACCCTCAGCGAAGGCCCAAAGGACCAGTTCCTCACCGAACGACTCACTTCCGAAGCGGTCAAATTTATCACGGATAACCGCGAGAGGCCTTTTTTCCTCTATCTTCCCCACTACGCCGTCCACACCCCGCTCATGAGCAAACCGGAAGTCCTCGCCAAATACCAGGCCAAAGCCAAACTGAACCCCGATGCCCCGCAGCATAACGCCGTCTATGCCGGCCTGCTGGAAAGTGTGGATGACAGCGTGGGCCAGATCATGACCACGCTGGACGAACTCCAA
Source organism: Akkermansia muciniphila (assembly GCA_945900785.1). Classification (GTDB taxonomy): domain Bacteria; phylum Verrucomicrobiota; class Verrucomicrobiia; order Verrucomicrobiales; family V1-33; genus CAIZWU01. The sequence continues at coordinate 5,440 of CAMDJM010000026.1, forward strand.
CTCAGCTCCAACACACTCATTATCTTCACCTCTGACAATGGCGGACTCCTCGGCTCCACCGCCAATCCCCCTTTCCGGGCCGGTAAAGGCTCCGCCTACGAAGGCGGCGTGCGCATCCCCCTCATTCTCCGCTGGCCTGGCACGATCCAGCCAGGCACCACCTGTCCCACCCCTGTGATCACTCCTGACTTCTATCCCACCCTCCTTGCCATCAGCGGAGCCACTCCGCGCCGCCCCTCGCCGGTCGATGGGGAAAACCTCCTGCCGCTCCTCAAGCAGAGCGGGCCTCTCCAACGTGATACCCTCTACTGGCACTACCCCCACTATCATCCCGGTGGTGCCACCCCCTACAGCGCCCTGCGCCAAGGCGACTGGCGTCTCATTGAGTTCCATGAAGATCACCACCTCGAACTCTATAACCTGAAAACCGACACCGCCGAAGCCAACGATCTGGCCACCGCCCTGCCCGAAACCGCTGCCACCCTCCAACGCAAACTCCACGCCTGGCTCAAGGAAACCGGAGCCCAGCTCCCCATCCCGAATCCACAGGCCGATGCCGCCCGGGACCTGGGCGGAAAACGCTAGGACAGGGAGTCCCTGCCTGAAGGCCCGGCCTGGGCTGCTGGTTGGGAAAACCCCTCCGCCTGGTATCTACCAGCCGTCTTTTTTATTACCGCCGGGGCTCTGTTCCTAGCGCCGCCTTGCAGAGGTGGTGAGCTCAGCGGGCACCTTGATGGATTTCAGCTCGGCAAAGATGAGGCGTCCCGCGCTGGTTTGGAGGGAGGAACTGACCACGGCCAGGGCCGTCATGCCCAGTTTATCCTTGGCGTGATTCACCACGATCATGGTGCCATCCGGCAGATAACCGACTGCCTGGTGCTCATCCTTGCCTTCCTTCACCAGCACCAGTTCAATTTCATCCCCCACGTTCAGGGTCGGCCGCATCGCGGTGGCCAGTTGATTCAAATTCAAGACCGGCAGGCCCTGCAATTGGGCCACGCGGCCGAGGTTGCCATCATTGGTCAGGAGCCGGGCATCAAGGGATTTGCCCAGTTGGATCAGTTTGGTATCCACCAGCTTCTCCTGCGGCTGGTAGTCATCGTGGATGGTAACGCTGAGGCTGGGCGTGCGCTTCAATTGCTCCAGGCATTCCAAGCCGCGGCGGCCGCGGTCGCGCTTGACCGGATCACTCGCATCCGCAAGGACATGCAGCTCATCCAGCACAAAACGGGGGATGATCAGGGTGCCTCCGAGAAATCCCGTGGCACAGATGCCAGGCAGTCTGCCGTCGATGATGATATTGGTATCCACCAGCAGGGGCTGCTGGATCACGCCTTCATTCCGGAAGCGCACATAGGGAATGATCAGGGAGAATTCCTGACGGTTGCTGCGCAGTGCCAGCACGATGCCGAGATAGCCCAGGGTCAGGTAAATCACCAGCGTCAGCACGCGGTCAAATTCATCCGCACTGCCCCACTGCGGCGGGAACAGGCTCTGCGCCCATGGCACGCGGGTCAGCAGCCAGGCGCAGAAGACCCCAGTCATGAGCCCGAAAGTGCCTGATCCGAAGCTGCGGATGGTCATGTCCTTCAACAACATGTCCGCCCCTACCACGATCCCTCCAAAAACTGCCCCCAGCAGCACTCCACTCAGGCGGCCCAGCCCATCCAGCCCGGACATACCGAAAAAATACCCCAGCAGGAGGCAGGTTACGATGAAAATAATACGGACGACAGGGATGGCGGAACGCGCAGGCATGGAACGCATTCTAGGCACGCGGGCCCCGGCTGTCAGCCGCAGAATTGCGCTTGGGTGTGGCGAAGCGGGAGCAGACTCCGGCTCCCCATCAGCAATACCAGCAGCCACGTTTCCTGACGCGGTAACCAGGATTTCCCAGGATTTGATAGTGAAATTGACCGCAGGATTTTGCGGGAAACTTCTGCGGCCGGTGCTGTGGGATTCACCACTCTCAATCTGGACGCGCATCGTGACCCCGTTTAGAATTCGCGGTGGAGCAGGTGGCCCGCCAGCTCCCCGAGACGGCGGGAGGCGGGACCGAAATGCCGGAGGGCGGCGCGGGCTTCATCTGTCAGGCGCGCGGCTTCCGCGCGGGAGGCCTCCAGCCCCAGCAGGGCAGGGTAGGTGCTTTTCCCGGCAGCCTCGTCCTTGCCGGCGGTTTTGCCCAGCTTTTCGCTGCTTTGGGTGACATCCAGGATGTCATCAATGACCTGGAAGGCCAGGCCGGTGGCGTGTCCAAAAACCGTGAGGTCGGCCAACTGTGAGGCGGAAGCGCCGGCGATCATGGCACCGAGGCGGAGACTGCTGGTGAGGAGGGCGGCGGTTTTTCCTTCGTGGATGAGGCGGAGTTCATCAAAAGTCAGGGTCCTGCCCTCGCCTTCAAGGTCCCGCACCTGGCCGGCGATGAGATACAGGCTGCCTGCGGTGACGGCCAGTTCCTTCACCAGATCTGCCGCGCTGTAGCCCGGACCGGCGGGGGATTGCAGCAGGAGTTCAAAGGCCATGGGCTGCAGGGCATCCCCGGCGAGCACGGCGATGGCATCCCCATAGACCTTGTGGCAGGTCGGGCGGCCCCGGCGGAAATCATCGTCGTCCATGCAGGGCAGGTCATCATGGATCAGGGAATAGGTGTGAATGCATTCGATGGCGCAAGCGGCCGGCAGGGCGGCTTCTGAATCCCCGCCGCAGGCCTCACAGGCGGCCAGCAGCAGGACCGGTCGAAGGCGTTTTCCACCAGCGAACATGCTGTGGCGGATGGCGGCATGCAGGGTAGACGGAGGCGTGGCCGCAGAGGGCAGCAGGCGCTCGAGCGCCGCATCGATCCGGGCGGTTTGCTGGGAAAGGTAAGTGGAAAGGTCAGGCACGGGGAAGAAAAGCACTGGAGATGAAAACCATCGGAAATCCGTTGGCGGGAAAAGGAAGGGATGAACCTGCCTTTCTGGCCTGTAACCGGGCAGTGGGAAATGGAAAAATGAAGGAAGTGTTCATTTGCCATCGGCGATCCGCCCGGTGGCACCTGGAATCCGGGGATTTTGCGGCTGACACCGGCGGCTGGAGCGCTGTAGCATCCGATATGTCCCTCTATCCTGTCATTGAACCCGCCGTGCACCGGAGGGCCGTGTTTTGGCTGATCGCCGCCACGGCGGCCTGGGGGCTGAGCTTTCCTGTGCAAAAGATGTTGACTCTGGTGCAGCAGGAGTTGGTGCCAGCAGCGGGCACCTGGTTTCTGACGTCCTGGATCATTTGTCTGCGCTCTCTCATGGCGGCAGTGGTGCTGCTGTGCTGGAAACCTGGGCTCCTGCGGGGCATGACCCGGGAGGAATGCCGTCAGGGCCTGCTCCTGGGCATGATCGGCGGCCTGGGGTTGATGCTGCAGGCAGATGGCCTGGCCTACACGGAGGCCTCCACGAGTGCGTTCATCACCCAGGCGTATTGCGTGACCTTGCCCGTGTGGCATTGCCTCTCCCGCCGCCAGGCTCCGACCTGGCAGTTGATCGCCAGCACGGTGATGGTGCTCTGGGGGATTTCGATCCTCTCCGGTTTTGACTGGCGGACCCTGCACATCGGGCGGGGGGAATTGGAGACGTTGGCGGCGGCCGGAGCGTTTACTTTCCAAATTATCCTGCTGGAACGTCCCCGTTATCAAAAAAACCGCCCGATGCCGGTGACGCTGCTGATGTTTGTGGGTTTTGCGGCTTGGTCCGCTCCGGTTGCGGTGAGCAATGCGCCGCAGTTGGCGGACCTCTGGCAGGTGCTGGCGGCCCCTTCCGTGCTGGGCCTGCTCACGGTGCTGGCGCTGGCCTGCACGGTTTTTGCCTATGGGATCATGAACCTCTGGCAGCCCAAGGTCACGGCCACCGAAGCAGGCCTCATCTACTGCATCGAGCCGGTCTGTGCGGCGTTTTACGCCCTGTTCCTGCCAGGTCTGTTTTCCCTGTGGACGCAGGTCAGCTATGCCAATGAAGCGCTGACGCCGGTGCTCATCAGTGGCGGCCTGCTGATCACTCTGGCGAATGTCCTGCTGCAGCTGAAATTCACCAAACCGCCGCCAGCGGTCACTGCGAATGGCTAACCTCAAAGACCTGACCGCTTCCCCATGCTCTGGCGCACCAGCACCCGCACTTTCGATCTGACCCGGCGCGGCCTCATCATGGGCGTGCTGAATGTCACCCCGGATTCCTTTTCGGATGGCGGGCGTTATTTTGATCCGGCGGATGCCGTGGCGCGCGGCTTGGAAATGGTAAGGGAAGGAGCAGATATTTTGGACATCGGGGGGGAAAGCACCCGGCCTGGTGCTGTGCCGGTGGAGGCGGAAGAGGAATTGCGCCGCATTTTGCCCGTGATTTCCGGCCTGAAGCAGGTCTGTGACGTGCCGCTCTCCATCGATACCATGAAATCCCGCGTGGCCGCTCCCGCCATGGCCGCCGGGGCGGAAATCATCAACGACATCTCCGGGCTGATGCACGATCCTGACATGGCCCGGGTCGCAGCGGAAACCGGGGCCGGCCTGGTGCTGATGCATATGCGGGGCACCCCCCGGACCATGCAGCAGCACCCGGCCTATCAGGACGTGACGGCGGAGGTCCGGGAACGCCTGGAAGCCGCCTATCATCAGGCGCTCGCGGCGGGGGTGTTGCCGGAAGGCCTCGTTTTCGACCCCGGCATCGGCTTTGGGAAAACCCTGGAGCACAATCTGGAATTGCTCCGGGCCTTGCCAGTTTTCCAGGTGCAGGGCCGTCCGGTGCTGCTGGGGGTGAGCCGGAAATCCTTTTTGGGCCGGATCCTGGGGAATACGGATCCCGCCGCACGCGACGCTCCTACCACCGCCCTTACCGCATGGGCAAGACAGCAGGGAGCCCGGATTTTGCGCGTGCATGCCGTGAAGGAAAATGCCCAGGCGCTGCGGATGATGGAAGCGATTTTGGGCGACACCTAAGTGCCTGCCCGCCGGCACCAATCCCAGGATACGGCGGTCCAACCACGGAAAAAGGCGGTATCAGCGGGCGCTGCATCACCCGGATGGGCTACGGATTTGCGGGGCGGAAAGTGTATGATCCGGCAGACCGGTCCCGTTTTGCTTAACGGCCTGCCCTGCTCTTCTCCCCGCAAAAACAGGCCCAGCCTAACTTTTAACATATCATGTCCACCCTGTTCCTCCCCAGTCGCCGCCGCTTCCTGGCCAGCGGTCTCGCCGGTGCTGCCAGCATCGCTTTTTCCTCACACCTGCATGCCCGCTCCATCGGCGCGAATGAAGACATCCGCTTCGGTTTTATCGGAGTCGGTGAGAATGGCAAGGGCCGGGGCGGTGGCCACGTCGGTGGGTTCGGCAAAAAGAAAGGCTGCCGCGTGGTGGCCATCTGTGACGTGGACACAGTGAATCTCGATATCATGAAGGCCAGGCTCCAGGGCCAGGCCGTGGAATACTACCAGGACTACCGGAAAATGCTGGAGAACAAGGACATCGACGCCGTCGTCATTTCCACGCCAAACCATACCCACACCCTCATCGCCATTGCGGCCATGCAGGCTGGCAAGCACGTCTACGTGGAAAAACCGGTTTCCCACAACCTCTGGGAAGGCCGCCGCCTCGTGGAGCATGCGGCCAGGCATCCTGAGCTGATCGTGCAGCACGGCATGCAGCGCCGCTCCGAGCAGGCCTGGCTGGAAATTCAGGATTTCATCAAAACCGGTGCCATCGGCAAGGCCGTGGTCTCGCGTGGGCTTTGCTACAAGCCCCGTCCCTCCATCGGTCAGGTCGGTGCCCCGGTTGCCGCGCCCACGACGGTGGACTATAACCTCTGGGCCGGCACCCGCCCGATGGATCCCGTGCCCCGGAAGCGTTTCCACTACGACTGGCACTGGCAGTGGCCCTATGGCAATGGCGACATCGGCAATCAGGGCCCTCACCAATTGGATGTAGCCCGCTGGTTGATCGGCGACCCCATGGCCTGTCCGGAAAGCGTGGTCAGCATTGGTGGCCGTTTCGGCTATGAAGATGATGGCACCACAGCCAATACGCAGATTGCCTTCTTCGATTTCAAACCCGTGCCCGTGGTCTTCGAAGTGCGCGGCCTGCCGGGCAAGGACATGGACTTCCGGGGACGTCCTACCATCTACAAAAATCTCGGAGGAGCCATCAACATCATCGAATGCGAAGGGGGCTACGTGGCCGAAGGCCGGGCCTACGACAAGGAAGGCAAGACCATCGCCAAATTCGAGAAGGACGATGGGGCCAAACATCAGGACAGCTTTGTGGCCGCCCTGCGTTCCGGAAAACTGGCAGTCACCCACAATGCCCTCACTGGCCACCTGTCCGCTGCCCTCGCCCACATGGCGAACCACAGCCACCGCACCGGGGCGGTGTCCAGCATTGATGAAATCAAAGCGAAGATCGGCGGCAACCCGCTCTTCGCCGGGACTTTTGACCGCATGATCACCCACCTCACGGATAACAAACTGGAACTGGCCTCCATCAAACCGGTGCTGGGTTCCAGCCTGACCTTTGACCCGGTCAAGGAGGTGTATACCGGCCCCCATGCGGAGGCCGCCAATGCCCTGAACATGGAGGCCTACCGCGATGGCTTCACCTTGCCGGTGGCCTGAGAAAACCATCCCTAAATGCGGGGGCGGTTCCGGTGGCAGACCGGGCCGCCCCTTGGTATGCCTTGGAAGTGGGCTGTTGCTGGATTCGTTTATCAGGCCTGCCCGGTTTGACCGATACCTGCGCAGCCGCTTTTTCTTCCATTTGCTCCATTTACTCCTTCATGAAATTTTCCTTTCTGCCCGTGTTCCTGATCTGCTGGCTGGCACTCACCAGTTGTGAGAAAGCGCCGCAGGGATCCGGCGTGGTCCGGACGGACCCGAATGCGACGTTGCCTGCCAGCCCGGTGGCCCCCGCCGGGAAACCCGCCGGCATGGTGTGGATTCCGGGCGGCACTTTTACCATGGGATCCGATGCCAAGGAAGTGGAGCGCCCGCCCCACCGGGTTTCGCTGGAAGGCTTTTGGATGGATGAGACCGAGGTCACCAATGCCCAGTTCCGCCTTTTTACCGAAGCCACACAATATGTCACTTCTCCGGAGCGGACGCCAAAAAAGGAAGATTTCCCGGAAGACATCCGCCCGCAAATTGATGAGTCCATGCTGAAGCCTGGAGCGAATAACTTCCGGCCCACGGCGGAACCGGTTCCTCTGGATAACGAACTGGCCTGGTGGGAATACATGAAAGGTGCCTCGTGGCGTAAACCGATGGGCCCGGATGGCCCGGACGCGCGCGATAACGATCCCGTGGTTTGTGTGAATTGGGACGACGCTTCAGCTTACGCGAAATGGGCCGGCAAACGCCTCCCCACCGAAGCGGAGTGGGAGTTCGCCGCCCGGGGTGGCCTGGCCGGCAAAAAATATGTCTGGGGCGATGAAATGAAACCCGGCGGCAAATGGATGATGAACATCTGGCAGGGCGAATTTCCTGCCAAAAACTCTGCGGAGGATGGATTCCCCGGCCTGGCCCCGGTGAAGTCCTTTCCTGCCAATGGCTATGGCCTTTACGATATGGCCGGCAATGCCTGGGAGTGGACCACGGATTGGTATGACAGCCACTACTACGCCCAAAGTCCGGAATACAACCCCAAGGGAGCCGCTCCCTCCGCCGATAACCATCAGGGCATGCCCAGCAGGATGATGCGCGGCGGGTCGTGGCTGTGCAATGATTGTTACTGCGAAGGCTACCGCCCCGCCGCCCGGCAGTTCACCACGCCGGATACCGCGTCAAACCACCTCGGATTCCGTTGTGTGAAAGGCACCTGACCTAAAAAGGCGGATATTCTACTGCCGTTTTTAGGTTGAAGGGTCTGGATGGCAGAGCAAAATCGATTCACCGAACCAAATCACCAAAAGCGGACGGAATCCCAGTCTCCTGGGTTCGGATCGTCCTTTGGTGTCCCTTGGAACATACAAGGGCCTCAGGAAAAGTTTTGGCGGCGGCAGGGATTGGAGCCTAAGCTAGGACTGTGCCTCGTAGGGCTTAGGATCGACTTTGCTGAGCTTGGTGATCCTGACGTGGCGGGTGATCGCGGAGTCTTCGCTGGGCAGGTCCACGGCGTCGCCGACGGAGTGATTCAGGAGGGCCTGGGCACTGACGGAGAGATAGGAGATGATGTTGTCCTCAATCTTCGTGTCCCAGGCACCCAGGATGGAGAAGGTCTCTTCCTTGTTGGTCTCGGTGTCGGTATAAGTGACGATCGTGCCGACGCTGACAAGCGCATCGGAGGCGTCGGAGAAATCAGTGCCTTTGGCACGGTTGAGGTCGCGCTCGATGTCGAAGCGGCGGCGGGAAAGGACGAGTGAGTATTCCTTGGCGGACTTGAATTCGAAGTTTTCGCGTAAGTCGCCGTATTCGCGGGCGATGGAGATGTCTTCGATGTTCTTGGGGATTTCGACTTGGATCAAGTGCTCGTAGGACTTGCGCTTTTCGGTGAGGCTGGTCCAGGAGACGAGGAGGGTTTCTTCCTGCTCTTCCTGTTTGTCGCTGCTGCTTTCAGTGATGATGTCTTCCAACTCAGGATGGATGCGGATGAACCGGGCGAGGAGGGAGCGCTTGCCCATTTCCTCCATACCGGGGGAGAGCATGACCTGGCGGGCGAAGTTGCGGGCTTGGGCTATCTCGCCGAGGGCGAGGAAATCTTTGATGACGTCCTTGTCGGATTGGAGGAAGTCGTTGATGCGGTTGGCCTTGCGGTTGGCTTCATCGAAGTGGTCCCGCTCAATGGCGCTGAGCATGGCCTTGGAGAGTTCCAGGCTGAAGACAGCTTTGCCGGCTCCTTTCCGTTCCTTGCCCAGCCAGACGAGAACTTCAGAGGAAAGACTGCGCTGGGTGATGCCAGTCTGGAAAAATTTGTTCAAGGGGCCTTCGTAGCCTTTTTCCTTCATCACATCGACGATCTCGCCAAGGCTGCGTTGGCTGAGACGGTTGATGAGAGGCAGCAGGCTTTCCACGCCAGCGTCACCCGTGGCATCAATCAGCGCATCGAAAACCCGGCGCTGGCGGGAGACGGCGAGGCTGCCGACGCATTCGGCGAGGCGGGGGCCTTCGGCGGCGATGGCTTTGGCCAAGGCCGGAGAGATGTCGTCGTGCAGGGCTTTGACTTTATCGCGCAGTTCGTCGCGGGAAAGGATGAGGTCGAGGGCCTCGACCGGACGCAGACGCAGGTTTTGCGAGGCGGTTTCATCAGCTTCCTTGATAATGGATTCGAGGACGGCTTGGTCCTGGAAAATTTCCAGCTCGCGGGTGATGGCGTCCAAGGCTTTTCCTTTTCCTTTTAGATCGCGGGCCTTGCGGAAGTCGGAGATTAGAGCATCGGAAGGGCTGAGGTCGCCCCCGCGGAGTTCGAGGGGCAGATTGCGCTTGGCAGGGACGATGAATTCGGGGCGGCTGCGGAGTTCTTTTTTGCAGGATTCCCACCAGCCTTTGAAGGCACCTTCAGCGACGATTTTGGGTTTTACGACGCTTTCGAAGACGTCGAGGGACATGCTGCCCTTGTGGCTTTCAAGGACGGCGCGGACCAGAGCGGGCTTGTCTTCCTTGGCCAGTTTTTGCAGGGAAGCGGGATCGGCGTGGCGGCGGGCGAGGATGTGGGTGTCCGGCACGGGCTCGAGCGATTTAGCGGCGAATTCGACCTTCAGGGGGTGTCCTTTTTTGTCCTCAAAATCGACAATGATCTGATCTTCATCCAGCTTCCAGTCTGCGATGCGGCCAACGCCCCAACTTTTATGAAAACAGTAGGTGCCAACAGGGAGGACCGCGAGGCGTGGGGCCAGGATGCCTTGGAGTTTGCCGTTGGCGACGAGTTTGGAAATCTCGGGATTGAGGGTGGACATAAGGTGGTAAAAAGCCGCAGAAATTGCTGGTTTTCCCCCGCCGCAGATAACGGGGGAATCACAGCCATCGTCGCGCTCACCCAATCTTGCAAGGCGAGATTGGGGGGCGAAAACGTGCAGCCTTCCTTAAAATGCAGGATTTACTGCGCCACGTAGTCCACCACCACCGCTTTGGCGAGGTGGGGCTTGATCAGGGTGACGAATTTCTCGTGCTCGGGATGGTGGATGTAGCCGGTTTCCAGAGCTTCCTTGCTGGCAAAGCCGAGGGAAAACACATGGGTCAGGTCGGGATTGAGTTTTTCCGGGCTGACATTCAGGCCCCACTCGAAGCTTTTCACAGCGGGAACAGATTTGGCGAGGGCTTTGAAGGCGGTGGCGATTTCTTCGATTTTGGCAGGCGGGGTGCCTTCCTTAAAGCCAAAGATAACAACGTGACGGTAGGGAGCGGGTTCAGCGGCCATGGTGGTAAAAGGGGAAAGGAAGAGCGTCGCGGCGAGCAGGGAGAAGGTGAGGCGTTTCATAAGTGGAGGTGGGGAGGGGCAGGGGTTATTAATTATTAGTTATTGGTTGTTGGTTATTGGTTGTTGGTTATGGGGGGCTGGCTCCTGATGGGGGCAGGGGGCCGGGGTGTTCAACGTTCCTGAGGGGCGATCTCAAGCAGGCTTTTTCAGATCAGGCGCGGGCGGCTTCCATGGCGACGGCGGCGGTGCCGATGATGCCGGCATCATTGCCGAAGTGGGCAGGGACGACTTTGAGGTTTTTGGTGAAGCTGCTGGCCAGTTGGGCCTTCATTTTCTTCCAGAGCGGATCGAAGATGAGCTTGCCGGCCTTGGCGATACCGCCGCCAATGACGATGCGGTCCGGATTCAGGAGCCAGACGGCATTCACCAGGCCGGTGGAGAGTTGGCTGGTGAATTCATCCCAGATTTGCAGGGCGACAGGGTCCTTTTGCTTCACGGCTGCGGCGAGAGCCCGCGGCTCGCATTCAGCGGCGGTCTTTTGGATTTTTGCTTTTCGGTAGAGAGCGGCGGCACGCTTGGCGAGGGGGCCAATGCCGAGATAGCTTTCCAGGGCTCCGACATTTCCGTGGACGAAGACGGGCCCGCGGTAGTCGATGCTCATCTGCCCGACTTCGCCCGCGCCAAAAGAGCTGCCCCGGTAGAGCCGCCCGTCCAGGACGAGGCCACCGCCCACGCCGGTGCCGAGGGTGATGGCGATCATGTTCCTCGCGCCCTGGCCGGCACCATGGGCGAACTCGGCAAAACACATGGCATTGGCGTCGTTTTCGGCAAAGCACGGCAGGCCGGTGGATTCGGTCAGCATATTGCGCACCGGCACTTCTTTCCAGCCGGGCACATTCGTCAGTTCATGCACCACGCCCCGCTGCACATCCACAAAACCCGGCACCCCGATGCCCACAGCTTCGATGCCGGGAAAGTCCCCGCGCAATTGATGCACCCGCCGCGTCATCTCCGCTACCAGGGCCTTGGGGCCCTTGAAATCGCCCGTGATGATCGGCTCCCCGGTGTGGAGGATTTCCGAGCCGCGCACCACGCCGTATTTCACGGAGGTGCCGCCCATATCAATGCCGATGGCCAAGGGGTGATCGCTGGTGCTCATGAAAATCAATCAGGAAAAGGGTGGGTTCAATCAGCCCCCGGGGAAACCGTCAGGGGTGGCTCATCATGGACAAGGATTCGCCGCCGTCACCTGATTTCTGCATTCCGATTTCGGGTTTTCGCCATTCTGGAAAATGACATGCGGACTTGTTTTTTTCGGGAAGCTTTAAAATGTTATTTTGCCGCTGGTTTCGCAGGCAGCGCAGGCAGCCGAAGCTCCTTCTGGAGTTCATCCCAGTCTTGTCCCAGGTATTTGGCAGAAAATGGGGCAATTCTGGCGGAACCGGTGACTGAGACCCAATCTTGAACCGCTTGACCAGGGCCGGCCTGATAAAAAACCAATGGCCACAGGCTGTTGGAGGCGGTTTCCAGGCCAGCGACATATCCAGTGGACTGCTCGCCGGGTTCGAGGGCTTTGGCAAAGTCCGGGGCGGTGCCGGTGTCCTGATCGGGCTTGCCCGGCAGGCACCAGCCATCTCCGGGAACGGCGAACATGTCTTCGCTGGTCACAAGGCCGCTCTTGAACAGTTCCCTGAAGTTGCTGTTCGCATTGTCCGGCAAATCCGGGAATGCCTGATCGTGATCGGCCGCCCAAGCCGAGAGTGCCGTAAAAATCCCGTGCATGTCCTGGGCGGAGTGCCGTTTTTTAACTTGGGACTTGGTCTGCTGCCATGCGAGGTAGGAAACGAAGCCGGTGCCCACGCTAACCAGAAGGAAGTAAAGGATGGCGATCCGGAGCCTTGTGGAAAATAAGCGCGGCGGGGCAGGTTCGGAGTTCATTTCCATGGAGCGTAGGGATTTCCCTGACGGATGTCAATTCCTGCTGGCAGGCGGCGCAAAAATGAATGACAGAACCGCATGAAACGCGGGCAGGCCGGTGGCGTAAATGCCTGTGGTGCTCCAGCCCAATCCGGCGGAGAAAACCTCCTCATGCCTGTTCCCATGCCTTCCCTCGCCCGCCGCACGTTTCTTCGTCAGACTGGCATCGCCATGGCCTTGCCTCTCCTGGAATCCATGTGGTCGTCGCGGGCCTGGGCTGCGGTGGCCGAGGGACCGCGGCGTATGGTGTCCATCTGCACTTCGCTGGGGCTGCATGCGCCATCGCTTTTTCCGGTGGAATCCGGGAGGGGCTATGGTTCCACCCCCTATCTGGATTTGCTGAAGGCAAACCGGGATGACTTCACCGTCTTCTCCGGCATCTCCCACCCGGACCAATCCGGGGCCGATGGGCATTCCTCGGAATCGACGTTCCTGACCTCGGCCCGGCATCCGGGCCTGGGCGGGTTCCGCAATAGCATTTCCGTGGATCAATTGGCGGCGGAAAAACTGGGCGTGGTGACGCGCTTTTCCTCGCTCCAGCTGGGCACCAGTAATAACAGTCAGAGCTACACCCGCAGTGGAGTGATGATCCCGGCGGATTACGAGCCTTCGAAGGTCTTTGCGAAGCTGTTCCTGGAAGGCTCTGCGGATGAGGTCAAAGCGCAGATGCGCCGCCTGCATGAGGGGCGCAGCATCATGGACCGCATGAGCGATGAGGTGAAGCACTTGGAAAACCGGGTCGGTCAGGCGGACCGGGAGCGGCTGGATGAGTATTTCACTTCTGTGAGGGAAATGGAGCAGCGTCTGGCCGCTGCCGAGGCCTGGGCGCAACGGCCCAAGCCTAAAATAACGGAGGCACCGCCTTCCGATATCGCGGAGGAAAAGGATTTGATCGGGCGCATGAAGTTGATCTTCGATCTGGTGCCTTTGGCGCTGCGCACGGATTCCACCCGCATCATCACCATTCTCGTGCAGGGCCGCAATGATGTGCCAAAAGTGCCCGGGGTGGAGATGGACCACCACAATCTTTCCCACCATGGTCAGGATGAAAACAAGCTGAGGCAGCTTCATCTGATCGAGCAGGCCCAGATGCAGGCCTTTGGCGGCCTGCTGTCGGCTCTGAAACAGCAGCAGGAAGGTGGCAGCAACCTCCTCCAGCGCACAGCCGTGCTCTTTGGCAGCAACCTGGGCAATGCCAATTCCCACGACACAAAAAATCTCCCCATCATTCTGGCCGGGGGAGGCTTCCGCCATGGGCAACACCTGAAGCTGGACGAAAAAAACAACACGCCTCTGGGCAATCTCTTCGTGCAAACCCTGCAACGCCTCGGGCTCGAAGTGGACGCCTTCGGCACCAGCAGTGGTGCCTCTGTGCCGGGACTGGAAATGGCCTGACACAAATCAATGTGCGATCCGGACATGACCCGCCTGGCCTTTTGCCTCATCACCGCCGGTGGAATCGCCGCAGGGGGCGCGCTTTCCGCGCGGGCTCAGGACCGGAGCTTTTTCCAGAGCGCCAGTTGTGTGGAATGCCACGATGGCGAGGTCAAAAAAGGCGGACTGGACCTGACGGTTCTAACATGGAATCCGGCCGAGCCCGGCAATGCCGCGCGTTGGGAAAAAATCCACGACCGGGTGGCGCACGGCGAGATGCCCCCGCCCGGCAAAGCGCGCCCGGACGCAGCGGCGCAAGCCGCCTTCCTGAGCAGTGTAGCCGCCCCCCTGCACGCGCTGGCGGCCAGCCAGCAGGCCACGCGCGGCCGCACCGGTCTGCGCCGGCTGAACCGGACGGAGTATGAAAATACGGTCCATTGGCTTCTCGGCATTGACGCCCCGCTGAAGCAGGTGCTGCCCGAAGAGGGCAGCGGGCAGAGCTTTGATACCGTGGCGGATGGCCTGCGCTTTTCCCAGCTCCAGATTGAAAAATACCTGGAGGCCGCTGATTTGGCCCTGGACGCCGCCCTGGATTTTGCCCCGCCCGCCGGGACCAGGAAAAAGCGCTTTTCCCTGACAGATAAGGAGGACATCCGCGAAAACCTGGACACGCCCCAGGGGAAGCCGAAAAACAATGGGACCGATGAAAAGCATCAGGTGCTCTTCCGCCGGGTGAAGGGCGGGGTGGCGGTGTTTACCGACACCTATCAACTGGGTCTGAGCCCCGTGAAGGCGGAACGCACCGGACGTTATACCCTCAGGGTGTCCGGCTATGGATTCCAGAGCCGGAAGGAGCCGGTGACTCTGATCCTGATGACAGATAACTACCAGCAAAAGCGGGTCCTGGGCACCTTTGAACTGCCGCCGGACCGGCCCCGGGTGGTGGAGGTGACGACCCGCATGGAGGAAGGCGAGTTCCTGCGCATCGCCCCCCATGACACCAATTTCAATGAGGAGGGCAAGGGGAACTGGGGCACGGATGCCGCCGTCTACGATGGCGTGGGCATGGTGATCCAGTGGGTGGAAATCGAAGGGCCGCTATCCGATAGCTGGCCGCCACGCAGCGTGGAGCTGGCCGCCGGCCTGGTGCCCCGGAAGGACTACGCACCTGACAATTATCCATGGCGGGCGGGACACCAGGTGGCGTTTGATCTGGTTCCGGAGGATCCCACCGCCGCGCTGGCCACCCAGCTCCCCGTCTTCGCCGCCCGGGCCTGGCGGCGGCCTATGGAACCCGGGGAGGCCAGCGGCACCGTGCGCCTCGCCCAGGACGCTCTCGCGGCTGGATCCTCTTTTGTGGAGGCTCTGCGCACCGGTTTGAAGGCGATCCTCTGCTCCCCGCAATTTCTGCTCTTCGATGAACCGCCCGGTGCCCTCTCCGGCCCGGCCCTGGCCAACCGCTTGAGCTATTTTCTCTGGAGTGGGCCGCCCGATGAGGAGCTGTTTTCCTTGGCTAGGGAAGGCCGCCTGAGCCAGCCGGACGTGCTTCGCGCCCAGGTCCAGCGTCTCCTGGCCGATGCGCGGAGCCGGCATTTTGTCACGGATTTTGCCGGCCAATGGCTGGGCCTCCGCACCATTGATGCCACCTCCCCTGACACCACGCTCTATCCGGAGTTCGACGATGTGCTGAAGCGCTCCATGGTGGGTGAAACCGAGGCCTTTTTCTCTGAAATGATCCGCGCCAACCGGCCGGTCAGCGATTTCATCCAAAGCGATTGGCTGATGCTGAACCGGCGTCTGGGCCGCCACTACGGCATTCCCGGCGCGAAAACAGAAGCCTACGAAAAAGTCAGCGTGCCCCCCGGCAATCCGCGCGGCGGGCTCCTCACCCAAGCCGCGATCCTGAAGGTGACGGCCAACGGCACTACCACCTCGCCCGTGGTGCGTGGCACTTGGGTGATGAAGCGCCTGCTGGGCCAGCCCCCGGCGCCCCCGCCTCCCGTCCCCGCCATCGAGCCGGACACCCGCGGAGCCACCACCGTGCGCGAGCTGCTCGCCAAACACCGCACTTCCGCCACCTGCAACTCCTGCCACCGGAATATCGATCCCCCTGGCTTCGCCCTGGAGAGCTTCGATGTCATCGGCGGTTGGCGCGGGCGCTACCGCTCCACTGACAAAGGCGATTCCGTCCCGGGCAAATTCCAGGGACAATCCATCTGGCAATACAAGCTGGGTCTGCCGGTGGACCCCTCCGGCCAGCTCGCCGATGGCCGTGCCTTCAACGACATCCAGTCCTTCAAGCAACTCCTCCTCACCCAATCCGACACCGTGCTGCGCGCCATCGCCGGAAAACTTCTCGTCTACGGCACCGGAGCCAATCTCGACTTCGCTGACCGTGCCGCCGTAGCCACCATCGCCGCCAAAACCCAGGCCGCCGGCAGCGGATTCCACACCCTGATCGGGGAAGTCGTGCTCAGCCCGGCCTTTGGCAGGAAATGAATCCTGCCCCGTTAGCAAAACGAATTTTTTCCTGCACTGGAAATGTTGTATCAGGCATGCCATAAACGGGTATTCCAGTGATCAGCATTGAATCCCACTCGCCAGCTTCCATGCCTCAAACGAGTCCTCAAGGGTTTTCATTGCTGAATTCCCCCGCTTTTTGAGAATTTTCAAAGCATGATCGCGCTTATGGCGGCTCCCCTTGCATTTTGAAAAACCGGCCCTATCTTTGGGCAGTTCTTTGTCAGCTTAATGCTCCGGCTTCGCCGCCGGGGCAACGGGGGACCCAATTCCCGTTCCGCCAGCTCATTTGCCGGCGGCAACTTGGGGCGAACGACGCCTGCGGCGTCGGGGGCACTTATTGGCTCCAGCCCGACAGCTAACTCCGTCAGCATCACTGGGAGACTCCGCGACGCCCCGTTCCCCCTCCTGTCAAACCGGAGGAAACCCGGAAGCGCTGTAGCGCCTCTTTTCCTCCAGGGAACGTCATCGTCCGATCCACACTCCGCAGTGCGGGGGCCGGACCATCACCAACAAAAATACAGGAGAATCACAAAATATGACCGGACAACTTATGTTCTGGATCGGGATCATCGTCGGCACGCCCCTCGGGCTTTGGCTCATCATTCACCTCATCCTCGGGGTGCGCTACATCCCGCACAGCCGGGTGGGCATTGTGGAAAAACTCTGGTCGGGCAAGGGCTCGCTGGAGGAAGGCCGCATCATCGCCCTCGGCGGTGAGGCGGGTTTGCAGGCGACTCCGCTGCGGGGCGGGCTGCATTTTGGCTACCCGCTCTGGCAATACAGCATTCACACCGTGCCGCTCGTCACCATCGGTGAGGGCCGCATGGGCTACGTCTATGCCCGCGACGGGGCCCCGCTGGAACAGGTGCAAACCCTCGCCCGCAGCGTGCCCTGCAATGCCTTCCAGGATGCCGCCACCTTCCTCACCGGAGGCGGGCAACGCGGCCGCCAACGCGCCATTTTGCGTGAGGGTGTCTATGCCATCAACACGGCCCTCTTCGTGGTGATCAGCGAGCAGAACGTCTATGCCGGGATCTCCCGGAAAGAGGAACTGGCGCAGTTTGAGAATTGGCAGAACGAATTGCAGGGCGGCAAGGGATTCAGTCCTGTGCGGGTGGGTTATGACGCTGCGACCGTGGTGCGCGATGAACGCAGCGCAACAGCCCAGGAAAATGGCCTATCCATTCAGGACAACCTCGGCATCGTGACCGTGCAGGACGGCCCTACCTTGGATCCGGGCGAATTCATCGCGCCGCAGGTCGGCAGCACGGAGGCCGGCAACAGCGGACATAACTACTTCCAGGACATTGAGGAATTCCTCGCCCTCCATGGCCGCCGGGGCCGTCAATTGCAGGTGCTGACGGACGGCACGTATTTCATCAACCGCTGGTTCGCCACGGTGGAGCTGAAGCCGAAGACTCTGATCCCGATTGGCTATGTCGGCGTGATCATCAGCTATTATGGCCAGACTGGTGAAGACGTGACGGGCAATCAATTCCGCTATGGTGAGCAGGTCAATACCGGCAGCCGCGGCGTCTGGAAACAGGCGCTGGCTCCTGGCAAATACGCCCTGAACCCCTACGCCCTGAAAATCGAACTGGTGCCGACGGTGAACTTTGTCCTCCGCTGGGTCAGTGGCCAGACCGAAACGCACCGCTACGATGAATCCCTCGCCAGCATCCCGATCATCACTTCGGACGCCTACGAGCCGCTGCTGCCGCTCTCCCTCGTGCTGCACATCGACTACGAAAAAGCACCCCGGGTGGTGCAGCGCTTCGGTGACGTGAAGCGCCTCATCAGCCAGACGCTGGATCCTATCCTGACCGCTTATTTCCGCGATGTGGCCCAGTCCAGCAGCATGCTGGAACTGCTGACCCACCGCGAGGATATCCAAAAACGTGCCACCGCCGAGTTGGGCCGCCGTTTTCTGGAATATGATATCAACTGCGTCGCGGTGCTGATCGGCCGGCCGGAGTCGGATCCCCGGAACACCCAAAGTGAAGACCCGATTGAGCGTCTCTTTGACCAGCTCCGCCAGCGCCGTCTGGCCGAGGAGCAGAAGGAAACCTTCGGCAAGCAGCAGGAAGCCGCCATGCAGCTGAAACAACTGAACGAAGCCCAGGCCCAGGCCGAGCGCCAGACCCACCTGACGCAAACCAAGATCGAAATCGAAATCGCCAGCAACCGCGGTGCCGCGCAGCTCGCCGAGGCCGAAAACCTCGCCCGCCGCGAAGTCACCATCGCCCAAGGTCAGGGCCGCGCCGCCGTGCTGATCGGTCAGGGGGAAGCCTCACGCATCGCCCAGGTCGGTGAGGCCGAGGCCCGCGTCAGCGAGTTGAAAGTCGAGGCGCTGGGCGACCCCCGCCTTTATGCCATGAACCTCATGGCCACCCAACTGGCCCAGAGCACCCAGCCCCTCGTGCCGGAGCGTCTTGTCATCCTCGGCGGGCAGGGCGGCCCCGGCGAAGGCAGCGCCAGCCCGCAGACCAGCCTGTTCCAAACGCTCATGAGTGTCCTCACCACCTGGCAGGCCACCCAGCAGGTGCAGGAGGAAAAGGAAGTGGTGGATAAAAAAGCGTAAAGCCCACCAGACAATTCCCGGGCTGCGGTGGAACGATCTGCCGCAGCCCGGGATAGCACGCTAATTTCAAGGATTGCCCTGCGATGTCCGTTGCAGAGCCGTGCGGGCTGCATCAGGCTCGGCCACCATGTTGAAAAAGAACCGCTTTCCCTTGATCCTGCCAGGCCTTTGCGGGCTGGCCCTGATCATCGCGATTCCCTTATTTTCCGCCGATCAATTGCGGCCGCCGGGGTCCCGGCCTTTGGAGGCAGGCGTCCATGCCCTGACAGGAGCACATCTTGTCCTCAGCCCGGGTCATGAGCTGGACAAAGGAAACATCATTATCCGGGATGGCCGCATCACGGCAGTAGGGGTGGATGCGGCGGTGCCGGCGGACGCCCGGGTTCATGATATGTCAGGGACCGTGATTTATGCAGGGTTTATTGATGCCCAGGTGTCCTTTTCCAAAAAGCCTGGCGGCGGCAAAGACAAGGAGGAGGACGCGGCATCACGCTTTTCCCGCAGCCTGACCTCCGGAGCTGGGGCTGGCATGGGATTTCCCGGGGCACCATCCATTGCCGGTGGTTCGGGTAGTAATTCCACGATCATTTCACAACGCCGCATGTCGCGCGAATACGCGCCGGACGCCGAAGCCTTGGAAAGTCTGCGCGCTGAGGGATTCACCGCCGCCAATGTAGTGCCGGACCGGGGGGTGATCCGGGGCACCAGCACGTTTGCCACCCTGGCGTCCGGTGATCCTGATGAAGCCATCCTCCGGCCTGACACCTTCCAGCATATTGCCCTGGCCGTGCCCCGGGAGCAGGCTGGGGATGGCGGGCGTTCCCCGCAGGCCTATCCGGGGTCGCTCATGGGCGTCATCGCGGTGGTGCGGCAGACCTTTTTTGACACACAGTTTCAGGCGGCGGATTTGGCCCATTTTGCGGCCAATCCCAATGCGCGGCCCCGGCCGGTGGTGAATGCTTCCCTGGAGGCGCTGTTGCCCGCTGCGCGGAAAACCATGCCGGTGCTCTTTGAACCTGGGAGCGTTTTGCTGGTGGACCGGGCGATGCAGCTGTCCCGGGAGCTGGGCCTGCAGCCTGTCCTGCTGGCCACGGGTCAGGAATGGCGGCGGCCGGACATGGTGCGCACGGGCGTTCCTTTTATTGTGCCGGTGGATTTTCCGGAAGCGGTCAAAATGCCGGAGGAGGACGACTGGGTGGGCATGCCCACGGACCAATTGCGGAACTGGGATCAGGCCCCGGGCAATCCTGCCCTGCTGCGGCGTGAAGGTCAGGAAATTGCCCTGACGACTTACGGCCTGGGCAAGCCGGACCGCTTCCGCAGCAACGTCCGGCTCGCCATCGCGCGGGGGCTGAGTGAAAACGATGCCATTGCCGCCCTGACGACCATCCCTGCCAAAATCTGTGGGGTTGCCGATCAGATGGGCGAGATCGGACCGGGCAAGCTGGCGCAACTAACGGTGGTGGAAAATGGCCGCTATTTTGATGAAAAGGCCAGGGTGCGCTCCGTGTGGATCGAAGGCCGCGAATTCCTCCCGCCGATCAAGGAGGAGCCCAAAAAACCCGACGAAGCCAAAAAGGAGGCGGCGAAGGCGGATCCTGCCAAGCCGGAGAAACCCGACCCCAAAAAAGAAAAGGAAGCCCTCCGGAATCAACTGACCGCCGCCCCCGCCCAGCAGGACCGCGGACCGCTCCTCGCCCCCAAGGCCGTTTTTATCAAATCAGCCACGATCTGGACCAGCGGTCCCCAGGGCCGTCTGGAAAACGCCAGCCTGCTCATCGTCGATGGCAAAATCAAAGCCGTGGGCAACATCCCGGCCACCGGGGTGCCGGCGGACGCCCAGGTGATCGACCGGCCGGGGATTCATGTCACGCCGGGACTGATCGACTGCCATAGCCATAGCATGATTTTGGGCGGGGTGAATGAAGGCACGCTCCCTTCCACCGCGATGGTGCGTATTGCCGATGTGGTGAACTCCGAGACGGAAACCATCCACCAGCAACTGGCCGGCGGGCTCACCGCGACCAATCTTCTGCACGGGTCAGCCAACCCGATTGGAGGTCAGAATTGTGTGATCAAATTGCGTGACGGAGCCAGCCCGGAAGGCCTGAAAGTCGCGGGCGCGCCAGGTGGGATCAAGTTTGCCCTCGGCGAAAATGTAAAGCAGTCGAATTGGGGCGATGCCTTCCGGAACCGCTTCCCGCAAACCCGCATGGGTGTCCCGGCCTTTCACGCGAACCGCTTCACCGCCGCCAAACAATACGCCGAAGCCCTGGCCAAACAGCAGCGCGAAGGCGGGCCGCCGGTGCGACGGGATCTGGAGTTGGAAGCCATCTCCGAAATTATCCGGGGCGAGCGCCTGATCCACTGTCACAGCTATCGTCAGGATGAAATTCTCGTCTTCCTCCGCGTCATGGAAAGCTTCGGGGTGCGGGTCGGCACCCTCCAACACATTCTCGAAGGTTATAAAGTTGCCGATGAAATCGCCAAACACGGGGCCGGGGCATCCTGCTTCTCGGATTGGTGGGCCTACAAGCTGGAAGTCTATGATGCCATCCCACAGGCGGGCAGCATCATGCGGGAGCGCGGGGTCATGGTCTCCTTCAACTCCGACTCCTCCGACCACGCCCGGAGGATGAACTTTGAAGCGGCGAAGGCCGTGAAATACGGCGGCACTCCGGAAGATGAGGCCCTGAAATTCGTCACCCTGAATCCAGCCAAACAACTGGGCATCGACCGCATGGTAGGCTCCCTGGAGGTGGGCAAGGATGGAGACTTCGCAGTGTGGAGCGGGCATCCTTTTGACACCATGAGCGTTTGTCAGGAAACCTGGATCGAAGGCAAACAATACTTCCAGATTGATGCCGCCCGCCGCCGTGCCACCGCCCGCCAGACGGAGCGGCAGGCCCTCATCGCCAAAGCCAAAACCCTTGCTGGAGATACTGAAGAAAGCGGGGACAAGGCCAAGGCGCAGGACAAATTCTTCCGCCGCGCCCTCGAAGACCGTCAGGGCCACCTCTGTATCGATTGCTGCCTGGACCACGAAATGCCATGGAAAAACTAACTGCCCTCTGTCTCGCCCTCCTCCTGCCTGCCGGGGCCGCTTCTGCCCGGACCCTGCTGCTGAAAGGCGGCACCGTGCACACCGTCAGCCACGGCACCCTCACGCCTGGGGATGTCCTCGTGCGGGATGGCCGCATTGCCGCGGTCGCTGCCCAAGTGGATGAACCGGCCGATCAGACCATTGATCTCGCGGGGCTGCACCTCTATCCAGGACTCATCAGCGCCGCCACCGAACTGGGTCTGGTGGAAATCAAAGGGGTCAGGGCCTCCGTGGATGTCAGGGAAACCGGCGAATTCACGCCGGAGATTGAATCCTGGACGGCGGTAAATCCTGACTCGGAATTGATTCCCGTTTCCCGGGCGAATGGCATCACCCACTTTGTGCCCATCCCGGCGGGCAATCTCATTTCCGGCACCTCCGGGCTCCTCGCCGCCCGGGGCTGGACCATTGAGGACATGACCCTGCGGAAGCGCACTGCCATGCATCTCTTCTGGCCGGACCACGCCTTGCGCATCCCGGGGCCTGAGGCTGACCCCTCCAGCAAGATCAAACCGCTGGATGAACAGTCCCGCGCCCGGGCGGAGAAGGTCCGCACCATCGACCAATTTTTCAACGACGCCGAGGCTTGGGAAAAGCGCCCGGCTGGCAGTCCAGTGGTGCCGGCCTGGGAGGCCATGCTGCCCGTGGTGCGCGGGGAGATTCCCCTGATGATTCACGCCCAGGGCCTGCGGGAAATCCGCGCCGCGCTGAAATGGACCGCAACCCACCCCCGGCTGCGGATGATTCTGGAAGGCGGCAAAGACGCCTGGATGGTCGCCGCCGAGCTGGCCCAACGAAAAATTCCGGTGATTTACAGCGAAGTCTTCACGCTGCCCTCACAGGATTCGGATGCCTATGATGTCCAGTTCCGCGCCCCTGCCGTGCTCCAGCAAGCCGGTGTTATCGTCGCGATTGGTGGTGGGCTGGACGGGGACAATGCCTCCGGCCAACGCAACCTGCCTTACATCGCCGCCCAGGCCGCCGCGTTCGGGTTCACCCCGGAAGCCGCGCTCGCCTCCATCACTCTGATCCCTGCCCAACTCCACGGCGTAGGCGATCTCCTCGGCTCCATTGATGTCGGCAAAGACGCTTCTCTCTTCACAGCAACCGGGGACATTCTTGATATCCGGTCCCGGGTCAAACAACTCTGGATCTCCGGCGAGGAACAATCCCTGGCCACCCGCCACACCCGCCTCGCCGAGCGCTACCGGGCCCGGCCCAAGGCGAATTAATAAGGGGCTGCTTGGTCGGTTTCGCCGGGTTCGGGGCATCGGCCAAAGCGGGTTATCCCGGTGCCCAAGGACAGTCCGGCGGAAAGCGATCGCTGCACCTGGGATCAGCTATTCCGTGGAAACGGGAAGCAGCCTCTCCGGTTTCACCGCACTAAGCCTGGCGGCTGCGGTGGTCACGTCGATGGATGAAACCTGGGATCGCGTCAGGGTCACGGATCCCGGGAGGGGTGGAATCCGTTTTGGCCGGGTGCGGGTGACAGTGCCTTGATAGCCCAGTTTCCGGGACCTGGATAAACAAAGGGATATCTGCGGCATCAAGGGGATTTAGGTCAGGGCTTCCGCTGGGACTTCACTGGCTCCTGCCAGCATGATCGTTTCCACCGCGCCGTAGAGGGCTGTCCAGGCGGCGCACACTGCCGGCGTGAACGCATCGCCCAAGGCCTCATCAAGCATATCCACCAAGGCCCGTCCCACTGTGGCACATTGATCATGATTTACACCGTAGCCGGCATGCCGCGCCCTCATGGCCCGGAGTTCCAGTTCCAAGCTCTGGGGACGTTCCAGCATGGCGATGAGCGCCGCCAGCATGTCCACCAGCTTGCGCGCCTGTTCCTCAATATCGCCTTTGAAGAGCGGGCGCAGCGAAGGATCGAGTTCAAACAAGCGGCGGTAAAACACCAGCGCTGCCACATGTTCGTGGCGGGCCAGTTGAGCGAAGGATTTACGGATCAGATAGACCTGGGGAGGAGTCATCGTTCACTGAAACACAGAAAAGGAAATTGTGGCATCCGCCTTTAGTCGGATGACATTTCAGCCGGAATGCCGCACCATTAAGGAATGAAGAAGCAGAAAATCCTCATCATCGAAGATCAGGCCCCCATGCGGCGCAACGTGGCCTTGATGCTGGAAATGGAAGGCTATCAAACCTGCACCGCAGAAAATGGCCGCATCGGTCTCGAAACCGCCCGCAGGGAACGGCCGGATCTGATCCTCTGCGATGTGATGATGCCGGAAATGGATGGCTATGCTGTGGTGCAAAGCCTGCGGCAGGACGCGGCGTTTACCACGACCCCGTTCATCTTCCTCACCGCCAAAAGTGACCGCACCGATGTGCGGATCGGGATGAATTTCGGGGCGGACGACTACCTCACCAAACCTGTGATGCGCGACGATCTGCTGATCGCGGTGGAAACCCGGCTGGCCCGGGCCGGGGCGCTCCAGCAGCGCATTGCCGACAATAGCGGTTTCAGGCCTGACTTCACCTCCCACGAACCCCTGCAGCGCGCCTTCAGTCTCACCCCGCGCGAGGCGGAAGTGCTGCTCTGGGTCAGTCAGGGCAAGAGCAATGGCGATGTGGCCAGCATCCTGGGCATCAGCGAAAAAACCGCCAAGCAGCATCTGGGCACCTGCTTTCATAAAATGGGCGTCGAAAGCCGCAATGCCGCCTCCCTGCAGGCCCTCGAAGCCCTCAGCCAGCGCTAGCGGGCGGCCCGAAAAGCGTCAGGGAGCGGCGGCCCGGTGCCCGTGGTCCAGCCAGTCCTGCACGGTTTGCACCGCCCGGGAGCGCTCGGTATCGTGAAGAATGAGATGGAAACTGTCAGGGAAAAAGACCTTGATTTTCCGGGGGGAGCCGATGTGACCGAAAAAGTGTTCGACGGCTTCCTTCGAAACCAGGGGATCATGCGGCGTGTAGAGCACCAGCACGGGCACATCCAGGGCAGCGGCAGCGGTGGGCACGGTTTTGATGAGTTGTTCGATTTCGGCGAAGAGGCGCAGGGTGAAGGCCGGCACATAATGTGCGGTGTGCGACATTTGGCTGCGGTGCGTGGTGTGGCTGGTGACCTGCACCTCACTATTGCCCATTGATTCCAGGGAAATCTTCTGTCCTGGCAGGAAGTTCAGCATGGTGCGAAGCGCAAAGTTTTTCAGGAAGCCAGGCTGGAGATTCGGGCGCAGTTCCACTACGGGCGAGCTGAGAATGATCCCCTGCGGATCCGTGCGCGGGCCTCCCATGGCGGCGGTGTGCACGGCAATCAGGGCACCGAGGCTTTCCCCATACCAATAAAGCGGCCCGCCCCGGTGACGGCGTTTGACGAGAGCGGTGAAGTCTTCGAGGTCCTCCAGCCATTGCCGCCGGGATCGGATGTCGCCCCGCTTTTTGACGTCAGGATCATTCCCCTGCCCTCTCAGTTGCAGGCCATATACGGCATAGCCGGACTTTGGCAGGCGATCCCCGATGGGCCAGAAGTCGCTGGCTGCTCCGCTCAGCCCGTGAATGCAGATGACCACGCCCCGGGCCTTCGGGGGTGTTCCTGGCCAAACCGTGAAGGGCAGCACCTTCCCATCCCGTGCGGCCCAGAGGGAGGAACGGGTATCCAGACTCAATCGCGCCGGTCCCGCCACGCCTCCCGGGCTGGCACACTGCACCACACCGCCCAGGGCCAGCAGCAGAAAGAGAAGGAGATGACGGAGATGCGCGCTCACAGCTTTGGCGGGCCTGACGGCATGGCAGGACACGCCACCAGGATCCCCTTAACGTTTGGTTTTGTGGATTTCCACACGGCGGTTTTGCGCCTGTGCTTCAGCGGTGCCGTCCGGATTTGAGTCCGGCAGCAGTTCCCGCTCCCCCCGGCCTTCCGTCAGGATGTTGGCCCCATCCAGGCGCAGGGTCTCCACCAGCCAGGATTTCACGGCCGCAGCGCGGGCCTCGCTGAGCCCCTGATTGGCTTCGTCTGTGCCGATGTTATCCGTATGGCCGATCAGGCGGAAGACGGCTCCGCTGTTGCTCTGGATGATGGCCGCCAGCTTCAGCAGGCTGAGCCGTGCCTCCGGTTTCAATGCTGCTGAGCCAAAATCGAACAGCAAATCGGTGCGCAGCATGGCTTTGAAGTCACCTTGGATCGGCCCCTTGTAATTCACCAGATCATCCAGACTGGCAAAACCATCCACGCCGCCGTTACCGCCGGTGCCCTTTTTCATGGACTTGAGCACGTCTGCTTTCAAATCAGCCCCGGCGCGGGATCCCTCGGAAATATTAATGGCAATCTGGTCTTCTGCCGCGCGCTGCGGCTTATCCAGCGCCGAGGGTTTCCCCATCAGGCCATTTTTCAAATCCTGCGGGGAGACGCGGACCTCCGAGGCCTCGTCAAACAAATCCCCTGCCGTGCCCGGGGCCGGCGTGCTCAGGGTCACATTGGCTGCTGGTGCCTTCATCGCGGTGGTCATGATTACATCCTTGTCCTTCAGCGCTTCGGCCAACTGCGTCACGTCCGGCACCACAGTCAGGGCGGATTCCGGCACCTTTTGTGAGAGGTCAGGCAATTGCGGCGTCAGGTCCTTCAGCACCTCCTGGGGGATGAACATGCGGTCCACCTCCGCATGGAAAAGCCCGGTCCGCTTCTCCGGTTCCGCCACCACGGATTCCGGGATCGCCAGCTTGGTGCGCTTCATCCAGATCAGCAGCCCGCCATGAACCGTCACAGAAGTCAGCACCGCCGTCAGGATCCACCAGCGCAGATCCCACGCGGTGCTGCTGGAGCGGAATCCGGCACCGCTGCCCAAAGCATCCCAGCGTGGAGTGGAAGAAGAGGCCATAGTTTGTAAAGGAAATGGAGAACTGTCCCATTCTACGTGTTCCCTGAAGTAAAAAAAGCGGTGATGTGTAGATTTTGTCACAGCCTTAAAATAGGGAACTCTCTCATGTCCAAGGGTGTTGAAAATCGTGCCGGCAGGGCGTATCTCCGGAAAACCCTCTCTGCTCCACGTCCGGCATGTTGCGCCCTCTTCCTCTTTTGTTCCTCCTGACGTTCCCGGCGTCCCTCACCGCCCAGGAAAAAACCTCCTGGCAGGATCACGTCCGCCCGGTCTTTGAAAACCGCTGCACCAACTGCCACAACCCTGACAAAAAGAAGGGCGACCTTGATCTCTCCACCTACGCCGGGGTCATGGCCGGGGGCTCCGGCGGTGCTTCTGTGGAAGCCGGAGACTCCGCGAACAGCACCCTCTGGAAAGTCATCTCCCACCTGGCCGAACCCCCCATGCCCCCCAAGGGTGACAAAATTCCCCAGGCAGAGATCGACCTCATCGCCAAATGGATCACCGGTGGCCTCCTCGACTCCCTGACCAGCGCTGCCAAAGTCAAAAAGAAAGCCGCCTTCGCCATGTCCGCCAGCGCCACCGCCGGCCGCCCCGAAGGCCCGCCGCCCATGCCGGAACACTTCCTGCTGGACCCTATCGTCACCCCCGCCCGGCCGAATGTTGTCACCGCCCTCGCCCACAGCCCCTGGGCTCCCCTCGCCGCTCTCGCCGCCCCCCGCCAGGTCCTGCTCTATCATTCCACCACCGGGGAACTGCTCGGCGTGCTCCCTTTTCCTGATGGCGGCAGCCCGGAAACCCTGGCCTTCAGCCGCAACGGGGCCCTGCTCCTCGCCGGCGGTGGCATCGCCGGGAAACAAGGCACCGTAGTCGTCTGGGATATCAAAACCGGCCTGCCCGTGATCAATCTCGCGCAAAAGGATGATTTTGATACCGTCCTCGCCGCTGACATCTCCGCCGACCTCTCCAAAGTCGCCATGGGCGGACCCGGCCGGCGCGTCAGGATCTACGATACCCGCAGTTCCCAGCTCCTTGCCAATATCAAAAAACACACCGACTGGGTCACCGCCCTGGCCTTCAGCCCGGATGGCGTCCTCCTTGCCAGTGGCGACCGGAATGGCGGCCTTTGTGTGTGGGAAACGGACACTGGCAGCGAGTTCCAAAACCTGCGCAATCACGAAAAAATGATCGCCTGTCTCGCTTGGCGGGGCGATTCCAATCTCCTCGCCGCCGGTTCGGAAGACGGCACCTTCACCTGGTGGGAAATGGCCAATGGCACCCAGGTCAAAAAAGTTGGCAGCCACGGCGGCGTCCTCACCCTCGGCTTTGCCCCGGATGGGCGGCTCATCTCCGGCGGGCGCGATGGCCACGCCCGCATCTGGGATGGTAACGGCAACCAACAGCGCGACTGGGTTCCCTCTTCCGGCAGCCCGGTGCTCGAAGCCCTCTTCAGCGATGATGGCAAGCGCGTCCTCACCGGCACCTGGAGTGGCGAAGTCAAAAGCTGGGACGCGGCCCTGCCCGATGCGCCGCCTTCCCTGCTCGTGAGCAATCCCCCCTCCATCGACACCCGACTCGCTGCCTTGGACCAGGCTGCTGCCACCCAACGCAACGCCGCCGGGCAGGCCGCCGCTGCGTTGAGTGACGCCGAAAAAGCCGCTGCGGCCGGCAATACCGCCCTGACCAACCTGCGCGCCACTCTCGCCGCCCTGCCGGAGCGTCAGCAAGCCCTCACCGCCCAAATGGAAAAACTCCAGTCCAGACTGGCCAAACTCGAATCCAGCAAAACCAACTATACCCAGGCCCTCGCAGCCGCCACCCGGGAACCCCCCGTGACTGCGCCAGCCCCAGCTCCGGCCACCGTTAATCCTGACAGCACCGGCATGCCCGCAGCCATTAAAGCCGTCCTCACGGAAGTCGCCGCCGCCGAAGCCGCCGTCGCCAGCCTCTCCCGCACCGCACTCGAAGTCAAAACCAACACCCTGCGCAGCGCCATCGCCACCTGCGAAACCTCCCTCGCCCAACACCACAGCGCCGCTGCTGCCGCCACGGCCGCCCTGGAGAAAATCAAAGCCGAAGCCACCACCCTGCCTACACAGATTGCTGAACAGGAAAAAACCGCCGCCGCCGCCGCAGAGCAGGTCAAAGCCGCCGCCGCCGCCCTCGCTACAGTTCAGACCCAGCTCGCCGGGCACACCCGCACCACCGCCCGCTGGCAAGCCGCCCGCCTTCAAAAAACCGCTGCCGCCCTCCGCACGGAAGCCCGCCTGCTCAAGGAAAAGTGTGAGGACCTCCTCGAAGAACAAAAATCCCTTGAATCCAGCGTCGCCACCGCACCCGCGCCCGCCCAGGCCCAACGCCTTGCCGAAATCAAAGAGCAACTCACCCACCTCCCCGCCGAAGCCGGGTCCCGCCAAAAAGCCGCCGAAGCCGCCTGGCAGCAATACCTCGATCAACTGCCGAAATAATTAATTAAATAACAAGTCTGAACAACCTCCTTCCCGCCGGGAGCCGGGAGTTCAGACTTACTTTTTCGCCGGGGCTGCTTTGGCAGGGTCGGGCTTGGCTTTGAGGCGCTCGAATTCTTTTTGGGCTTCGGCCAGTTGTTCCTTGCTCATTTTCTTTTCCAGCCCGGCCTGGAGTTTGGTGGCGGGCTCGAAGTCCTTGCCGGCAGCGAGGGTGAGGGCATAGGCACGGATCAGGTCGGGCCGGCCTTCCGCTCCGGAAGCATACACTTCGGCGAGGCGCACCTGGGCCGGAGCCACGCCCAACTCGGAGACCCGGGAGAGAATGGCGATAGCGTTTTTCACATCGGGCGGCAGGCCGCCTTCCCCAGCGAGAAGCATATCTGCCAATGCCAGGGCTCCGGCGGCATCGCCGGAAGCCGCTGCGCGTCCCAGCCAGGATTGGGCCACGACGGAATCTTTGGGCACGCCGCGTCCTTCGCGGTAGCGGAGTCCGATCTCGCGCTGTGCGAGACCGAGTCCACCCATGGCGGCTTTGAGGTGCCATTTCAGGGATTCCGCTGCGCTGGCGGTGACCCCGCGCCCTTTTTCATAGTAGGTGCCAACATTGAACATGGCCACGGTCTGGCCGCGCTCGGCAGAGCGTTGAAAGCATTCCATGGCTTTCTTATCATCTTTTTCCACGCCCCCGGCTCCTTCGGAATAAATCACACCCAGCTTCAAGGCCGCATTGGCATCGCCAGCAGTGGAGGCTTTGGTATACCAGGAAACGGCTTCGGAGATTTTCTTCTCCACGCCCTCACCGGTCTCATACATGCTCCCCAGCGCGGTCTGGGCATCCACGGAGCCCAGGCCGGAAGCTTTATTTAAGTATTCGAGGGCTTTTTTCGGATCCTTGACGGTGCCATCGCCCTGCAGATGTTTGATGGCCAGGCGGAGCAGGGCTTTGACGGAGTCGCGCTTGGCGGCTTTTTCGAGAAATTCCATGGCTTTGGCAGGACTTTTTTCCACGCCTTCGCCTGTTTCATACATCAGGGAGAGGGATTCGAAGGCTTCCGGGTCCCCGAGATCAGCGGCCTGCTGCAGCCAGGTTTTGGCGTCGGCGGTGTTTTTGGTGAGGCCGGTGCCCGTCAGGGAAAGATTGCCCAGCAGGACCATGGCGCGGGTGGCCCCTGCTTTGGCGGCTTTGCGCAGCCAGTTGATGCCTTCTTCGGCGCGTTGCGTATTCAGCAGGATGACGGCGAGATTCGCCTGGGCGTTGGTGTGGCCCTGCTCCGCGGCTTTCCGGTAAAATTCTTCGGCCATGGGCCGGCTGGCGGCGACCCCGGACCCTTCCTCATAAATGCGGCCAAGGGCGAATTGCGCATCCTTGTCGCCCCGCCCAGCTTCTGCAGAAAAGCGCTTGATGGCATCCGCAAAATCCCCGCGTTGATACGCTTCGAGCGCTTCCTTGACGTTGCCTTGAACCTCAGGGCTGCCGTCTGGAAAAATCATGAACGCGGCCCCTGCATCGGGCAGGGACAACAGCAGGGAAAGGGAAAGGACTGGGATGAACAGTTTCATGGAGAAAGTGATGCAGCTTAGACAAGCCATGGGCAAAAGAAAAGGCGGGGTTCACTTGGATTTTCGGACAGGCTCACTCTGCTGGTTTCAGTTCCCACTTTTCGCCGAAGAAGTCTGCGGCAGCGATGCCGCCCGGGGTGCGGGCGTTGGGGGCCTGGTTGAGATCGATCACCGCCCAATCGGGGAGCTTGGGGGTTTGCCGGGCGTTGTTCAGGTAGTCGTATTCCCGGAAGGTAAAGCTGCTGTTGAGCACCAGATAGCGCTCCGGGTTCAGCGGGTTCGGATAGATGCAGATCAGGGCGTGATCGGCGGCGGGGAAGGTTTTCGTCCCGGCTTTGATTTCACTGCCGCTCCAGGCAATGGGGAACTGCCCGGCGGTTTTGGCGATGAGGGAATTCGACGAGGGATCACCCCAGAGGATGAGGTTGGCGGATTTGATATCGTCTTCCGTGATGGCAGTGTCATCCTTCACCCGGGCGTCTCCCCGGAAGTGCCGCCGCCAGTGCTCCATCGCGCGCTCCATTTCCGCCTTGGCCCAGAGGCCGGCTTTTTCGTTGGCGGCTTTTCCGGTGGGGCGGACGAAGATGAAAGAGTCCATGAAGGCATCGTCGATGGGGCCCTGGAGGTTGTGTTTTTTGCGGAGGCCTTGGGCTAGGGGAGAATCGCTCCTTGAGGTCCACCTGCCATCCTCCCTCCGCGTGAAGGACCAATCCAAAGAAGCATCGGAAGAATGGCCGATTTCAGCCTCATAATAGCCCGAGTCGATTTTTTCTTCTCCACTTTCATTAAAGACGATAATGCTAAATTTCCGACCCAGGCGTTCGGGAAGCATTCCGGCAAGAAAACGCACGGAAAATGCCGTCACATTTGCCAAGCCAATCCTGAGATTGCCTTCCTCTATCGTTCCCGTCACGATTGCTTTTCTCCAGTGTTGCTCCAACGATTCGATCTCAATCCAAGCCGTTCGGTTATACTTTAATGTTGGGGTTTCGAAGTGAAGGTTTCTTACCGAATCCCTTCCCCTTTTGGCAATCGCATCCATAGCCTGTGCTACCCGCTGCTTGGCTACAAGCTCGTAATTATGCGCCGTTTTCGGTCCGATGATGTGAGTCAACTCCATACCTTCCTTCTTTAGGGCCGCCGCCATCAAATCCGCCGCCTGTTTCTGTTTATCCAGTTCCCCGCTGTAGGCCACGGTGGGGCAGTTGAAGAGATTCCCCGCCACGACGGTGGAGTCGTAAAGGTTCCACAGTTTCCGTTCCCACGGCCAGGGCTGGAGTTTTTCGCCTTGGAAGAAGTTGAGGAATTGCTCGGTCTCGCTGAAGCCGGCACCGGGGTTGGCGGCGCACCACTGCCAGGCGTGGTGGGTGGCGATGTGCCAGCAGGCGGCTCCACCGAGGGAGAAGCCACGGACGATGATGCGGTCTTCATCGATCCGGTAGTCGCGCTTCACGGTGTCCAGGGCTTCGAAGAAATCCGTCTCGCCGGCGAAGCGGGAGCCGTTGCAATAACGGCCGTAGGGATGGAGCACGAGGGTGTCCTGCGGGGTGAATTCGCCCGGGCTGGTCTGGCGTTGGTGAATGAAGTCCAGCTCCGTCATCTTCTCCCCCCGCCCGTGGAACCAGCAGTCCAGCCGCCAGCGCCAGGGCAGGTTTTTCTGGAAGGATTCCGGCACCACCATGCCGAAGGGCTGGATGGAGCCATCGATTTTGGATTGATAGCCGCGGGGAACCAGCCCCGTCTGCTCCAGCCACGGCGTCCGGCCAGCGGCGAGCGCTTCCAGCCGGGAGAAGCCATCCTTGAGTTGGGCGGTGGCCCATTCCGGCTGCTTGGGATCGAAGAATTCATCATAGCGCAGCGCCCAATCGACCGCCTTGTGGAAAATCTGGACATCGGGCAGGTAGCGGAGGCGTTCCGGCTGGCCGGCACTCTGGACGAGGAAGGCTTCGATGGCCGCACCCAGCTTTTGCGTTTCCGACGTGAGGGCGGCCCGGGCTTCGTCCGGGATGGAAATGCCGGCCGGGGGCATCCGGCGGACGTTTTCCGACTGGTTATCCGCCGCGCCATCGGCAAAGGCAGAAGAGCAGGTCGTCAGCAGAAGGAGGCAGAGCAGGCGTTTCATGGGAGCGCAGCCTGACAGCTGCGCCTGGTGCCGTCAAGCCTCAGACATCCTGACCTGCCGGAAGGTGAGTGCGGAACCTTGGGGAAAGGAGATGAACCGGTCGCCCTGACATTTGGCGGCCACCGTGGTTCCTGATCCCGGAGGGATCGCGGCCGGTGGTTGAGCGCCAGCGACACCACCGGAACCAAGGCCAAGGTTCTCCCGACCCCGGAGGGGTCGCAGGTTTACTGCCATACCGGCGGAATGTCGGCCTTATTCCAAAAAAGGAGCAAACCACCCTCACTCCATCGGCCTCACGGTCACGAACAACAACCAGGTGCGCTCCACCGTGTTGCCGCCGGGGACGCCGGTGTTCACCGGCGGGCTGAAGGTGCTGATGAGGATGGGCTGCCCGAGGCGGCCGGAGGCCTGGCCGGTGCTTCTTTGGGTTTCGTAGATGGGCTGATAAATGTCTTCCCTCAGGCCGAATTTGGCGATGCCGACACGACGGGAAGTCTCGGGCGCGAGGTTGAGGTCCACGGATTCGAGACCATCCAGAAAGGTCAGTTCCAGCTCGAAGGTGTCCCCGGCATGACGGAATTCGAAGGAAGCCGGCTTGGGTTTAGTGTGAGGCCAAGGGGAGTAGGTGGCATTGCCGTTGGGAGCGGTGGGAGTGGCGGCTACGGGGAGGCCGATGCTTTGCGGGATCTTCGGAGCCTCGAATTCCGTGGGATGGGGGATTTCGTCGATGGCCTCGGTCTTCGCTTTTTGTCCGCCGCGCACGATGGTGATGGAATGGCGCTCCAGTTTTACGATGGGATCCGGCATGGCGAGTTCCGCATCCAGCCAGGCGTAGAGATCGGCCTCTTTGGGGTGGGCGATGAGGGCTTTCCGGGCGGTGAAGGGAGGGAGGGAAAAGACTTCGAGGTGGACGCGGCCTTGGCGGACAGGTGTTGGTGCAAATCCGGTCAGGATAGCATCCAGATTTTCCAGCTGCTCCTGCGTGTTTGTCGCAGTTAGCATTGAGGTCTTGAAATCGAAGGACGCCATGGATCCTTGGGCTTTAAATGCGACGCCTAATTCCTCCAGTAAGGCTTTGGGGTCTTTCCGCCGCACAGGCCTTGGGAAATAGTTCGGGGAAAAAGGGTCTTGGGCCGGACTTTCGGAATCGTCCGGG
Organism: Akkermansia muciniphila; assembly: GCA_945900785.1. Taxonomy (GTDB): domain Bacteria; phylum Verrucomicrobiota; class Verrucomicrobiia; order Verrucomicrobiales; family V1-33; genus CAIZWU01. Next base: position 39,484 of record CAMDJM010000026.1, read on the forward strand.
TATACGCTCACAAGAAAAAAATCACGCTGCACTTTGAACGTCCGGGTTTGGAGAACCTGGCTGGCTGCCACCGGCGCGGAGGTCGGGTTAGGCGCGGGCGGCGTGGCCTCCGGGGTTTGAGCCTGGCAGGCCAAGGCACCGAGGGCGAGCCCGGCCAAGGCGGCGGCGAAAGGGAAGCGGGTTTTCATGCGGGAAGGGGGGGCGGAAATTCAGCGGGGGTTGGTGACGGTGAGGAAAAGGAGGCGGGTGACTTTTTCCAGGTTGCCGCCGGGCGCGCCGGCATCGGCGGGCGGGCTGAAGGTGCCGGCAAGGGTGGGCTGTCCCATTTTGGTGCTGATCATAGTGGCGATTTTGCTCGTCTCGAAAATCGGTTGGACGACTTCTCCGCTGGGGCTTTGGCTTTCCAGCCCGCAGAGCCGGGTGAATTCCGGGAGGATGTTCAGGTCCACGGTTTCTTCGTCGTCCGCGATGGTCATTTCGATTTCCAGGGTCCAGCCGGTCCTCTTAAATTGGAAGGATTGAGGAGTGGCAGGGGTGTAGGGCCAAGGGGAAAAGACGCTGCCAAGTGGAGAGGCACCGGCAGGCGGCGGCTGGGCGGCAGCAGGCGCACCGGAGGGGCCAGCGTCGCCTTTGGCTCCGGAAGGCGGGGCCGGTGGTGCGTCCGGTGATGCCGGCGCAGGAGGCGCTGGCGGAGGAGTGGGGGGCGTGACCGTGACATTGGTGGTAGCTGGGGCGGGTTGGCCGATCCCGATGGATTGGAGGACTTGGGGAGGGGCGAACTGGGTCGGATAAGGATATTCATTGATCTCCTCCAGCTTCGATTTCTGGCCGCCGCGCACCCGAAGGACCATGAGCCGCTCCAGTTTCACGGTGGGGTTTTCCTTTTCCAGCTCCCCGCCCAGCCAGGCGTAGAGGTCGGCTTGTTTTGGGAATTTCCGGGTGGCGGCGCGGCCTGCTTCCAAGGGCAGGCTGAACACTTCCATGCGGATCAGGCCTTCCAAAGGCAGCGGGGCTTCATCGGCAGCATCGCCGGCTTCCTGCAGTTGGACCGGGCTGTCTGCCGGGTGGACGTCCTGACTATCAGCCGCCCACGGAGTCGAAAGGCAAAGGGTAGTGACGAGGTGGAAAAGCGGGTTTGCTTTCATGGGTGGCAGTTGGTTGGCGGAGGATCCTGCCGGGATGGTCCGATCGCTTCGGCACGGTCAGAGTAACGCAGATGCCCCATGCGTGATAGGAAAATTTGCGGCCATGCCGCAAAAGGGAGCACGGGGCTCCGGCCCGTGAGTGGGTTTATTTCCCAGCCGCGATGTGGAACGATAAAAAGGGCGCTGGGCTGGAAACACCCGGACCAGAGATCCGGGCTCCCTTTTCCACCAGACCATCCGAACCAACAAGGAAAATCGAAAAAGGGCTTGCCAGCCTGGGAAAGTCCCTTAAATTCGCCGCCCTCTATGAGAAAGAAAGTAGCCCGCAGTAAAACGCGAAAGGGCGTCGCGAAACGCTTCAAGATCACTGGAACCGGCAAAATTTTGCGCCGGAAACAGGGTCGTCGACATCTTGCCGAATGCAAGAACCGCAAGCGTAAGCGTAACCTCCGTAAAGTGACCCTGGTAGCCGCCTGTGATGTTCATCGCATCATGGAAAACCTCCCATTCCACTGAGCAGAAGCCCCCGATTGGCCAATTCCGGCCGCCCCTTCCGCCACCTGGAGTGCCTTCCTGCACTTCTAAGATTTGGGTGAGGTGAGGAAGGTTTTTCAAGAAACAGCCCGATCAACCACCAACCACAATGCCAAGAGCCACCAATTCCCCGGCGTCGCGCAAGCGCCGCAAGCGGGTCCTCAAAAAGGCGAAAGGTTTCTACGGAAACCGTTCCCGCCTCTATCGCTACGCCAAGGACGCCATTTTCAAGGCGCAAACCTGGGCCACCCGCGACCGTAAAAACCGCAAGCGCAACTTCCGCGCCCTCTGGATTACCCGTATCAGCGCCGGCGTCCGCGCCCGTGGTATGACCTACAGCCGCTTCATCGAAGGCCTCATCGCCGCCAACATCGAACTCGACCGCAAGGTCATGTCCGACATGGCCATCGAGTGTCCCGGTGCGTTCGACGAACTCGTCGCCCAAGCCAAGGCCGCCCTCGAAGCCAAAGCCAAGACCCCTGCCGCCGCCTAACCCGCCCGCCAGGACTCACGCTGAACTTCAAACGAAGATGGCCGCTCCGCCGCAAGGCAGGCGGCCATCTTTTTTGTTTTCCGCAGCAAGGCCCGTCCCGGCCTTGGACAGTGCCCCCGCCCTGCCAATGCTCTGCGCGAGCCACGGATGGCACTGATTTAACGGATAACACAGATACAGGAAGAAGATTTTCCGCCTGTAGGCAAGTTTCCTCCATTTTTCTTCCTGCCCTTCGTGACTTTCTGTTCCAGGGCAAGTCTTCCTTCTCCAAAGTCATCCGTGCCCATCCGTAGAATCCGTGCAATTTGCCTCCGGCTGTCTCCGCTGCGCTCCGGCTGTGGCCCGTCAGCTTTCCGCCTTAACCTAGCCGCTCACCTCCCGCCCATATTCGACGTTCAACGTTGGACGTTCAATGTTCGACGTTCCCCTATTTAAAATTTCCCCACCCACCATGGAATCTTCCCTAGCCGCTCTCCTCGCCACTGCCCTCGCCGAGATCCCCACCGCCGCCGACGAGGCCGCCCTGGAGGAATTGCGCCTGAAATACCTTGGCAAAAAAGGCAGCCTCACCGCCATCAGTGCCGGCATGCGCGACGTCCCGCCTGACCGCAAAGCCGCCGTCGGTGCCGCCCTCAACGAGACCCGCACCGGCATCACCGCCGCCCTCGACGCCCGCAAGGCCGAACAAATCGCCGCCAAAGACGCCAAGGAAGCCGAAGGCATCGACCTCACCCTCCCCGGCCGCCCCGTCGCCCCCGGGGCCCTCCACCCCCTCACTCAGGTGCTGGACCGCGCCGTCGGCATCCTCCGCCGCATGGGATTCGCCCTCGCCACCGGCCCCGAAGTCGAAACCGAGTGGCATTGCTTCGACGCCCTCAACACCCCCGCCGACCACCCGGCCCGCCACGAAAGCGACACCTTCTATTTTGATAGCGGCCACCTCCTCCGCACCCATACCAGCAGCGTCCAAGTCCGCACCATGCAGACCCAGACCCCGCCGCTGCGGATCATCGCCCCCGGCAGCGCCTTCCGCCGCGATGAAATCGACGCCACCCACCTTAGCGCCTTCACCCAGCTCGAAGGCCTCTACGTCGCGGAAAATGTTAGCCTCGGCCAACTCAAAGGCACCCTCGAAGCCTTCTTCCGCGCCCTCTTCGGCGACACCACGGAGGTCCGCTTCCGCCCGCATTTCTTCCCCTTCACCGAACCCAGCTACGAAGTCGACGTCAAGCTCAGCCCCAAAGGCCAGGCCCCCCGCTGGGTCGAAATCCTCGGCTGCGGCATGGTCGACCCCGCCGTCTTCCAAGCCATCTGCGACGCCCGCGGCGACGATGTTTACCACCCCGACAAAGTCACCGGCTTCGCCTTCGGCATGGGCCTGGAAAGACTAGCCATGATCCAGTGGGGCATCCCCGACATCCGCCACCTCATCGAAAACGACGTCCGCTTCCTCGGACAGTTCGTGTGAGAACCCTTTAATGTTGACGGGCCACGGATGGCACGGATGAAACGGATGAAACGGATAACACAGATGATTTATGAGTGAAGAAACCTCAGCCAATCGATCATTCAAAGCCGCCCGCAATCCCGGAGCGAAGTTGGCCAGTTCGTGTGAGGTTACCGGAAAACTGACGAGCCACAGCCGGAGCGCAGCGGAGACAGCCGGAGGCAAATGGCACGGATGAAACGGATAACACAGATGATTTATGAGTGAAAATAATTTCGCCAACCGATCGTTTCAAATCGCCCGGAACCTCGAAGCGAAGTTGCTTCATGAGGACCTCTCCCGCGCGATCATCGGTGCCGCGATGGAAGTCTCCACCGTGATAGGCCCGGGACTCCGTGAAAAAGCCTATGAGCGGTCCCTCTGCATCGAATTCACCAAGCGAAAACTCCAATTTGCCCAGCAAAAAGCCTTCGACGTTATTTATGACGGCCAGATCGTGGACACCCTCGTCCCGGATCTCATCGTGGATGACCTCATTGTGGTAGACACCAAAGTCGTCGAAAACTTCGATGAATCCCACGAAGCGCAGATGTTGACCTATCTTAAAATCACCAACCTCCGCCTCCGCCCTTCTCCTGAATTTCAAACACCGAAAACTGACTTGGAAACGCATCGTGCTCTAAGTCCTCAAAACATCTGTGCCATCCGTCCTATCCGTGCCATCCGTGGCCCGTCAGCAACCCTTTCCCTAGCACCGCTTACCGCTCATTCCCATGAAAGTCTCCTTCAACTGGCTCGCCGATCACCTCGACCTCTCCGCCCATTCCACCACCCAGCTTTCCGATCTCCTCACCTTTGCCGGGATCGAAGTCGAAGGCATCACCGAACGCGGGGTGCGCTCCGATTTCCTGATCGTCGGCAAGGTCGTCTCCTTTGTCCCGCACCCCAACGCCGACCGCCTCCGCCTTTGTCAGGTGGACGATGGCTCCGGCACCGCACGCCAGATCGTCTGCGGGGCGAAAAACTTCGAACCCGGCGACAAAGTCCCCGTGGCCTTGCCCGGAGCGGTCCTGCCCGGAGGCTTTGTCATCAAGGAAAGTGAGCTGCGCGGCTCCCTCAGTCAGGGCATGATGTGCGCCGGGCGCGAAATCGGCTTCAGCGACGATGCCGATGGCCTGATGATTTTGCCAGCGGATGCGCCGATCGGCACGCCTATCCACAGCTACCTCGAAGTCGACACCATGCTCGAAGTCGAAGTCACCCCGAACCGCCCCGACCTCCTCTCCCACCTAGGCATGGCCCGCGAACTTGCCGCCCTCGCCCAATTGCCGCTGAAAGGTCAGGGGGACTACATCCTCTCCAGCGTAAAAACCCAGGTGGCGTCCCCTTCCGAAATCCAACTCGCCGACCTGGCCGGATGTTCGTTCTACACCGCCCGCCGCATCCGTGGCGTCAAGGTCGCCCCCAGCCCCGCCTGGCTGGTCCGCAAGCTCGAATCCATTGGCCTGCGCCCCATCAATAACATTGTCGATATCACCAACTACGTCCTCATGGAAATGGGCCAGCCCCTCCATGCCTTCGACGCCGCGAAACTCACCGGTGGCATCACGGTCCGCTCCGCCACTGAAGGCGAATCCTTCCTCGCCCTCGACGGCAAGGCCTGCACCCTGACCACCGCCGACCTTGTCATCGCCGACCCCACCGGCCCCGTCGCCCTCGCCGGCGTCATGGGCGGAGCGGAATCCGGCGTTACCGATGCCACCACCGACATCCTCCTGGAAGCCGCCTGGTTCCAGCCCTCCCGCGTCCGCCACACCAGCCGACGCCTCGCCATGATGTCGGATTCCTCCTATCGCTTCGAGCGCGGGGCCGATCCCTGCCAAACCATCGGGGCCAGCGACCTCGCCGTCCGCCTCATCCTGGAACTCGCCGGCGGCACCGCCGATCCTATCCTGCTCACCGCCGGCACCCCGCCCGTCCTCACCAGCCGCATCACGCTGGACCTCCCACGCACCCAGCGCCTGCTGGGCACCGCCCTCACCGAAGCCGAAGTCACCGGCATCCTGACACGTCTCAACCTCAAAGCGGAATCCCCCCTCACCTTCACCATCCCCGGCTACCGTCAGGACCTCCAACGCCCCGTTGACCTCATCGAGGAAATCGCCCGCGTCCATGGTATCGCCAACATTCCGTCCACCACCGACGGCCAATTCGTCCCCGCCAGCCCGGCCGATGCCTTCTACGATTTCAAGATGGTCCTCCGCCAGCGCCTCACCGGCCAGGGCCTCTACGAAGCCCAGACCATCAAACTCATCTCCACTGCCCAAATCGAAGATGCGCTAGGGACCACCCCGCAGCTCCTCCCCGTCCTGCCGCTCCGCAATCCCCTGAGCGACGACCACACCACCATGCGCCCCAGCCTCCTGCCAGGATTGCTGGGCACCGCCGCGCGGAACATCCGCATGGGCACCAGCAGCCTGCGCTTCTTCGAGACCGGCACCGTCTTCGCCCGCACCCCGGATGGCAAAGCCATTGAAAAAGACGCCTTCGCCCTCCTGCTCTCCGGCCCGGTCAGCCCCGCCGCTTGGAACACCCCCACCCCACGCCTCGCCGATCCCTCCGAACTCCGCGCCGTCCTCGACGCCCTCTGCCCTGGCGTTCCCGTCAAACTCAAACCCGTCCCTAACTCCCGGCTCCTCCTCGCCGCCCAGATCATCGTCAACGGCAAGCCCGTCGGCCTCTGCGGCCAGCTCCTCCCGGCCCGGGTCCGCGCCCTCGATAGCCGCCACCCCATCTACGCCGCCGAGATCGACACCGCCCTCCTGCAAAAAGCCCTCACCCGCGAAGTCAAATTCGACGAAATCCCCCGCTTCCCCGCCATCACCCGCGACATCGCCCTCGAAGTCCCCGCCGACCTCGCCAACGGCAAACTCGAAGACTTCTTCACCACCCGCAAGGAACCCCTCCTCACCGGTGCCTCCCTCTTTGACGTCTTCGCCGACCCCACCGGCCAAAAGCTCGCCACCGGCAAAAAATCCCTCGCCTACACCCTAACCTACCGCGACTCCGGCAAAACCCTCTCCACCGCCGAAGTCGACACCGCCCACACCAAAGTCATGGCCGAACTGCTCAAGGCCCTGCCGGTGACGGTGCGGTAGACGAAGGAGCAAAGTTTGACGCTGAGCGAGGAAATCATTCCAGAAGTGCTGGGTGCCGTGAAAGCCTTGGGAGTGGAGGTGCAGCCTCTGGTGGACTGCCACGGGTGAACCTGAGACAGTCTGCGCGGAGGAGTTATTAATTCTACTTTGTTATGTTCCCCGTGGCGCAGGCTTCCAGCCTGTGCGGCCAGTGGGCTTCCAGCCCGCTGATTCCCCGACGTAATTAACAAAGTAGAATTAATTACCGCAAAAAAAGATGACCGGCATCCTTAATCAAACGCCCGTGGATTCTCCAAAAGCCGCTGCAAAGCCATGGCATCCAACCGGTCTTTTTCCCTGACGGACCTTCCTTTCCACCCGATCAGGGCAGCCTTGGAGGCAAAGGCAATGGCATGCCCCCGGATGGAGAAAATGTCAGCATCCTGGAGGATGTCACCATAGTGTTTGCCATCCATGACTGTGAAGAGATCCATCTGACAGGATTCCACTTCCTCGACGATCCGGATGGCGCCTTCTTCGTCGGTAAAATCCCCCAGCGAAAGCTCCCTCGCGAAGCCTTCTCCGTAATTTCCAAGCGCGTCGAGAAGACGCTGCAGGTTATGTGCTGAATCTTTTAGGAGCAGCTCCACATCCTCGGTAAAGCGGACATATCCCTGCATCGACACCGCGACTACCCCGACCACGATGAACTTCACCTTGGCCTCAGCGTGCAGGACCAACCGTTTTTCGAACGGGGGTTTCATCGTCAGGGGGTGGGGACCAGGTGCCACCCCGGAGCATTTGGGCGTTCCAGCGGAGCATTTCGAGGCGCTGGAGGACCGGCAGCCGGGAAAGGCTGCCACCTACTTTTCTCTGGAGCGGCTCCCGCAAGGGTCTGACACGATGCACCCGTCCCTCCCATGCAACGGCCTCCCGCGCTGACCCTCACAATCCGGGACGAAACGATTGCAAATGTTACCAAATTCTGTCATTTTTTCCTCCTCTTTCCGCAGTCCCATGCCCCGCCCCTCCCTCACTCCTCAACAATTCCAGGAAGCCCGCGTCACCCATTGGGACACCAGAAAAGGCTTTGGTTATTTGGGAGAAGGGCGGGACCGGATCTTTCTCCACCGCCGGGATTTCGTCAGGTGGCAGGGCCCTCCTGCTGTAGGCGACCGCATCCGTTTTATCGCCGGCACCGATGGGTCGGGCCGCCGCTGCGCCACCCAAGCCGAATTCATGAGGCTCCTTCCGCGAATACAATTAGGGCCTGTCTTCCTGCTGGCCCTGCTGTTGATCGTCCCCCTCACCGCCGCGTGGGTATACGGCCTGACATCCCTGCCATGGCTGGGCATCTTCACCTTCATTAACCTGATCACCTGGCTCTGCTACGCTGCCGACAAACGCCGCGCCCAAGCCGGCCAATGGCGCATCCCGGAATCCACCCTGCACCTCATGGAAGTGGCGGCTGGCTGGCCGGCCGCCCTCCTCGCCCAACGCTGGCTGAGGCACAAAAGCACCAAAAATTCCTATCAGACCGTCTTCTGGCTGATTGTAGGACTCTACCAAGCGGCTGCTTACGATTCTCTCCACCGTTGGAAATATTCCCTGATGGCTTGGACGCAGATTACCAAGGCCATCGGCAACTGATGGTCTAAAGCGCCGCCGCTCCACCTCCTCATCCCAGCCCTAGCCCCAAGTAGCTGGAGAACCTGTTTGACCGCCCTGAAAAAGGCACTATAGATTATCGCGTGATCACAGAAGTCAATCCCGACGACCCCGCTGCCGCCCGTGTGGTGGGGCGGCGGGTGAAACCGTCTCCGCTGAAGGTGGTGCCGGGCGAGATCGAACACGCCCGCGAATGGCGCAAGGCGTTCCCCACCCCTTTTGTGCCGAAGGGCCTCTATCGATTCAAAACCCATGAAGCCGCCGACGAATGGATGTGGAAGATGATCACCCGCCCGAAATAGGCTTGGAGGAGGCCCGGCAGCCTACCCTGACCGACTTGGTTTCCCTGTGCCGGGAACTCAACGACCGGAATGCGCTATACATTGTGATCGGTGGTTTTGCCATCCGTGCCGCCGGCTACGACCGCACCACCATGGACGTGGATCTGCTCATCGCGACGGACCTGGACAACGAAGCCCGCGTCGTCGCCGCCCTCGCCACCTTGCCGGACCAAGCCATCCTCGAAATGGAACCCGGCGAAGTCGAAGCCTACACCGTCGTCCGGGTTGGCGACGAAATTGTAGTGGACCTCATGAAATCCGCCTGCGGCATCGACTACGCCGAAGCCTCCCGCGAAATCGACTATCACGAAATCAATGGAGTCCGCATCCCCTTTGCGTCCCCCCGCCTCCTCTGGCGCATGAAGGTCAAAACCCACCGCGAAAAGGACGCCGCCGACCTCTTCTTCCTGCGCCGCCTCCTTGCCGCCAAAGGAATTCCGCTCCCGGAATAGGGTGGCTGCCTGCGGATTGAATCCGGCTGGGAATCTACCGCCGCCAAGCAGTAACGAAGAGCAGGATTCTGCGATTGGGATTTCCGGCTGGTGGGGCCTCCGGGGAAACCATTTTGAGAGATGCTGGAGGCATGGCCTCATAGCTAGCGATCAAAGCGGGCTGGCCGTCTTTCACCAGGACACGGTTTCCACTTTTGATGGTGGCAAAGCGGGGCTGGGTCGTGAACCCGTTGCCTTGGCCGTGGGGTTGGATGCCGACGAGGCGGCAGATCTCCGGAGAGCTGTTGAGTTCCAGCGTGATCCCATCATCCGAGGCCACGGCTTCAACTTCGGCGGTGGTTCCGAGATTTTTGAATTCGAAGCACTGAGAGAAGGTAGGAGTCGGCCAGAATATCGGACGTGTGATTGCAGGGGCCGGGACTGGCGTGGGCAGCTCAATGATGGTTTGTGGGAGAGTTGGTGGATCGAATTCCGTCGGATTGGGAAACTCCAGCACAGACTCCAATTTGGATTTCTGACCGCCCCGCACGAGCAGGTAGGCGGACTCAAAGAGGGTAGCCTTGCCAGAGTCCAGCAGTGCTTGAGCCGCAGTGCGGAGACCCTCTGTTTGGCCGGAAGCAGGTATGCTATCCATCAATTGATCGGCGTCGGCAGCATCCAGCTCGACCCATTCGTAGAGCACTCCGATTTCCTTGATGGATGATGAATCCAAGAGCAGCGGCGGACCATGCCCATCAATAAATGCTTTGAGGAAAACCAGCACGCGTTCCTCTGCCATTGGTTGGGCTGCGGTGCCGGGTCCGGGCACCGCCGGACGCAGCAGGGCAACCAGCTTCCATGAGTCGTGTTCACACAGGGCCTGAGCAAATAGGGCACAACGCTGAAAGACGGGTTGGATGATTTCAGCGATACCCTGCCCCCAAACCTTATCACCGGCATGGGTCGTCCAGGTGGCCGCAAGATTCAAGTCCGCATACCGGGAGCTGTCGTCCACAGTGGGTTCGATCTCCAGGTCGAATCCAAGTTCCTTGGTTTCGAAATTGGTTGGTTCTGCTTTTTTGAAGTCTCCCTGAAGGACATTGCCGCCCTGCACCACGACCTTTGTGGACACCTCCGGGGGGTCGTATTCGGTCGGATAGGGGAAATGCCGCAGGGTGCCTGTTTTGGCCTTTAGTCCGCTGGTGGTGTTGAAGAATTGTTGCTGCAGGAGCTTGCCTTTGCCGACGGCCACAAGCTGTTGCGCGGATTCGTGAATCGCGTTGCCGGACTGCGGACTGGAAGAAGTGAGGGCCCTGATCAGGCGGTTCGCTTCAGCGTGGGGCAAGGCGATCCATTCGCAGGATACCCTCAATTGTGGCGCGGGTTGGGACGTTTGATTGGGCTGGGCCCGGAGCAGCGAGTGCGCCGACAGGGCAACCAACATCAGGACGCCCAGGGAGACCAGCCATTTAGTTGGAGATAATTTCACGCGGATAACTGGTTGGGGCTCAAGGGAGGACGGTGAAAAAGACAAGAAGTGCTTTCTCAGGGATTTTTTCGACGGAAGGACCACGCAAGAGTCCCAAAGACGCGGGGGGCGGTGCATCCATTTTGGCGATGAGGCAGGGTTGGCGGGCGATCAATAACCCGGAAAAGCCAGCCGGGCATTCCACCGTCTCCAGCCGCTGATTCTCCTGCGTGCCATCGCCGTGGCATCGGATGTCCAGCAGACGGACCATTCGGGCCTGCGTGTAAATGGAAAAGGGGCCTTCGTTCCTGACGCAAGTCAGCTCACTCTCCACATCAATCCCGGTCGGCACCAATTGGAAGGTTTCCGGAGTCCCAGGCATATTGCCAAAGAACAGGCGTTCGTATTTTTGGATGGGGGGCGGGATTTGGATAGCAGGCGGGATTGTCCCCTGCATTTGACCGCCACCCTGGGGCGGACCGAATTCAGCGCCATTTCCGATTTCGGTAACCGAACGGGTATTGGATTTCTGACCACTGCGCAGGATCTGGTAGGTCGTCTCCAGCAGGCTGGCTTGGCCCTTGCCGATCCGATCCTGAAGATCATTTCTGAGGGCTCCGGACTGTTCCCCGGCCGGATACCTGGCGAGGAGAGCGGCAGCGTCCGTCTGGCTGACTTCGATCCATTCGTAAAGCAAACCGGCAGCAGGCGGAGTTTTAGCGTCCTTGGCTTTCGCCCGCGGGCTTGTTTTGGTGGCGGGTGCGGCAGGCTCTTCCCACAGCGCCCGGATAAAGGTCAGGACCCGATCCGGCACGAACGAGCCGCCGACTCCTTCGGCTGCTGGATTGGGCCGCCGAAGGAGGGTGGCCAAGGTCCATTCCCCTCTCCGGAGCGGAAACTTGCTGTCAAATTGGCAGTGATGAAAGATGGGCTGTTTGATTTCAGCGTAGTCCCGGCTCCAGGCATGTTCAGCGGTGAGGCTGCTCCAGGAATGGGAAAGATTCAATTCCACCCAACCGGAACCGGGATCGCCGGACACTTCCGCACTGGTAGTCCAGCCCAGGTATTTGAATTCAAATGATTGCGGCGTGGGAGGGGTATACAAAGGCTTCACCACTTCCGGGGGACCGGGGTTGGTGATCAGGCCCAACATGACAGAATCGAATTGGGTAGGGTAGGGATACTCCTGAATGGATTCGGATTGACTCTTTTGGCCCAGGGGAATCGTGAGAAACTGCCGGTGCAGGCGTTTTGCCTGACCGGCGGCCACACTCCGGAGAGCGGTTTCCCGTGCTTTTGAACCTCCCGCAAAGGCTCCGTCCATGCCCCGGATCAAGGCATTCGCCTGATCCTGCGGGATTTCGATGGAATCGATATCAAGCCGGACCTGCACGATAAAATCCTGTGCCGGGGCCGAATCCTCCCCGCCCGTGGCATGACCGGGCGGAGCAAATGGGTCCCGCTGGGCGAACAGGCGGCCGGGCCCCAACTACACCAGGGCAGCGATCACGTAAAGGGAGGAGCAGCGCATCCCTTAACTTACCATGGCATGGCTGGTCTGTCATTCTTAAGATAGGGAAAATCGATTGAAACGAATCCTTCGCTTTGCCAAGGATGTTCGCCTGACACGCTCCAGGACCAGAATGCTTCCGGATCAGAATAGGTTGGGCTTCCCTCCAGCCATTCAAATCAGGAAGACGGGGCCATGCTGCCTGCGCCGGATGTGGATACCAGATCGACCGCAGCGGTTTCCCGCAGCAGCATAGCCAAGCCCGCTTCTGCAGCGGCCATGTGGGTGTAGACGGCGGTGGCACCGGCTTCAAGGAGGGGAGCGGCTTTGGCAATGTCATCCGGCACGCCCCAGCGGCCGATGAAAATGCGCAGACGGGGGAATTGCCGGCGGAGACGCCGTAGCTGCAGGCGGGCGGTATCATGGCTGCCGGGAGGCGTGGCGCTGATGAGGAGTGCCGCTGGCTGGCGGGCCTCGATCTCGGCATGCAGTTCTCCGGTTAGCCGTTGTCCAGGGACGATTTCAAAGTCCAATCCGGCAGGCAGCATCAACTCAAAGCAATGCAGCGCTGCTTCATCTGCTCCGGCATCGAGAGGCCAACCTAAAACCAAGGGTCGATTCGTTGGATTTGCGGGAACGGCGATGTTGCCTGCGGTGTGGGGAGTTTCATTCAACAGACCAGCCGCAGAGCGCAGCTCCGGCAGGGCTTGCGCCATGACCCGCAGGACGGCATCATGCAGGAGTTGCTCCTCCTCATCGGATAGGCGGTCCTGGGCGGATTCCCTTTTGGCCAGGGCGATGGCTGGCAGCACCGTTTCATCAAGGACTTCCATCGGCGATTTTTTCCTGAGTTCAGCATGGAGGAATCCGCTGGCTTCTGCTTCATCCCCGGCGAGGAGCCGCTGATAGAGCACCATCCATGGCCTGACTTTGGGATTGTTCCCCATGAGGATTTCCACCCATTCGAGAGAAGGCACGTGCCGGGCCATGACGACAAAGCAGACCGTCATGGGCGTAGCCATCACGAGGCCGATCCCGCCCCACATCCAAGTCCAAAAAACAATTGCGACAAGCAGGGCAAATTCAGACACCCCGGCACTTTGTCCATACAGCACCGGCTCCAGCACCATGTTGGTTCCCAGTTCCAGCAGGGCGATGAGAGCCATCACCATCAGCGGATGTTGCCAATCTGGAAACACGGCCAAGGCCAGGGCCGATGGGAGAACCGCCACCACCACCGGGCCCACGTAGGGCACAAAACGGAAGAGAGACGCCAACACGCCCCACAGCACTACATACGGCAATCCGATGAAATACAAGCCTATGGCAAGAGTGATCCCATAGAGACCATTGATGATAGCCTGCATGAGAAGATAGCGCCCGACGCGGCCCCCCGTTTCGTCCATGGCACGGGTCACCGCAGTAACATGCCGGAAGCCGGCCAAACGCATGATGCGGTTCCTCAGTTCATGCTGCCGCAACAGCATGAAGAACACAAACACGACAACCGTAGCCGCGTTGCCCAAACCTTCACCAGCGGTGCCGAGGGCTCCATTCAGCCATCCGGAGGACTGATCCACTGCGACGGCAGGGATGGGACGGTCCAGAGTGGGCTGGGCGGGAGCAGGAAGGGAGGCGGTGCCGGAGGATGGTGCCGGGTTGGGTTTCGTCGCCTCAGGTTTGGTTTCCACCTCACCTTCCCCAGGGCTGGCCGAGGCGGCGGCATTGCTTTCCGCGATCGTGGTTCGGATATCCTGCAGCTTCCCGATCACGCCACCACGGCTGCTTTGATGAAAGGAAATGATCCGGTGCCTGATGTTATCCTTGTAGTTGGGCAAGCGGGCCGCGAGGGAGGAAAACTCCCGTCCAATCACCCAACCGAGAATGCCCAGCAGGGTGAAAACGCTGAGGGTGACCAGGACCACGGCCAAGGCACGCGGCAGACGGCAACGGTGCAGGAGATTGACTAAAGGACTCAGGAGGAAGGCAAAGAGGACAGCCAGGGCCAGTGGCATGAGCACGGGCTTTCCACAATACAGCACTATCACGATTAATATCGCGGAGACAAAGCCGGGGAGGGCCATAGGCTTTCCATGCTTAGCGGAGGTCATGGCATTGCATCGGATAGAAGGAAAGGCCGGTGGAAGTGATATGGCAACCCGGGCTCCGGAGGGCGTTCAGGCAGCTGCGGCTTCAAGATTGCAGGCAGCTTCGGCCAAATCGTTCAAGTTCCTAAAAAAGACCCGGACTCCCGGACAGCCGGGGGGAAGCTGACAAAGGAGCCGGGCCTAACCGCAGAGGGGTTTATCTGCGGGAGCTTTTCACGAGCAGGATGGCACCTATGGCCAGAGCAACACCACCAGCGATTGCCAGAGCGGGTTCCTCTTTGGCAAATTCCCGGGCTTTGCGGTATCCTGCTTCCGCTTCCTTGCGGAGCTGATGTGCGGTATCGGCGATTTGGTCAACGCCGTCACCGACGGAACTGCGGGCATCCTGATAGGCTTCCCGCACCCGTTCGGCAGTTTGCGTGGCAGCGCTGCTGAACTGTTGGGCCGCGTTGCGGCCATTTTCTGTGAAGCGGGAGGCCGTTTCCTGAACGGTTCCCCGGATCTCCCGGCCGGCTTCGGCAGTGGCTTTGTATCCTTTAACCGCTGTTTTCCGAAAGTCATCGGCATAGCCGCTGGCTTCCGAAACATAGTCCTCCACGGTGCGCTGAAGGGACTTTTCGCGGTTCTTTTCCCAGAGGAGATAAAGTCCCCCGAGGCCCAGCATGGCAGCCAAGCCAGGATGACGGCGGGGCAATACTGCGGCGGACGTCAGCGCCCGGCCGGCGAGAGCACGGTTTTGGGGCGTCAGGATGGCATCCATCCAGGCGAGGGCGGAGGCAAAAAACGGACCGGGATCCATTTTTTGACCGAGACTCCGGGCCGTATCCTGCACGCAACGGGCGGCACGGTGGGCCTGCTGTTCGACGGTATCGGCGGTTTGATGCATGGCATCAGTGAATTCCTGGCGGGTGTTCATAGGGGTAGTTGGTGGTTGGGGAATGAGGGGTTGATTGGTCAGGGCGGCAGCCGTTGTTTTCAGGGACTGCAGCGTTTGGCGGGGAAGCAGGCTCCCGGTCTTCAGCCGGGCACCGCTGTTCCTGAAAACCAGCCAGCCTGTGAAAGCAAAAATGGTGGCGGTGATCAGGGCGGAAATGCCGCCCGCAGTGAGGGGCTGCCAGCCGGCTTCACTGACCAGCAACTGGGACAGCAGGAGCGTGAAGCCAGCCAGCACCAGCAGAATAGCGGTGAGGGCTGTGAGGGCTCCTGCGGCCATCAGGATCAACTCACGTCGGGTTAGGGTGGCTTTGCCAGCCATTTCCTGACACAGCAATACCCAAGTGCCGGAGACAAGGGCTTGAATTTCCCTTGTGAGGGAGCCAAACCGTGAGGCAGGGGAGGCAGGCATTGGTTTCGGCTGGGTGGGGGTTGGATGGCTTAGACTTTAGAGGCGGCCATGGCGCGGCGGGCTTCCTCAGCGGCATCCACGGCACCGTCCTTCGCCTCTCCGGCTGCGGTGCGGAAGCTATCCTTCAAGCGTTCGGCCCCGGCATGGAGATGATCACCAACCCGTTCCAGACGGTCCGAAATCCGCTCCTTGAGGGATCCGGCTTTGTCCTTCAGGGTATCCAAGCCGTCTTCGACTTGCTCTTTGAGGGAAGCAGCCTGCTCGCTGACATCCGTGCCGGCCTGCTCCACGTTGCGGGATATTTTTTGATAAGTATCGTTTGCTGCGTCCTTGAGGTCATCTGCGGGTTTGAAGGTGCCGCCGTTGCAATAACGCCTTTCAAAGGCAATTGCAGTGAGGGCAGCAACGCCAGTGGCGATCACTCCCAGCAGGATTTTGGTGGTGGGGTCGGTTTTCATGGGATAGGTCCGGGGATGAATAATTCCGGGGTTATATAGCTAATTTTCGATCAGGGAATGCTGATTTGGGGGCTTCCGCCAAGGCTGGAGAATCCCGCAGTGGCAGTGACTGTGAAAACGGCCACCGCCAAACTCAGGACGATCAGATGAACGGCGGTGCGGGTTTTCGCCTTGGATTATGATTTGGATAGAAGCTTCAGACCGACTTTTTGCCCCTGATCAGCGAAATCACAAAAAGGATGAGGAAGAGGAAGAAGCAGACTTTGGCCACGCCTGCCGCAGCTCCAGCGACACCGCTAAAGCCAAGCACGCCAGCAATGAGAGCCACGATGATAAAAGTAAGGGTCCAGGAAAGCATGGAAGTAGGGTAGTTTAGGTTATAGTTTGCCGGCCGGAGGTTTCTTTGGGAGAAGTGGATTCCAACAGGATGGAAGATTGATTTGCAGTAATGGTGCCACCCCCTGAAAGTTGGAATCATTCCTTTGATATTGAACAAGTTACATCGAAAATGAATCCTCCCGTAAGGCGGGCCTGGAATGCATTTTGCCTGAATGGCAGACCTCGAAATGGCATTTTGCGGGAGGGGTGCGGCCGTTTCGCCGGAAAAGCTGCGCGTTGCCGGAAATGGGTCTGCCTGGAGCAGACCTGCGCAGTGCTCAACAGCGTGATCCCGGTTTGGACGGTCGCCCACCTTCCAGGTTGAGCGGAAAATCCTGCCGAAAATCGGGCAGGAGCACACGGGTCAAGTGCAAGCGATGGACCGGGCTTTGCTTGAAAGCGGGCGCGCCCTGCCTGCACGGGTATGAAATCGCCCCCATAAGCGACGCCTGCGCCACATCTCCCACCCCGGGTGGCGGATCCCAAACAGGAGGTAATGTTATCGAGAGGTCCTTCGGAACGATGCCTTCCTGGCCCGGCTTGCGGAAGCAATGCAATTTTCATGGAAAACGCTCCGCGACACCACCGACAACGGGTCCTACTGGCTCTTCCTTTGTGGAGTGGTGGAAGAGCAGTGCAAAAAGGCACTGGCGATCCGATAACGAAATGAAAACCCCGCAGCCCTTGGACGGCAGAGTGCTCCGCTGAAATTCTTACCTCACTGCTTCCTTGGTCCAGTCTTCCAGCTTTAGTCCGGAGACTCTGGAGAATTCTTTCGTATTGGCCGTGACAAGGGTCCAGCCACGGCTGAGGGCCAGTCCGGCGATTTGGGTGTCATGCGGGCCTATTTTGTTACCCCTGATTTCCAAGTCGTGCCGGATGCGGGCGGCTTCCGCAGCCGCTGCGTCGTCGAAGGAGGCGGATTCATGGACGTCGAATAGTTCCTGCAACGTGGCACGCCGCGCCACGGGATCACCATACTTTAGGGCTCCGTGCAGCAGTTCTTCTTTCACGAGGGAGCAGAACCAGACCTGCCCTGGAGAAGTGGCGGCCAGCTTCGCGGCCAGAGGGGGACAACGGTGTTTCAGGAGCGCAATCCAGTGGTTCGTATCGAGGAGCCAATCCATCACCACTCCTCCCGCACTTCATACTCCTGTTCTTCAGGCTCAGGCCACTCTTCTCCTTCAAATGCACCATAGAATTTGGACCAGTGGGTGGCCCAATAATCCACCGCAGGAGCGTCGATGGGTTTCGGCGGAGCAATGTAGCCCGGCAGGGAGTGCAAATACATCAGGACCTGACCTGCCACTTTTTCGGGCTGGTTAGAAAGGGCTTGGAGCAGTTCCTCGCGGGCTGACATGATGGGAAAGGCTGATGAAATTCGGAGTCTGCAGGGTAGTTGTGAACAAAGGTTTGTCAAACTGGCTGTCGTGCTGCGGCAATGGAGAGAGCTTGGCGCTGATCTGGATTTTCCGGGGTGATTTGGTCGGTGGTCGGTTTTTTTCCGATTCGGGCGGGTCAGCCGGAGGCAAAACCCGCAGCATGTTGGGCGGGGGTGAACGACAAAACCCGCCTTCTCCTGCGGGAAATGGCGGGTTTTGATATAATGTGGACGGTGGGGCGGGGCAACGTCCGGTGGGCCGGCTTATTTGGCGGCGCGGAGGGCTTCTTCCTTTTTCAGGGGCAAAGACGTCGAGCTTCATGATCGGGTTGGTTGCTTGACAAAGCAGGCGAAATACAGTTCTTCTCATGGATGAAGACCATTACATTGAATGTATCCGAGTCCGTTTACGAGGAATACCGGCAATATGCGGTGAAGGTGGAGCGAAAGGCCTCCGAATTGATCCGGGAGGCGATGGAACTCTATCGGCAACAGCACATGCAGCGGAGGACTTCGTTGCGGGATCGTCGGCCCGTCAGTGTCGGCGGACCGATTCAGGCGATCACGGCAGAAGACGATCTACTGGGAGGGATGCTGGATGACGCACGGAATTGATACGGATTTTCTGGTGGCGGTGGAGATTCGGGACCATCCGTTTCATCGTGAGGCGGATGCGCTGCTGCAATCTTTGCTGGGGGACGGGCACGATTTAGCCTTGGTGCCGCAGACCTTGGCGGAGTTCATCCACATCGTCACGGATGGAAAAAAAATACCGCAACCCCTGACGATGGCGGAGGCGATCAGCCGGGCGGAGCACTGGTGGCAGGCGGTGGAAGTGGTGAGGGTCTTTCCTGATGGCCCGGCGGTGAGGGATTTTTTCGTCTGGCTGACCCGGTATCAACTGGGCCGCAAACGTTTGTTGGATACCATGGTGGCGGCGTCTTTTCAGAGCGCGGGGGTAAAGCGGATTCTGACGAACAACGGCCGTGATTTCAAGGCCTTGGGGGATTTTGAGATCCTGTCTTTCCGGCCATGACGCCCACAAAAACCCCGCTGCCTTTGTGAGGACAGCGGGGTTTCCTGATTTGAACCTCCTGAATAACTCATTTATAAGTTACGCAGCAGGAACGAGTTGGAAGCCGAGGGATTGGGCCTGTTTGATGAGTTGGGCGTGCTGGCGTTCGAGGGAGCGCGGGGTGATTTTGAAGGCTTCCGCTTCGTCATAGGGCTTCCGGGT
>CAMDJM010000027.1 GCA_945900785.1 Akkermansia muciniphila
CGGCGGCTCCGGCATTCCGGATTTTCAGAGATGGAGACCCTCGGGAATCAGGCGGTGTGGTAGCCGTCTTCGCCGTGTTCGGCAAGGTCGAGACCCATTTGCTCCGCTTCTTCGGAAGCCTTCAGGCCGATCACTGCCTTGATGGCCAGAGCGACTACGGCAGTGACGACCACGGACAGAACGATGGTGATCCCGACGATGTAGATGTGGTTCATCAGCAGGGCGGAACTGGCTTTGCCGGTTTCCGCATTGAACATCTCCTTCATGCCATTTACTTTGGCATAAGCATCGCTGACGAGGTTTGGATTGACCTTGGAGTTGGCAAAGACAGCGGTGAGGATCGCACCAAGGGTGCCTCCCACGCCGTGGATGCCGAAGGTGTCGAGCGAGTCATCATAACCAAACATGGATTTGATCTTGGTGCAGGCGATGTAGGGAACAACGCCGGCGAGAACGCCCATGATCACAGCGGACTGGGCGGTGACAAATCCAGCGGCAGGCGTAATCACGACCAGACCGGCGACGGCTCCGGAACAGAGTCCGAGCACGCTGACCTTGCCCTTGGCAATGCCTTCGGCCAAGCCCCACGTGAAGGCGGCGACGGCGGCGGCGAGGGTGGTGGTCATGAAGGCCTGGGAGGCCAGGCCATCAGCCGCGAGGGCAGAGCCGGCATTGAATCCATACCAGCCGACCCAGAGCATCCCAGTGCCGACCATACAGAGCACCATGCTATGAGGCTGCATGGGCTGTTTGCCAAATCCGGTGCGCTTGCCGAGGATGAGGCAGAGCACAAGGGCGGACCAACCGGAGGTCATGTGAACCACGGTGCCGCCGGCGAAGTCGATGCCAGGAATTTTAGCGCTGCCATTCCAGACGCCATTGAAGATACCATCGAAGCCCCAAACCATGTGAGCCATGGGGAAGTAAACGAGGACCATCCAGATGGCGCAGAAGATCATGATGGCGGCGAATTTCATCCGTTCCGCGATAGCGCCGACGATCAGAGCGGGAGTGATAATGGCAAACATCAACTGATACATGGAGAAGGTCGAGTGGGAAGGCCACGCGGTGTAGTTCGTATTCGGGGCGCTGCCGACTCCATCAAGGAAGAGGTATTTCCCGATGTTCCCGACGTAGGGAGCCCAACCCGGAGCCCCTTCCGCAGGGTGTTCGCCAAAGACCATGGAATACCCAAAGATGAACCACATGATGGTGACCATGCCGGCGAGGCCGAGACACTGGGCCATGACGGAAAGGACGTTTTTATGACGGACCAAGCCGCCGTAAAACAGGGCGAGACCAGGGAGCGTCATGAAAAGCACGAGGGCCGAGCAAATCATGAGAAATCCGTTGTGGCCCGGGCCGACCATGTTGGCCAAGGGTCCGGTCGGCATGACGTTGTTGAAGTAGTTAAAGGTATCCTGCTCCATGGGAGTCATGGCAGGAGCAGCGGCTGGGGTTTCGGCGGGGGCTGCAACCGGGGTTTCGGTTGGAGCCGCAGCCGTGGGTTCGGTAGGAGCCGCTGCCGGGGTTTCGGCAGGGGCTGCTGCCGGAGGCTCGGCTGGTGCGGCGTCCTGTGCCGTCACCAAGGGCGCGAAGGCCCCGATCAGGAGGACTGTAAGTAAGGTGGCAAATTTTTTCATGGAGTGTTTTCAGTAGGGATCAGTGTTTGAGGACGGGGGGAGGGGTTAGATGGCAGCGTCGTCTTTTTCCTGGGTGCGGATGCGGACGGCGGACTCGATGGAGGAGACGAAGACCTTGCCATCCCCGATTTTTCCGGTTTTGGCGGCCTTCACGATCGCACCGAGGGCCGCTTCCACGCGGTCCGTGGCGACCACGACTTCGATTTTCACCTTGGGGAGGAAATCAACGGTGTATTCACTGCCGCGATAAATCTCGGTGTGACCTTTTTGCCGGCCGAAGCCTTTAACTTCGGTGACGGTCATGCCTTCGAACCCGACTTCGTGAAGGGCTTCCTTCACGTCTTCGAGTTTGAAGGGCTTGATGATAGCTTCGACTTTTTTCATTTGTGTGGATGGTTGAGGATCGGCGCGGCCACCCCCGTCCCAGGGAGCCGCAGACGGCTTGCGCTAAGGAAGACTAAGCAATGGCCGTGCCACCTGAGAATGGACGCTTGAAAAAGATTCATCCATCGGGGGAAATAATTCTATTCCAATTGCTGCCGGTCATAGTCCCGTGGCTTAAAAACCTTGCGCAATTTTATAGGGGAAAGACGCGGAATTTCATGGTCACCCGTCAAATTAACCGCCAGACTGGGTGGATTATCTCATTTCCCTGTTTCTTCTTTCCTATCCCATGAGTGCAAAAACAAAAATTAATATTGCGATCGTCGGTCTCGGTTTTGGTGCCGAATTCATCCCAATCTATCAACTCCACCCCCAGGCAAACATGTATGCCATCTGCCAGCGGTCCAAGGACAAGCTGGACGCCGTGGGCGAAGCCTTTGGGGTGGAAAAGCGCTACACTGACTTCAATGAACTCCTCAAGGACCCAAACGTGGATGCGGTGCACATCAACTCGCCCATCCCGGATCACGGCTGGCAGACCATCGCCGCGCTGAAAGCCGGCAAGCACGTGTCCTGCACCGTCCCCATGGCCACCACCATCGGGGAGTGCAGGGAAATCGTAGCTCTGGTGAAGAAAACCGGCTTGAAATACATGATGGCCGAGACGGTGGTTTATGCCCGCGAGTTCCTTTTCATGAAGGAGTTGCGTGACAAGGGCAGCCTTGGGAAAATCCAGTTCCTCCAGGCCAGTCACCAGCAGGACATGGATGGCTGGCCGAATTACTGGCCCGGCCTGCCCCCCATGTGGTATGCCACCCACTGCGTGGGGCCCGTCGCCGCCCTCGCCGGGGCAGATGCGGAATATGTCAGTTGCTTCGGCTCCGGCACGGTCCGCCCTGAGCTGCAAAAGCACTATGGCTCGCCCTTCGCCGTGGAGACCGCCCACATCAAATTCAAGGACAGCGACCTGAGCGCCCGTGTCATCCGCAGCCTTTTTGATACCGCCCGCCAATACCGCGAAAGTATTGATATTTATGGGGACAAAGCCTCCGTGGAATGGCCGCTGATCGAACACGAACCGCTCGTCATCCACACCGCCAAGCTGCCGGAGCCGAAGATTCCCAAAAAAGTCACCTCCCCGGACTATGCCAAATATTTGCCAAAAGCCATCCGGCCCTTCACCACTGGCGGCGTCTATGGCAAAGGCAGGAAAGGCCACCTCAGCTTCACCCAGGGGGCCGGCCATGGCGGCAGCCATCCGCACCTTGTGCATGAATTCGTCAGCGCTCTGGCCGATGACCGCGAGCCCTTCCCAAATGCGCGACAATCCGCGAACTGGACCTGCGTGGGGCTATGCGCTCACGAATCCGCGCTCGCCGGTGGGAAAATCGTGAAACTCCCCGGCTTCACCCAGGCGTAGCTCGTGGCTGTGCTTCCTCCGGCCCGGACTGCTCCCGGGCCGGAGAGACTGGGCAAGTTGCCAGCGCCCGACCCTGTTCCTCATTCCCTGCTCTTTTCACCAATGTCCCGCCTGCCCAAAGTCGCCCTGCTCATTGAGACCTCCAACGCCTATGCACGGGGCCTTCTGCACGGCGTTTACACCTGGATCCGGGAAAACCAGTCATGGTCCATCTACCTTGCAGAACACGGCCGGGGGGATCAGGCCCCCACCTGGCTGAAAACCTGGGATGGCGACGGCATCATCGCCCGCATTGAAAACGAATCCATCGCCCAGCCTCTGGCAAAACTCAGCATCCCCATCGTGGATGTCAGTGCCGCCCGCCTCCTGCCCAATCTCCCTTTTTGCGAAACCGACGAGCCCGGCAACGCCCAAATGGCTTCCAGTCACCTGCTGGAACGCGGCTTCCGGCACTTTGGCTATTGTGGCGATGCCCGCTTTCCCTGGTCGGTCCAGCGGGGCGAAGCCTTCCGGGCCGCCATCACTACCGCGGGCTTCTCCGTCTCTGACTTCCAGCCACCGCAGGACATTGACCCGGAGGACGACGCCATGACCGAAGCCATCGGCGAATGGATCGCCAACCTGCCCCAGCCGGCTGCGATCTTCTGTTGTTATGATCTCCGCGGCCGCCAGGTCCTGGACGCCTGCCGCCGCCGGGAAATTCACGTCCCTGACAAAATCGCGGTCCTCAGCATTGATAATGATGACCTCCTCTGCAACCTCTGCCACCCTCCGCTTTCCAGCATTATCCTGAACAGCCTGCGCACGGGTTATGAAGCCGCCTCCCTGCTCGACCGGATGATGTCCGGCAAAATCGTCGGGCCCGAAGAGCACCGCATCCCCCCGCTTGGCGTGGCCACACGGCAATCCACCGATGTGCTCGCCGTGGAGGACGCCCCCGTCGCCCACGCGGTCCGTTTCATCCGCAGTCATGCCTGCAAAGGGATCTGTGTCGATGACGTCGTCAAAGACTCCGGACTCTCCCGCCGCATGTTGGAGAACCGCTTTAAACGCCTCCTCGGCCGCAGCCCACACGAGGAAATCGTGCGCGTTCAAATCCTCCGCGTCAAGGAACTCCTTGGGGAAACCGATCTTCCCCTCGCCGAAATCGCCGAGCGCGCTGGTTTCCGTTATGTCGAATACCTGAGCGCCGTCTTTAAGAGCAAAACTGGCATGCCCCCTGGAGCCTACCGCAACGAACACCGCCCCCGCGCTGCTGGAAAACGCAGACGCTGAGCACACAGAAAAAGACCGGAGGATGTCTCTCCTCCGGTCTTCGAATTTTTGAGGTAGCGCAGTCTGGCAGCTCAGTGCCATAACTGACGACCAGGCTTAGTAGCGTCCGCCGCGGTCGCCACGGTCACGATCACGGCCACCGCCGCCACCACCGTAACCACCACCACCGCCGCCGCCGCCACCGTAGCCGCCACCACCACCGCCGCCACGGGGCTTATAGCCACCGCCGCCGCCGCCGCCACCATAGCCGCCGCCACCACCGCCACTGCGGGGTTTGTAGCCGCCGCCGCCACCACCACCGCCGCCTTCGCCATACGGGCGTTCTTCACGGGGACGGGCTTGGTTCACCGTCAAGGGGCGTCCGTCCACATCTTTGCCGTTGAGGGCTTCGATGGCGGCATTCGCTTCGCTGACATTCGGCATGGAGACGAAAGCAAAACCTTTCGAGCGGCCGGTGAATTTGTCCATAATGATGCTGGCCTTATCAACGGAACCAAAAGCTCCGAACTCGGTTGTCAGCGCGGCCTCGGTCGTTTCATAAGCGAGGTTTCCAACGTATATTTCCATTTACTCTGTTTTTCTGGGAGGCGATTCTGATTCAACAATTCTGCATGCCTCGGGACACAATTTTGTTGGAAGACTGCTGACGCAGCGGCTTCGTGCAAGGACCACGCAGTCCCCGTCGCTGCAGGAATACACCGGATTCCAACCGGGCACAACTGAAACTTCAGCCAGTTCCAAGGCCTGGCGGGTGGCGGGACAAAAAAGCAACCCTGGCAAAGCCGGGACGAAGCGACCGGACCGCCCTTCTGCTGATCATGGTGGGCAGCTTTCCGGCGCTGGCCCCGGCCCTTGGAGCGGAAAAGCCAGTAACGCCGGGAGTCCACTCCGCAACCCACCGGCAGGTTCAGGGCTTTGGTTCGGTGAGGCGGGGGAAGGCATCGGTGCGGAAAGGGGTGAGGGGCAGGCCCTCGGCGCTGGTGATGTTGCAGTCAGGGTTGTCGGCCCACGCGTATCGCACGGCGGTGGGACTGGGGACTGCTTTGGCACTGACCTGGATGGTGCCTTGGCCGGTGAATTTGGCTTCGGCCCAGGCCCATTTTTTGTCTTCACCACAGATGGCGAAGCCTTTAAGTTCAGCCGTGTCATGGGCGCGGAGCTTGCCGGAGCCGAAGAGGTCGATGGTGATTTCTGCCTGGCCGTTGACGAAGGTGACGGATTTGTATTCGGGACTGCGGTAGACGCCGCTCTGCCCGTAGTCCTTCACGAGCGCCCAGCGGGCGAGGCGTTCTGCCACGTCGCGCTTGTCGCGGGGATGGATGTCAGCCGCTTCGCCGAGGTCGACGATGACGGCTTGTCCTCCGTTGGGGATAGCGGACTGGGTTTTGGTCTGGCTTTCCCGCAGTTCGGCCCAATCACTTTCGCCAGGTTGGGGTTGCCCGGCTTTGAAGTCGGCGAGTTGGACCCAGTAGAAAGGGAAATCGCCCTGGCCCCAGTCCTTCCGCCAGTTGGTGATCATGAAGGGGAACAGGTCGCCATATTCGGCGGCGCGGGTGGCGTTGCTTTCGCCCTGATACCAGATGGCTCCTTTGATGCCATAGCCGATAATGGGCAGAAGCGCACCATTATAGATATTGCCAGGCCGCGCATTGCCGGCGAGCCAGCCGGGGGAGGGAGGGCCGGGAGGGGGAATCGGGGGCTTGCCCGCAGGAGGCCCACCATTTTTGGCGGCTTCCACTTTTTGTTGGTAATCCGCTTGGTCTGCCTTGAATTTCTCCACGGCGGCGGGGTCGCCCGTGGCGTTTTCGGTTTTCCGGGTGTTCTCCATCAGACGTTGGAAACGGGGGTCCTGTTCCAGCAGATCCCGGCGGACCCAGGCTTCGGCAGCGCTGCCACCCCAGGCGTTATCGATCAGGCCGACCGGGACGCCGAGAATTTGATGGAGGAGCCGGCCGTAGTAGAAGCCGACCGCAGAGAAGTCGCCGACGGTTTCCGGCGTGCTGGGAGCCCAGGCTCCGGCAAAATCATATTGGGGTTCCTGGGTGCCCTTCTGGGGCACACTGATGAGGCGGAGTTGGGGAAATTTGGAGGATTTGATTTCCAGATCGCCATCCCAGGATTGATTGACCTGCCACTGCATGTTGGATTGCCCGGAGCAGACCCAGACTTCACCAATGAGGACGTCCGTGATTTCGCGTTTGGTCGTGCCCTGGATGGTGAGGGTGGCAGGGGTGGCGTTGGCGGGCATGGGATCCAATTTCAGGCTCCATTTGCCCGCCGCATCCGCCTGGGCCGTTTTCGTCTGGCCGGCAAACGTCACGGTGACCTGCGTGCCCGGGGTGTCCCAGCCCCAGACGGGGTCGGCTTGCTTTTGTTGCAGGACCATGTGGTCGCCGAAAATGGCAGGAAGCTTCAGTTCCGCCCGGAGCGTTGTCGCGGTGAGGAGAAGTGGCAGGATAAGGATGGGTTTCATGGGAGTTGAGTCAGGGTTGACCAAGGTGGGTCGGGACTACAGGATCCTCCGGTAACGCCCTGGAGGGATGGTTTTTTCCAAAAAGACAGGCGATTCCCCCGCCGGTTTGTGGTGGGGTTAGCGGGCGGTCATTTCGATGACGACGGCGGTGGTGTTGTCGCGGCCGGAGCGGGCGAGGGCTTCGTTGATTAATTGCTGGGCGGGTGTGATCACGGCATCCGGATGGCGCAGGATGTCTTCGAGATGATGATCCCAGAGGCCATCTGTGATGCCGTCGGTGACGAGGAGAAAGCAGTCCCCGGGTTGGCAGGAGACAGCACCGATTTGAGGTTCTACGAATTGATGGCCCCCGCCGAGGGCTTTGTTGAGGATGTTTTTCCGGGGATGGGTGCGGGCTTCGCGCTCGGTGAGTTTTCCTTTCCGGCGCATCCATCCGACCTGGGAGTCGTCCTCACTGAGTTGCTTCAGGGAACCGGCGGCAGGGAGGTAGTAGAGCCGGCTATCGCCAATGTGGGCGAAGTAGAGCCAGCCGGGCGCGAACCAGGCGAGGGTGAGGGTGGCTCCCATGCCAGCGCATTCCGCGTAGCTTTGGGCAAGGCGGGTGAGGTCGTGGTGGATGGAGGTGAAGAGTTCCGGCAGGACGTCCTGGAAGTCGGGCGGGCGTCCCTGGGCGCGCTGCCGGAAGCTGCGCGGGAGCAGCCGGGTGATTTTGTCGACGGCGATGCGGCTGGCGAATTCGCCGCTGTTCGCTCCGCCCATGCCATCGCTGACGGCAAAGACAAAGTCGCATTCCGCGAGGCTGGCGGAGCCTACCTTCCCGAGAAAGCTAACCTCGGCCGCATTGAAGGAAAGCGCGAGAAAGGCGTCCTCGTTATTGGGCCGCACCTTGCCAGGATGGGTAAGACCGGACCAGCGGAGGCTGGCGGAGGCAGGCAAGGGAAAGGGCGGTGAGGATGAATCCACGGGGCGGGAAATCGTTTATGTTCCCATGTCCGGCACGGGAGTCTCCGCTGACGGTGGCGGGATGGGATCATCCAGGAGGGTGGCGAATTCAAAGTCAATCAGGCAAAAACGGCCCAGTTGCGGGCTGTAGGTAATGTTGCGCAGGTAGGCATCATCGTGCCGGACGCCGTAAGCCGTGAGTTCGGCGAAGAGTGCGGCGACGCGGGTGTCATCCATGCGTTCGACACGGCTGCCGCAGTTGGTGGTGATCATGAGGAGCTTTTCCGGATCGCTCCCCAGCAGCTTGGGGACAAAGGGGCAGCCGCGTTGTTCCAGATGCTGGAGGACTTTGACCTCGTTGGCAAAGCGCTCCGACGCCATCGGGCCCCGGAAGGTTTTGTGGACCCGGCCATCATAGCCCAGCCGGACGGTGGCCCGGGCAGTGTCTTTGACTTGGTTCATGGGAGGGCTCAGGGAGCGATCTGGGTGCCCATGGCCAGCTCGCAGCCGGCGGCGAGCACCGCGTTTTGCACGCGCTGGACCATGCCGTGGGGCACCGCCTGATCTGCATTGACGACGACGTAGCGGGTTTCTGATTTCACGGCCTCCAGGGCAGCGGCGAGATCGCCGGTGAAGACAGGCTTGTCATCCAGCCAGACCGAGGGGGTGGCCCCGGCGGTGATAGTGACGATGTGCGCCCGCTCGACGGGTTTCAGGCTGGATTGGGACGTGGGCAATTCCACACGGATGCCGCTGCGGACCACGAGGTTGGAATTCAGCAGAAAAAAGATCAGCAGCAGCAGGACGATGTTCAACAAGGGAGCCAGATACAAAAAGTCCGGTCGCAGGGTGAGCGTGCTTTGGAGCTTCATCGGGCGGGGCGGAGTGGAGGGAAATCAGGCCCGGTGGATCACCGGCACGCAGGTTACGGCGGCGCTTACTTGACGATGACCGGTCCGCCCCCGGCGGCTTTGCGGCGTTTTTCCTCCACGCTGCGGGCCCCTTCCTTGAATTCCACGATATCCACGCTCTGACGGCTCTGCAGGAGCAGGTTCACGATTTCGATCCCGGCGCGCTCCATGTCGTGCATCAGGGTTTTGGCATTCTGGGCGAGGTAGGCATAAAGCACGTAGGCGGGGATGGCCACGGCGATGCCGGCTGCGCTGGTAACAAGGCTCCGGTAAATGCCCCGGGCCAGTTCAGTATTGGTGGCGTAGCCGTTTTGAGCCACAGGCAGAAAGGTATCCACCAAGCCGAGCACGGTGCCGAGCAGGCCGATGAGGGGAGCGATGTAGGCGATAGAAAGCAGGACGGGCAGGGAGCGCTCCAGCCGGGGGACTTCCAACTGGCCAGCTTCCTGGGCGATCTCCTTCAGTTCAATGCGCTCGGCCTCGTGGCGGGTGAGCACCGCCTTCATGACCCGGGCGACGGGCCCGGGGGTGCCGGCGCAGACGTGAAGCGCCTCCGCGTAGTTTTTCCGGCTGATCAGATTGCCCAGTCCCTGCAGGAGGTCCTGCACCACGATGGTGGAGCGGTGAAAATGGAAGAAACGTTCCAGGAAAATGCCCACAGCCAACAGACTGCATCCCAGTAGAATAAAGATGAGGGGGCCTCCCTGAGTGATCAGTTCCTTCATTGATTAGAAGTTCTTAGCGGGATCCGTGCCAGTGGACAACCGGCAAATGCAGCGGCCAAAGCTTAAGCCAACTTAGGCATTTGCGCCATGTTTTTTTAAAAAATGATCTTTTTCCCACGACGTTGCTCCGTGCCAGCCCGTGCCGCCGCACGACTCCGGCGCTTCAGCTCTGGTAGTGCAGGGCTGGCGGCAGTTCGGAGACGATGATTCTTTTCACGCCATCGCGCAGGTTATCCACGTTGAAATTCACCAGCAGCCCCGTCTCCACCCCGGTCAGGCGCAGGACATTCTTCATGTGGTTCTTGGTGGTTTCCCCCAAATCCGGCAATGCCGTGGTGACGATGACGCTTTCCTCGATCAAAAAATCCACCCGCATGGCACCATCCACCCGGTGGCCTTTATAAACTATCGGCATGGGGTGATCGCGTTTAAAAATAATCTCCCGCATTCTCAGCTCCAGCGCGAGGCAGTCGCGGTAGGCCTCCGGCATCAATCCCGGTCCGAGATGCCGATGGACCTCCATGCAGGCTCCAATAATAAGATGTGGCAGTTCCCGGGCGTCTAAATTCACGGCAGTAGAGACCCTTACACCCGGTCCGCGTTAAAAGAAAGTTTATTTCCCGCACAATCCACCTGCGGGAAGCGCGGGAGGACCACGCCATCCACGCCATGCAGCCAACCAAGCGGACCACTCTTGCAAGCCGCCGCCCTTTCCGCTTCTCTTGCCGGAAATGAACACCTGCCTGCCTGCCGTCTTCCTCGCTACCCTGTTCCTGCCTGCGGCCAGCCTCCAGGCGGCCGATCCCGCCCCACCTCAGGTGTTGGCCCCCGGCTGGGAGATTTCCCTGTTTTCCACGGAACCTGACATCATGACGCCCATCGGCATCGCGGTGGATGGCAAGGGCCGCGTTTTTGTCACGGAGAGCCACACCCACAGGGTCGCGCCAGGCTACCCCGGGCCCAAAACAGACCGCGTTAAAATTTATGAAGACACCAACCACGATGGGCGGGCGGATCGGGTGTCCATTTTCGCAGAAGGCTTCACGGCGGCGATGAATCTCGCCTTTGATCCGGATGGCGTGCTCCATCTCGTGCACCGGAATGGAGTGCTGCGTCTGGAAGACAAGGACCAGGATGGCGTCTGCGAAAAACAGGTGCCGCTGCTGACCCTGGATACCAAAGAGACCTACCCTCACAATGGTCTGGGCAGCATCGCCTTCACCCCGGATGGTTACCTGTTCATCGGCAGCGGGGAAAACTTCGGAGCCACTTACACCGCCACGGCGGCGGATGGCTCCAGCCTCACCTACACCCCCGGCGGAGCGAATATCTTCCGACTGAAACGTGATGGCTCCCAGTTGGAACGCTACGCCACGGGGATGTGGAATGCCTTCGTCCTGACCATCGACGGGGCGGGCCGCCTCTTCGCCTGTGATAATGATCCGGACTCCCTGCCGCCCTGCCGCTTCCTGCACATCGTGCCGGGCGGGGACTACGGCTATCAATTCCAATACGGCCGGAGCGGCCTGCATCCGTTTGTTTGCTGGAATGGGGAGCTGCCCGGCACCCTGCCCATGATCACCGGCACCGGCGAGGCCCCCACCGGCATCCTCGACGTTCGCCTCGCCAGGCTGGGCCCCGGGCGGGGGAATGGATTCCTGATTACCGAATGGGGCGACGGCACGCTCTCATGGTTTCGGCTGCAGCCACAGGGTGCCTCCTTCACCGCCAGCCGGGAGGTGGTGATCCGGGGGGATGCCGCCTTCCGTCCCGCCTGTCTTGCCGCCGCGCCGGATGGCAGCGTTTACATTACAGACTGGGCCGACCGCGAATATGCCGTGCACCAGAAAGGCCGCATCTGGCATCTCAAAGCCAGCGCGCCTGAGCAAACCCCACGGGAAGGCCAATCCCTGCCTCTCACCGAACCTGAACAACGCCGCGCCCGCCTGACGGCCGCCACCGGCCCCGCCGCCTGGCCGGAACTGAAAGCCGCCCTGACGGATCCTGACCCTTACATTCTCAGCGCCGCCCTCGCCGCCCTGCAGCTGCCGGCGTATCTGGAAAACCTGAAAGCAGAAACCACCAGTGCCGACGCCAAAATCCGCCTCGGCGCCCTCCTCGCCCTGCATCGCGCCAATGCCCCCGGGGCTGAATCCTTCCTGAAAGCGGCCCTCGCTGACCCTGACGCTGCCATGCGCCGCCTCGCCATGATGTGGGCCGCCGAACTGCGGCTGAAGGACCTGCGGCCCCTTGTGGAAAAAGCCCTCGAAGCCGGTGGGCCGGCCACCGCGATCAGTCAGGACGACTTCGCCCTCTGGCTGGCCGCCATGGACCTCATTGCCCGGGACGCCGCCCCCACCGCCGCCACCGCCACCGCTTCCAACGATGATCTGCTGCAAAAACTCCTCGCAGATCCCGCCACTTCCCCGGGCATCAAAGCAGCGGTGATTCCGATGCTCACCAATTTCAAGGCCCCGGCCATGATCCGCACCCTGATGGCGCTGGCCGCCAGGGGCGAAACCCGGGTGCGCCAGCAGGCCATCCGCAGCCTCGCCTTTGTCAGCGTCAAAGCGGTGGTCCCTCCCCTGCAAAAAATTGCCCTGGCTCCCACCGAAGCGCCCGGCCTGCGCATGGATGCCATCAGCGCCCTGGCCAAACGCGATACCGCCGACCTCCTGCCCCTGCTTCCCCTGCTGAACGATCCGGATCCTGACATCGCCACGGATATGGGCCGGGCCCTGCGCTCCCATGCCAGCGATGCTGCCGTGAAAGCCGCTCTGAGCGCCAGCGCTGCGAACCCCGCCGCCCCCGGGGACTTGAAGGCCCATCTCTCCCTCATCCTGGGCACCCCGCCCCCCATCCCGCGCCCGGGCTCCGATGCGGAGTGGATCACCGCTTTGATGGATGACAAGGCACCCGCCAGCGTGGAGCGCGGGCGGCGGGTCTTTTTCAGCGCCAACGCCCTCTGCAGTTCCTGTCACATTGCAGAAAACCGGGGGGTGATCGTCGGACCGGACCTGGGGAACATCACCCGCTCCTCCGACCGTGCGAAACTCATCCAATCCATCCTCGAGCCCAGCCGGGAAATCGGCCCGCTCTATGGCACCAAGGCCGTCACCATGAAAGACGGATCCGTCATTTCCGGCGTGCAGGCGATCAAGGACGGCGGTGGCAATCTGAACATCCTCCAAGCCGGCGGCATCCTCGTGCCCGCGCCCCGCGATCAGATTGTCAGAGTGGATGAAACCCCCGTCTCCCTCATGCCGGATGGGCTGGAGCTGGGCCTCACCGTGCAGGATTTCCGGGATCTCCTCGCCTGGTTGATGACTTTGAAATAACTCTGAAAAGGATGCAGACGGGCCACGGATGGCACCGATACAACGGATCATCACGGATATAAGCAGAATGGCAGTTTCACCCTGAAGGTGAATCAATCAGTTCCCATAAATCAGTGATGATCCGTAGAATCCGTGCCATCCGTGGCCCGTCAACTACCCAGGAAAAAACAGTCAGGCAACCTGGTTTGGCGTCTGCCGTCCGGCTGCAAAATCATCCAGATTCCCCATCGTGGTCGCCGAGATGTTTTGCATCGCCTCCCGCGTGAAAAAGGCCTGATGGCTCGTCACCAGCACATTGGGAAAACTCAGCAGCCGCATGAAGGTATCGTCCTGGATGATGTCGCTGGAATGATCCTCAAAAAACAACTCCGCCTCCTCCTCATACACATCCAGCGCCAGGCCGCCCAACCGCCCTGACTTCACCGCCGCCACCGCCGCTTCCGTGTCGATCAGGGCCCCGCGGCTGGTATTGATCACGAAGGCACCCGGCGGCAGCAGGGCAAAGGTCATGGTATCCAGCAGGTGCCGGGTCGCGGGCAGCAGCGGCAATGCAGGCTGACCACGAGGGATTGAGCCAGCAGATCCTCCACCGGGAGATAACGCACGCCACGGGCTTCCAGCGCCTCGTCAGGCCTGACATCATAGGCCAGCACCCGGCAGCCAAAGCCCAGCATGATCTCCGCGAAAATACGGCCAATGGTGCCCGTGCCGATCACCCCCACCGTCTTCCCATGCAGGTCCACGCCCATCAGGCCATCAATGGAAAAATTCCCATCCCGCACCCTCCACCAGGCGCGTGGCACCTGCCGGTTCAGCGCCAGCAGCAGGGCCACCGCGTGTTCCGCCACCGCATAGGGGGAATACGCCGGCACCCGCGCCACCTGCATCCCCAGCTCCCGCACCACCGCCAGTTCCACATTGTTATATCCCGCACAGCGCATCGCGATAAAGCACGTCCCCGCCGCGTGCAGCGCCCGCAGCACCGGGCCATCCAGCACATCATTTACAAAGGCACACACCGCCGGACACCCTGCCGCCAACGCCACCGTATCCAGCCGCAGCCGGTTTTCCACAAACACCAGCTCATGTCCTGCGGCGGCATTGCCTGCGGTCAAAAATTCCCGGTCATACGGCTTGGTGCTGAATACGGCTGTTTTCATGCCTCCAGCCTACGCTTTCCTACCCACGGCACAACCCGTGAGGCGCGCGGGCTAATCACCACTGAAATTCAGGGAATCCACCACCCCCTGGGCCCGCAATACCTCGATTTGGCCGCCGCCACTGGCTTTGAGGGACTTCAGCTGCGCGGCAAAATCCGGCACGGTCAGCCCCTTGGAGTCAGCCGCATCAGCCGGACGCCCCCCGTTGCGTTCCTGGATCCGGAGAATGGTATCGCCAGGCGAAAGTCTGCCCTGCCATTCACTCTGGGCCCCCACCCGCTCCACCGCCACCCCGCCTTCCGGCAGTCCCAGGCGGGCCACCCGGATCCGTTCCACCCGGCGCAGGCCGCGCACCGTCAGCCCATCCATGTCCTGACTTTCCGGCACCTCACTGTCCTCACTGATGGTTTTCCAATCCACCACCGTCGCTGTCAGGGTCAGGCTTTCCCCGCCCCGTTTCACTTCCATAGGGATCTCCTCGCCCACCTGATGTTTGCGCAGGCGGCGGTAGAAATCATCCCGGCTCCGCACCGCTTCCCCGTCCATCGCCAGGATGCGGTCATTTTTCTGAAGGCCGGCGGCAGCAGCAGGGGACTTCTTTTCCACCCCGGCCACGATGGCGCACTGCGGCTTGCCTCCAGATTGATAGGACATGTCAGGCCAGTCATCCACCGTGATCCCCAGGTAGCCGCGGGGCCGGCCCTTGTGGATCATCCGCTCGTAGGCGTCCTGCACCTCATTGCCCGGAATCGCCAGTCCATAGGCCTGTCCGGCCGCCGATTGCTGCGGCGAGATCACCAGCCGGGAATTGATGCCGATCAGCTCCCCCCGGATATTCACCAGCGGCCCGCCGGAATTGCCAGGGTTGATGGTGCAGTCCGTCTGCAGAAAGGATTCCAACGTATCGCTGACCCGGCGGGAGCGGTTGCTAATGATCCCCTGCGTCACCGTCTCCGCCAGGTTGAGCGGATTCCCGAGGGCAAAGACCATATTCCCTGGCCGCATCAGATCCGAGTCCCCAAAAACCATCCAGGGAAACGATTCCCCTTCGCGGCGCGGCTCGATCTGGAGCAGGGCGATATCCACCGTTTCGTCACGGTCGATGATTTTCGCGCGCCGTGGTTCATCATCCCCATGCAGCCGCACCCGGATCAGCACATCCTCCCCAGCGACCACATGCCAGTTGGTGATCACCAGCCCTTCCTTGCTGACAATCACGCCGGATCCGACGCCGGGCTCCCTCACGATCCGGCTGGTGGTCAACGGGCCCAGCGCTGTAGTGTCGGTCGTGGTAACGGTCCGTTGGCGGTCCACATCCACGCTGACGTAAGCCGGCAGCGTCTTCTCCACCACATTGGCCATCGCGTCATTCAGCGCGGCGGCCACATCCAGCCTCGGAGGCAGCGTGGCCTCCTGCGCCACGCTATTGCGGGTTCCCGCCGCCGCCGGGCTCTCCGGCAAAAGAGTGACCACCCTGACCAATCCGGCGGAGACGGCAAAAACAGCAATGGTTATAAGAAAATCCCGGACCGGCACATTCATAGTGGAAAAGCCCCACCGGTAGTAGCCCGCCGGCTTTCATGCAACCCCTTCAGTCACCCCGCTCCTGCCAACCGGTCCACCCGGCGGTGTTTTTTTTGTTTGGAGGTAGGGGCCATTTACCTCTGAAAACCTGGTCAGGAATTGCTTGTCTGCGGAACCAACCTTCATATGGTGGAAAACAATGCCCCGCTGCTGCTTCCTTTAAATGTCTCTTCATCCCGAATTTCCCTCTTCTCCTTATGAGCCGCTCATCCCGGAGCAGCGCTGGTTCCCGGCCGATGAGACCATGCGGGCTACCGCATATGAAAAGCTTCTGCCGCCTTTGGTGGCCAATATCCGTAGAGAGGTTTTTGCTTGGCGGGGGAAGGGATACCCGGGAGCTTCCGCCACTTCCATTGCATTGCTGACCTGGTGGTTCGAAACCACCCATCTGTTGGAAAATGCGGATGGCTCCTGTTCAGAATTCAGCTATTATTTCGCCCAGAGGGAGGCTGTGGAAACAGTCATCTGGCTCTACGATGTCAAAAAGGCCCGGGACAAGTTTGACTTGCTCCGTTACGATGCTTCCGGGGCTGTTTCGGCTGGCATGTTTGATGAAAACTGGCCCCGCTACGTGCACAAGCTGGCTACGGGGGCAGGTAAAACCAAGGTGCTATCCCTGCTGGGCCCGATGGCACTCTGAAGGCCCTGCAGATCCTGCTCAACCTCAATAGAACCTCAATAGAACGTCGATAGAACTGCTTTAGAAATCCCAATCCGCAACGCAACCCGCTGATTATCAACGATAATTCTCAAGACATGGGCCTCTGCAACCTCAATGCCACGTCTTTAGAACCTCTTTAGCCCCCTCCTTTTCCCCCATGGCCCGCCCTCCTGCTGAACACTACGAACTCTCCGACGCCGAGAAGCGCGATCTCATCGCCCTCATCGAAAAAGGACGCGTGGCTGAATTCAGACTCGATCTTTCAACCGACTGCGGGAAGGACTGGGCCGCCAGTTCGCAACTCAAGCGACCGCCAACCGCCCCAATGCCATGAAACCAAAATCCGTCTTCCTCGCCGAGAATACCAATCCTGAGATCGAGGAATTCCTCAAGTCCCACCACACCGTCTACATCCCGGTCGGCGCGACGGAACAACACGGCCCCCATTCCGCGGTGGGCACGGATGTGTTCCTCCCGCAGGAAATCGCCCGCCGCGTGTGCGAAAAACTGGGCAACGCGCTCGTCGCTCCCGCCCTGCCCTACACCCTCTCCTATCCCCACCGGGGATTCACGAGTGAGTTTAGTCTGAGCATCGAGACCTTCATGGCGGTCGTCCGCGATCTGGCCCTTTCGTTCGGAAAAGCCGGGTTCAAACGCATCGTCTTTCTCAACGGACACTACGACAACACCTATGCGCTGGCCTACGCCTGTGCGCAGGCGGCGGAACACCTGCCGGAGGGAGCGAAGGCGTTTCCTTTCAATTACTGGGATGGTCTGACAGCGGAACAGGCCGCGAACGTAAGCGACGGAGGCAAGGACATGCACGCCGGTTGCGGCGAAGTGTCGATGCTGCTTGCGATCAATCCCGGTCTGGTGGACATGGCGCTGGCGAACACAGAATTCCCGAACTTCCCGGAGACCATCACCAAGTCTCCGGCCCTGCATACCGCCTTCTTCTTTTCCTCACCGGGCAGCGTCTATCGCATGTCCAAAACCGGCACGTGGGGCGATGCCACGAAAGCAACCGCCGCCAAAGGCGAACAGTATCTGGAAGCGGGTATGCAGTCGGTCATCAACCTGATGCTGGACATCGAGAAGACCTTCGTGGAGCTGACGATTCGTTAGCCCGGAACATTTCACGGCCGGCCGTGCACAGGGATTTCGCGTGGATCGTTTTGGGGAAAGCGCCGGGGTCGCGCAACTGGAGTTGACGAAACGCACGCGCGACCCGCGGCCGCGCATCTATTTCTCCGCAGGAATCCACGGCGACGAACCGGCGCCTCCGCTCGCGCTGCTTGAACTCATTGAGCGCGGAGTCTTCGACACGCGCGCGGTGTGGTTCATCTGTCCGTTGCTCAAGCCGGATGGGTTCATCCGCCGCACCCGCGAAAACGCCGACGGCATTGATCTGAACCGGGACTACAAGGCGCCCCGCTCGCGCGAAATCCAGGCCCACGCCCGTTGTGTTGCAGCGGCAGCCAAACTTCGACCTCGCGATTTGCCTGCACGAAGACTGGGAGTCCCAAGGGTTTTATCTCTACGAACTGAATTCCCCCGACCGGCCGGGAGTCGCCCGCCGGATGAAGGTATTTTTCCGGGTTGGCGTTGAACTTTTTGACACAGGATTTCCAGTAGCAGAAGCAACAAATAACAATTGGCCGGAACCAGCTACTGGGACGGGGGCCGCGTTTCCGGGCACCGTTCCTGTTATATTCCCGCCACGGCATCGCAAACCCGCGCCGCTGCATTTGCCGGGGCCAGGCGATGCATCGCGGTGGCGAGTCGGCTGCGTTCCGCCGCATCTGCCAGCAAGCTGGTTAGCAGATCACCCAGCCTGCCGCCGCCCAGGGCGGATTCCTCCACAGCCAGAGCGGCTCCGGCGGAGGTGAAAACATCGGCATTCCGCCGTTGGTGATCATCCGCCGCCGTCGGATAGGGCACCAGAATCACCGGCAGGCCAAAGGCGGACAGTTCCGTCAGGCTGGATGCCCCACTGCGGCTCACCGCCACATCGGCGGCAGCATAGGCCAGCCCCATGTTCTGACAAAAAGGCACCACGGCGGCTTGCACCGGGGAGGCCGCGTAGGCCTGCTGCAGGGTCTCAAACTCCCCCGGACCCGTGATATGCAGCACCTGAACGCCGGCATCCGCCAGACGGGGCAGGGCCTCCACCACCGCCCGGTTCACCCCCCGGGCTCCCTGGCTGCCCCCCATCACCAGCACGGTTTGTTTGTCAGGATCCAGGCCGAAAAACGCCAGCGCCGCTGCGCGCTCCGGTTTCTCCAGCAGCGCGGTGCGCAATGGCGTGCCGGTGACGGTGGTCCGGCCCGCCGGGAAGAACTTCACACACGCCTCCAGGCCCAATAACACCCCGGAGCAAAACCGGGCCGTCAGCCGGTTGGCCTTGCCGGGCACGGCATTCGACTCATGCACAAAGGTCCGCAGGCCCAGGCTCCACCCCGCCCATACCGGCGGCAGGGACGTGAAGCCCCCCATGCCCAGCACCGCATCCGCCTTGAAGTCCAGCAACAGCTTCCGGCAATGCCGTTTCGTCTGCCAAACCCGCCAGAGGAATTTTACCATCTTCAGCGACAGCAGCTTCGGCATCGCCACCGCTGGAACCTTTTCAAAGCGAAGCTCCGCATGCCCCTGCACCGCCAGGGCGTCGATCTGCTTTTCGGAAATCAATAACATCGTCTCCCAGCCCCGCCGCCCCGCCTCCTGCGCCACCGCGATCCCCGGAAACAAGTGTCCCCCGGTCCCGCCACAGGCTATCATCAATCGTCGCACAGGTTTTCCAGCATCAGCACTCATATTCAAAAAAAGATAAAATCAGAACCGGCCCACAGTGCCCCCTGCCATTTCCCGGGCAAGGCCGGAGTTCAAGTCCCCGGCCATAGGGGAGCATGGTGGTGACCATTCCCCCAACTGAAATGACAAAGACACGGGGTGACAGGTGCCAAGGTCGTCCAGGAGAATCCGCTCGGTAGTCCTGCCAGCCAGGCGTTGTCCGTGATCCGCTGCGGCCATTATTCCGGTATACCCGCCCCACCCCATCCTCCCGCGAAGTCCGCTTGCCGCCGCCTTACCCCGCACGATGATCCCGCTTACCCATCCGAAATGCGCATCCTGTTTACCCGACTCTACGTGGCCCTCCTCGCCGGCCTGATCCTTTTCAGCGACAGCCACTGGCAGCCTGGTCCCTTTTCCAGCGCAGGGCTGCTGCTGGCAGCCCTCATCCTCACCTCTCTTGCGGCCGTGGGACGGCTTTGGTGCTCGCTCTACATCGCGGGGTATAAAAAATCCTGCCTTGTCATGGAGGGGCCCTACGCTATGTGCCGGAATCCCCTCTACTTCTTTTCCATGCTGGGAGCGGTCGGGGTCGCCCTCTGCACCCATACCATCACCATTCCCGTGCTGGTTCTCATCAGCTTTGCCGTCTATTATCCGAATGTCATCCGGGCCGAGGAAGCGGACCTGACCCGCATCCATGGCGCCCCTTTCCAGGCCTACCGGGATGCCGTCCCCGCCTTCTTCCCCCGCTGGTCCCTGCTCCAGGAGCCGGATACCTACCAGGTTAAACCCCGCGTCTTCCGCAATCACATGGGCAGCGCCGTCTGGTTCATCCTCGCCATCGGACTGATCGCCTTTCTCCATGCCGCCCGCACCGCCGGGCTGCCCACCCTGATCACGCTTTACTGAACCCCGCCATGGCTGCTACGGATTCTCCCCTTTCCATCGGCAATGTCCGCGTCCTCGGCCGCAGTGCCCGCGAGCGCCTCACCGGGCAGCGTTCCCTCACCATTTGGCTCTATGGGCTGAGTGGCTCCGGAAAGAGCACCCTTGCCACCGCCCTCGAGCGCAGCCTCCATACCGAAGGCCGGCTCACCACCCTGTTGGACGGCGACCTCCTCCGCACTGGTCTCAATGCCGGACTGGGCTTCACTGACGACGACCGCCGGGAAAACGTGCGCCGCGCTGCCGAGGTGGCCCGGCTCTTCAACCAAACCGGCGTCATCGCCGTCTGCTCATTCATCACCCCGCGCCGGGCCCTCCGCACCCTCGCCCGCCAGATCGTGGGCGATGATAACTTCTTCCAGGTCTACGTCAAAGCCAGCATGGAAACCTGCCGCGCCCGCGATGTCAAAGGCCTCTACGCCAAGGCCGAGGGCGGCCAAATCAAACAATTTACCGGGCGCGACTCCATCTTCGAGGAACCCGAAAGCGCCGACCTCATCCTCGACACGGAAACCATGGATGAAGCCACCTGCCTTGAAACCCTCCTGACCGCCGTCCGCTCCAGGATCGCCCCAGTCCAGTCCTGATTAATCCGGGTATTCTTGTAGTGGAACACGGGCGTCCCGCCGGTGCTGGCTGGCGGTCATCCTGACCGCTATAAGCTCCTGCTCTCCTGCCGGCGGGACGCCAGCAACCCAGCACAGCCGGGACGGCTGTGTTCCGTTCCATGAACAGACGGTCGCACCCATTGATGTCGTCCACCGAAATTTGCATTTATCAACCACCTCTGCCATCAGGTAAGATGCTAAGATCTGGAATTTGGGCCTTAATCCAGCACAGCGGGGACCACCTTTGAGTGGTTTTCTGAGAGCAGCCGGTAAAGGTAGAAGCCATCCGGGGACGGTCCGGGGTGGCCTTTGCGGGAAAGCGTGCTTAGGTGGGCTCTTCATGGCAGAACTTGGCAAACGCAACTCCCTTACCGTCCTTCGCGAATCCGCGTCCGGCCTTCATCTCGATGGCGGCGCGGATGGGGAAATCCTCCTCCCTGGCCGCGAGATCCCGGCAGGCACCCGGCTGGATGACCAGCTGGATGTTTTTCTCTACCGCGATTCCGAGGACCGCCTCATCGCCACCACCGCGACGCCGCTGGTCATGGCGGGCGAATTTGCCGCGTTGGAGGTCGTGGATTACCGGCCGGGCACCGGGGCTTTCTTAAACTGGGGCCTGGGCAAGGACCTGCTGCTGCCGATCCGCGAGCAAACGGAACATATCACCATCGGCGATCAGGTGCTGGTGCATGTTTACGTGGACCGCCGCAGCGAGCGCATCACCGCCACGATGCGGCTGGACCGCTTTCTGGACAAGACCCCGCCGCCCTATGATCACGGCCAGCCGGTCACGCTGATCATCGCCAATGAAACGCCGCTGGGCTGCAAGGCCATCATCAACCATCAGCACTGGGGCCTGCTCTATCATACCGATCTCGCCTTTCCGCTCGTCCCGGGGCAGCAGGTGGAAGCCTTCATCCGCAGCGTGCGGGAGGATGGCAAAATCGATTTGAGCCTGGACCCCATGGGTTACCAGCGGGTCAGGCCACTCGCCCAGCAGATCCTGGCTATCCTGGAAAGTGGCGGTGGATATTCCCCCTATGATGACAGCAGCAGCCCGGAAGAGATCCGCGATGTCTTCCAAACCAGCAAAAAAGCCTTCAAACAAGCGCTTGGCACCCTCTTCCGCGAACGCCGGATCCGCTTTGAAAAACCCGGCATCCGGCTCATTCCCCACCACCCGCCGCAAAGGCGCTAGCCAGGTCTCCATGGAAAACAAAAACCCCTGACGATCCGCCAGGAGCGGGTCATCAGGGGCTCAGCAGAGTCATTCCGGGCTCGTGGAGGCGGAATTCCTGTTTCCAGGAATCAGGCGCGCTGACGGCGGCGGTTGGCCAACACCATGGCACCCAAGCCGAGGAAGAGGGCGGCAGAAGGCTCCGGGACGGCGTCGAAGGAAAGATCATCCACCATCACCACGCCATTGCCGAGAGGAGCGGTGCTGAAGGATTGGATGGCATAGACGACCCGGGCGGTGTCCGCCCCTGCGGGAGCCGTGGCGGTCAGGCTGAAGCCGGAATAGGCAGCGGAGGGCACGGGGGTGCTGTTGGGCGTTCTGGACACTTCAGCGGTGGAGTTCCGCCATTCGATGCGCAATTCCACGCCCACATTTAAAGGGTTGGATGCACTCGCATG
This sequence comes from Akkermansia muciniphila, assembly GCA_945900785.1. Lineage (GTDB taxonomy): Bacteria > Verrucomicrobiota > Verrucomicrobiia > Verrucomicrobiales > V1-33 > CAIZWU01. Next base: position 22,498 of record CAMDJM010000027.1, read on the forward strand.
CCATCCACTGAAGGTATATTCGGTGCCAGTCAGCACGGCGACATCCTGAAAAGCGCCAGTAAAGCTGTTCGGGGTTGTGGTGATAGTGAGCGTGAGGTGCTGGGCACCGGTGCGGGGCTGGGCGGTGCCATTGGCTGCGGAGGCCCCATCGCCGGCGAATCCTTCCCAAGAACCAACAAAGGGAGGCCCATCTGTTGTAATCGGACTTTCAAAGCCGGGATTGACCAAAAGATTGGCAGCGAAGGGAGTAGTTATCAGGGAAAGCAGGGTTCCAGTAATGAGTAGAATTATTTTCATGGTTTATTAAAGTGGGTATTCCCAACGGAATTGTCAAAGTATCATTTCAGATTATTTTTCTTATGCAAACTACTCCAAGGCACCGATAACTATGGAGGCTCCCCTGCCGGAGGCGATTTCCGGCCAAATCCAGGCGTTTCTGGCGAAATGTCCGGCATCCGGGATGCGGGATGAGGTGGAATTCCCGTAAATGAAGTCTGGTCAATTGGACACTTTGCTGCTTCAAAGGAGGACTAATGGAACGCCGCCAATTTCTTTCTGCCACTACCGCCGCCTGCACCGCTCTGGCCACTGGCCGCGCCCTGGGCCAGGCTCCCGCGCCTGCCTCCCCTGTGCCCGGCCCGACCCCAGCCAGCCCTGCGGCCAAAATCCGGCATCGGATCGGGGTGAGCACGTATTCCTTCTGGGGATTTGAGCGGGCAGAATGGCGCTCCATCGACAAATGTCTCGAGGCTGCGGCGGACATGGGCTTTGACGGCGTGGAGATCCTGCAGCGCCAGTGGGAGGACCGTTCGCCCGCTGTGCTGCGGGCCGCGAAGCGCCGCGCCTTTACCCTCGGGCTCGATCTCATGGGCTATTCCACGCACCAGGGCTTTGTTTCCCCGGACGAGGCGAAGCGGCAGAAAAACATTGACGACACCATCGGCTACCTTGAGGAGGCCTATCAGCTTGGCATCCCCACCATCCGGGTGAACTCCGGCACCTGGGGCACCCGGAAGAATTTTGATGATCTGATGGCCCATCGCGGGGCGGATGATCCCCTGCCTGGCTACACGGTGGAAGACGCCTTCCGGTGGGTCATTGACGCCTATGCCAAGCTGATCCCCGAGGCGGAAAAACGAGGCATTATCATGGGATTGGAAAATCACTGGGGCCTGGGCCGCACTCCGGAAGGCGTCCTGCGGGTGCTGGAGGCACTGAAATCCCCATGGCTCCAAGTCACCTTGGATACGGGAAATTTCCTCGAAGATCCCTACGACCGCCTCGCCCTCCTGGCTCCCCATACGGTCCTGCTCCAGACGAAAACCTACATGGGCGGCGGGGTGTGGTATTCCCTGGATCTCGACTACGAGCGCATCGCCCGGATCATGGATAAGGCCGGTTATCGGGGTTACATTTCCTTGGAATTCGAAGGCAAGGCCCCCGTGGTCCCTGCCGTCAAAGAAAGTCTCGCGCTGCTGCAAAAGCACTTCCAACCGTAAAAACCCAGCTGGCAGGTGAATTTTGAGGCAAAAGGGGGCGTTTTTGAAGGGACAATGCGGGCCGGGCGTGGAATTTCGTGAGTCAGCCAGTTATTGCCAGTTATTTTAAGTAAAACTATTCCTTGCTACTCTGTGGAAGCACCACCGCAACCCACTCATCGAGCGGGTCTTTCAATACTATTTCATCATTCCTGATAATATCGAGGAACGAAACAGGGCGTTAAAGGATTAAAAGTGCTTGAAGAATCCTACTTTTTATGGTATTTATTAAAATTATTGTTTAATCGCGCCATGAACACAACCATTTCTTTGACCCGCAAATGGGTGCCGCTTTGTCTGATCGGCCTCTCCGCTTTCACGGGAATCCTGCGGGCCGCTCCCGCCACCTGGGCCCCGGTGACGGCGAACAATGTGACTAGCGTCCCCGCCAGCGGATTCGTCGTGGATACGGCCAACCGCATGGAATGCCTTTCGTTCTACAACACCGTTTTCCTGGCCTCCGAGGGAGCAGAAACCCGGGCCGGCTGGACGGGCTCCTTCGGCTCCAACTGCAACCGCGGCACCACCAATGCGGATTTCCGCGAAGACATCCGCCGCCGGGTCAACTACTACCGGGCGATGTGCGGACTTCCGGCCGATATCACTTTCGATGCTGATCTGGCCGTCAACGACGGGACCGCCGGCAGCCCGCAGGTCACGCTGAACACCACCAAACGGACCTGCGCCCAGGCGTCCGCCTACATGAACTCGTTCTCGAATGTCTTTTTCGATAACTACGTTCTCTCCCACAATCCAAATAGCTCAAACACCGTCTGCTACAGCGCGAATGCCTGGAATGGATCCGCCCACTGCAATCTGGCCATCGGATACTTTGGTCCCCGCGCCATCGACGTTTACATGGAGGATGACGACATCTCCGATGACCAGTCCAACAACGTCAATGTCGGTCACCGCCGCTGGATCCTTTATTCCCGCGCCAAGGACATGGCCACCGGAGACGTCCCGGCAGGGTCCTACAGCGATGGCACCACCACCTATCCGGTCCTGCCTTCCAATGCCCTTTACGTGACCGGCACCTCCAAGCCAGCCGCTTCCGTCACCAAACAATTCGTCTCCTGGCCGTCAAAAGGTTACCTGCCCCAGCCCCTCCTGCCGGCGCGTTGGTCCCTTTCCTACCCCGGGGCTACCTTCGCCACTACTTCAGCCAGTGTCACTCTGACCGGTCCTACCGGGGCCACGATTCCCGTTTCCATCATTTCCTCGAATCAAAGCAGCCATGGCGACAACACGGTCGTCTTCGCCCCCTCCAGCCTGCCGGTCCTTGCCACCGGTGACAGCACTTACACCGCCACCGTGACCGGCATCAGCGGCAGCGGCGTGCCGGTCAGCTACTCCTGGCAGACCATTCTTTTCGACCCCTACGCGCTCGGGGTGAATCAAACCATGAGCGGTCCCGCCCTGCCTCCCAAGGCTGGGGCCGACTACCAATTTACCGCCGCACCCCTCGCCGGGAACTATCAGGTCCTCGTCAGCCAGCCCGCTGCCGCCACCACTTATATTGAAAATGCTGAAGCCACCACGCCGGACCTGAGCACCAGCAAGACCGGCACCTATCCCGTCGTCCAGGCGGCAGGTTCCCTGAATGGCCTCAACTTCACGCCCCGCGGCACCAAGTCCCTGCACCTTTGCTTCCCCCTGGACTCCTCGGAAATTGATTTCCTGCCCCACACCCAGGCCTTCACGCTGGGTTCGGAATTCATCCCAGCTTCCGACAGCACGGTCAGCTTCGCGGAGCACTTCCGCTGGCTCTTCACCACCAACCGGCTCAGCCTGGAACTCTCCAGCGATGGAGGGAATAAATTCACCGAAATCTACGGCCGCGATGGAGGCTTCACCTATGCCGCCGGAGCCAGCTACAGCAGCACCGGCTGGGACACCAGTTGGAATACCCGCAGCGTTTCCCTCGCCACCTGGGCCGGCCAGCCGATCAAGCTGCGCTTCATCCTCCGGCCCGGCCTCATCTCCTTTGACGGACAGGATATCAACCACGGCTGCTACATTGACGATATCACCCTGGCCCGTATCGCTTGGACGGGAGCCTATTCACTCAGCTGCCAGCGCGGCACCACCGCCGCCTCCTACCAGGAGGACATCCGCCGCCGTATCAACTAGTACCGCGCCCTCACCGGACTTCCGGCCAATATCACCTTCGACGCCGAACCCATTGTCAACGACCCCACTCCGGGCAGTTTCAAACTCCCTGCCGCCACCACCAAGGGTAGCTGCGCCCAGGCGGCTGCCTATATGAACGCCTTATCTCCAGTGTTTTTTGATCCATACGCTCTCGGCCACACCCCCACCGTTGGCACGACCGCCTGCTGGAGCCAAAGCGCCCGCAATGGAGCCCTCCAAAGCAACCTGGTCATCGGCTATGCCGGACCCGATGCCATCGACATCTACATGGCGGACGACAACCTGACCGACGACCAATCCAACAATATCAACGTCGGCCACCGCCGCTGGATCCTCTACAGCCGCGCCAGGGACATGGCCAGCGGCGACGTTCCCGCCGGCACCTTTACTGACATTACGGGCAGCTATCAAATTGTCCCATCCAACGCCCTCTACGTCATCAGTAGCTTCCAGCCTGCTGCTTCCGCACCCCGTCAATTCACCACCTGGCCAGCGCGGGGCTTCATTCCCGCCCCCCTCCGGCCCAACCGCTGGTCCGTCTCCTTTCCGGGAGCCACCTTCCCCTCCAGCGCCGCTTCCATCAGCATGACGGGTCCCGGCGGAAACGCCATCCCCGTCACCATCATTTCCCACAACATCACCGGCCTGGGGGATAATACCCTGGTCTTCCGCCCTGGCAGTCTCCCAGCGGCCGGTCCGGCGGATGCCACATACAGCGTCACCGTCAATGGCATCGGAGGTTCCGGCGTTCCCACTACCTACACCTGGCAGACCACCTTCTTTGATCCCACCCTCACCGGCGTCAGCCAGACCATCACGGGTCCCGCCCAGCCGTCCACCGCCGGGGCGGACTATCAGTTCACCCCCGTGCCCCTCAGCACCGGCTATCAGGTCCAGGCCTCCACTGCCGGTCCATCGGCCACCTATGTGGAAAATGGCGACAGCCCCGCCCCGGAGATCACCGCTGACAAAACCGGCACTTATCCGCTCCTCCAGGGGGCTGGCAGCCTCAATGGATTGTCCTTCACCCCCCGCAGCCCAGCCAAATCCTACCACCTGAACTTCCCGCCCGATTCCACCGAGATCGACTTTCTCCCCCACGCCCAGGCCTTTTCCCTCAATCCGGAATTCATCCCCGCGGCCAACAGCAGCCTGACCTTTCAGGAGCAATTCCGCTGGCTCTTCACCGTCAACCGCCTCAGTGTGGAACTCTCTGCCGATGGCGGCAGCAACTGGGCCGAAATTTACGGGCGCAATGGAGCCTTCACCTACGTCCCCGGGGCCAGCTATCAAAGCTCCGGCTGGGATCCGGGCTGGATCGCCCGCTCCGTGCCGCTCGCCCCCTGGGCGGGCCAGACCATCCGCCTCCGCTTCATCCTCCGTCCGGGTGACATCTCCTTCGACAGGTCTGATATCCATCACAGCTGCTATCTCGATGATATCACCCTCACCAATGTCCGCCGCATCACCTCCCCTCCAGCCCGGACCCTGACAACGCCCACCTTCCGCTTCGACAGCACCCTCACCGGCACTCCCCTCACTGCCGGCACCCCATGGTTCCTCCGGGTCCGCCCGGAAATCGGCACCCGCTACATGGGCTACTCCGCGCCCCTGACCGTCACCCCCATCGCCCCCACCGGATTCGCCGCCGCCTATCCTGCCCTCGCCTCCATGCCCCAGGGGGACGCAGACCAGGACGGTATCGCCAACCTGATTGAATACGCCTTCGCCCTCGATCCGAACGGGGTCACGCCTTCCAGCAGTCTCCCCCAACCCACGCGCAGTGACGGCACTCTCAGCTACAATTTCAACGTTCCCGCAGGCCCCACTGGCCTGATATACAGCGCTGAATGCTCCACCGACCTCACCACTTGGACCCCACTGCCCAACAGCGGCACCGGCACTCAGCGCCTCTTCACCCTCACCCTCATCCCAGGCCAGAAGTGCCTGATCCGCCTGCGGATCACGCAGACGGTGCCATAAGCGGCTCCTCCAGCGGATGTGGAATGCCACGGGCCGGAGCCCCGTGCTCCCTACTTTATTTATTTATTCAGGTCTGGGTTTCCAGGGTGCCCAGGGTAACGCCCAGTTTGGATTGGGCTTTAAGGCTCCGCCAGAGGTCGGCTCCCTCAGCCTGGCCCCCGAGAAGGGCGCGGTAGGTTTGCAGGACGCGGCGAACCCCGGCGGCGTCTTCCTCCAGGAGTTCGATGCGGCAGCGGCGCAGGCCGGCGGCGTGGAGTTCCGTGAAGTAGCGGGCTCCGGTCTGCGCTTGGGCATTAAACAAGGTATTCCGGCAGCCGACGTCAGCCTTTAACGGATGCTCCATGCCCACGCGGTCGCGCAGCTTGACGGAGTGCTTCTCGCATGGCCGGCCGCAATCCAGAAAGGTCTTCCCCTGCGACATGAAGGCGGCGAAAACGCAGTGCTCCATGTGAAACATGGGCATGTGCTGGTGGAGCGTTAATTCAAACCAGGCCGGAGGTGCTCCGGCGAGGAGTTCCAGCACCTGGGTGATATTCAGGTCGTAGGAAATAGTGAGGAAATCCAGCCCCTCGTCCTTGAAAAAGGCCGCACTCAGGGGGTTGGCGATGTTCAATGAAAAGTCGCCGGTGGTTTCCAGGCCACGGTGGGTGAACCACGGCACCGCGCCGAGGTTCCGCACGAGGACGCCGTGGGGATTGGCCCGCTCGATCAGTTTAAAGAAGCCCTGCTCGCCGGGCTTTTGGATGCGTGGGGTGGCCAGGAGCAGCCGCATGGCAGAAGTGCTGCGGACCAGTTGCACTGCCGAGGCATAACCGCGCACGTCCTCAAAATCCGCATAAGCAACCGCCACCCCTGCGGCGGCGCAGGCTTCGACCTGGGCCAGGGTGCGGCAAAGCACGGAAAGCTCCATCTGGTCCGGGGCTGCTCCAGTGGGGCGTTGCCTGACCGCTTCCAGCATGGCTCCCACCGTGATGGAGGGGGCGGGCCTGTCAGGATGGCTGGCCGTTTTCTGATCTGGCGCAGCGGCATCCAACTGGGCGATCAGCTCCCGGCGCATCCGGTTCAGCTCGCTGACGGGCAGCATCAGATCTCCAGTTAGGCTGCATTCGAGTTTTCCCAGGGTATAGGCCGTGCCGCCCAGACGGCCCAACTGATCCTGCAGGGTTCCGGCGGAGAGAGGGCGTTTCAGCGCAGGCACCAGGGGCATGTTGGAATACACCGTGAGGGGGCCGCAGGACAACTCCAGCGGCGCACCGTCCTGACCATTCACCCGCAGGTCCAGAGCGCGCAGCGGTTTCCATCCCGCTTCTTTTTCAAAAGTGGCGCGCAGCCGTTTATCGAGGGCGGGGTCATTGGTTTTCCAAACGCGGTCGCCAGGCTTCAGCACGGAAAAATCGACTTTTCCCCGGGCAAAGGTCAGCCGGTTATCCCACAATTCAAAAACCCGTCCGCCCTGTTCGTCGTTGGTATCCCCGCCGGTGTCGAAGACCACGCCATCCCCAGGCTTGAGATTGGCGCCGATGGATTCCAGCTCCACCCAATCGCGCCCGGCCTGACGGATCCTGCCCACCATGGCTCCGCGCTTTTTCCCATAACGGGCCCCGACCAGTTGCTGGTGATTCACCCCATGCATCCAGCCGCTGAAGAGCCCGCGGCTGAAGGTCATCTCCAGGGCATAACGGTCTTCCTCCGTGGCCATGGGACCCCCGGTTTGGCCGGCCATGGCGGCATCCAGCGCCTTCCGGTAAACCGCGGTGACGGCCGCCACGTATTCCGGGGCTTTCAGCCGGCCTTCAATTTTAAAGCTGCGCACGCCCCTGGCTAACAGGGCCGGGATCTCCTCCACCGCCGAAAGATCCTGCGGCGATAGCAAATAACGTTTGTCCCCCAGGTCCGTGGGGACCCCATCCACGATCAGTTCATAGGGCATGCGGCAGGCCTGGGCACACTCGCCGCGGTTTGCACTGCGCTGGCCCAGGCTTTCACTTGTCAGGCATTGCCCGGAATAGGCCACGCAGAGGGCCCCATGCACAAACACCTCCAACGGCACCGTGGTGTCCCGGAAGCGCTCCAACTCCCGCAGGGAAAGTTCCCGCGCCAGCACCGCCCGGTCCAAGTGCAGGCGCTGATGGATGAAGGCGAGGCCTTCAGGAGAAGTCAGGGTCATCTGCGTGCTGGCATGGAGTGCCAGCCGGGGAGCCACCGCCCGCGCCAGCCGGGCGAGACCGATGTCCTGCACGATAATCGCATCCACCCCGGCCGCATCCAGGTAGCGAAGTTGGGCGGCGGCGTCCGGCAGCTCGCTGGTGAAGATCAGCGTATTCATCGTCACCAACCCGCGCACGCCGTGACCGTGGAGGTATTCCATCAAGGCCGGGAGATCCTCCGGAGTGAAATTATCCGCCCGCATCCTCGCATTGAAGCGCGGCATGCCAAAGAAAATTGCGTCTGCTCCATTCGCCACCGCCGCCCGGGCACACTCCCAATTGCCGGCGGGGGACAGCAGTTCAGGGGTGGTGGCATCGTGGGGAATCATGCGCCACGGATGCGCCGGATTGGCGGGGGGCGCAACCCGTTGGTGATTGTCCCACGGGGTGGGAGAACTGGGCAATATCTGGTTTACCCCCACCGCCCAGCGGAATGCGGCGAACACGGAATCCAACTATCTGCTCCTCCGGCACTGCTTCGAGGACCTGGGCTACCGCCGGATGGAATGGAAATGCAACGCCGATGACACCACTTTGATAGTAAGCAAGGCTTCATAGGCTTTGCCGGCCTCGGTGGTGAGGGCGTATTCGATCACCCCACCCCGCATCTTCACCTTTGCGGGCAGGCTGACAGTGCGGGCCGTGGCATCGAAAGTGACCAATCCGATCCGGAATTTCCCGGGGGCTTCCTCCTCCACTTTCAAGGCGCTGCGCAATTGCTGCTCCAGGGCTTCTTGGTTTTTAGGGGTGGTTTCCCCGGCTCCAGCGGGGATAAATTTTCCAGACGGAGCGGTGCCTCCTTTTCCTTCCGGAATCCGCGTATTCTGCTGCGGTCCCGGTGCCACTGGAAGGGAAACCGTGGACGGTGGGTCCACTGCCTGCAGGGGACTTTGCAGCGATAGAGTCATTCCACCTGTCAGGAGTGTTATCAGGGGCAGGAGTGGAGGAAAGGGCAGTATCATGGGCGCGGAACCATCGGAATATTAAAGACATATGCATTTTTTCGTCCAGCGTTTCCCCGGATTTAAAACTTTTTCAGAATTTTGCTTCGGGGCGTGGCCGGATAAATCCCAAAATGAGGCAGGATGTTTCCCGCCCGGCAAAGCCAAGCCCCAAAAACAACCAACCCCGTCAGCCGTCCCTGGGGGGAGGGAGGCTGACGGGGTGGTGTGAGGTGGCAGGATCGGGGGGCGACCCCTGCGCGCCTGGTGTTTCCCTTGGGAGGAAAGGGTGGGGCCGCTTAGTGGACAGCAGCGGTGTCGAGGCTGGAGGCGCTGAGGACGCTCAGACCGCAGGGGGTGAGGAGGAACCCGATGAGGTCCTGCTCGCGGCGTTGCAGGTCAAAGAAGCCAGCCACTCCAGCAGGGGAGCCGGGGACATTGACGAGGAGCGGTCCACCCGCGCCATCTCCGACGAGGAAGCCGGAGAGGGGAGCCTGCTGGTTAGGCAGGCGGCAGCCCACGTGGGTAAAGCGGGTGTTGGTTTCGGTGCTGTGGCAGCCGTTGCAGGTGTTCAGCGCGAAGTGGTGGCGGACCATATTGGGAGCGGTGAAGCCGGTGGTGGCCCAGGCATTGGAGCCGCTGGTGAGGCTGATAGGCATCATGACGGCACGGCCTCCGAGGAAGGGAGCGAGCGGGCCACCAGGAACCTGATTCCACTCCAGAGGCACCTTGTGGCTCGGCGGGGCGGGCACGGTGGTGGTGATATAGTTCTGGAGGAAGGCGGTGGCATCCGAGTCTTCCCGGGGAGTTTGTTTGACGGTGACAGGGCGGAGATGGCCGGCATCGCTATCGTTTTTGAAGATGGCGAATTCACGCAATTCCCAGGTGGCATTCAGCAGGTTTTCGTTGGTGCGGAGCTGGTTCAGGGCGCTGTTGTTGGGACGGCCAGGGGCGGCGTTCAGGCCGGCGAACTGGTCGGTGATGTTTTGCAGCGCGGCATTGTAGACCGGGCCAAAGGGGATGCACTGGAGGTTGGCCCATTGCTGGGCGTAGGCGTGGAGGGAGCGGCAGTCGTTTTTGGGCACGCAGTATTCCATGATGACGAGGAATTCATTCCCAGCTCCACCAGGGATAGGATCACCGCCAGCCGTGCCGCCGCCGTTGGGGTTGCCATTGCCATAACCACCGCTTCCACCATCGATCTCACGGTCGCAGAAACAGAAGACGAAGCGTCCTTCCCCACCGTTGCAGGCGGGTTCACAGGGATCTCCTTTGCCGCCGCCGTAAGTGACGTTGCCGCGCAGGTCGAGCCGGTTCACGATGGCAAGGAGGCGGAAGGGGGCTTTGGCCATATCAAGTGGCGCGTTGGGTCCGCCGCTGACGGCTTCCCATTTGGCCAGGATGGTGGCAAGCATGGCGGCGCGCTTGGGCACGGGATCGTTATTAATGCTCTGGTCAAAGACCCAGGAGCGCAGCCAGCGGCGGGCGAAATCCGAGGGGGAGATGCCGGAGACCGGGGTGTTCGCCATGTCGGTCATCAGCTTGCCAAAGGACCAGGCACCCATGGGCGTGCCCTGGCCGGTGCAGGGATCGAAGCTGCGCACCGGATCATTCACCACGCTGAGATCAGTGATCAGCAGGGTTTTTTGCCAGGTGGGCAACTGATTGCAGGGGGTGATGCCACCGAGGGGACCCGGGGCGGGCAGGACAATGGGTTTGGTGGTCGCGGAGGGCGCGACGCCGATGGGGATCGGCAGGGCTATGGGGCGGCCGGCGAGGAAGTCATCCAGTTTCCGGACGGTATCCGCCGTGTTGTCCGTGCCCTGACCGCCAACACTGCGGCCGGTGAAGACTGGCTGATTCACCAGAGCAGGGGGCAGACCATTCAGGAAATCGCGGGCTTTTTCCACTTCCTTGATATCCACCGGCACCTTGCCGGTAAAGTTCCGGTCGCCGGCGACGGCATCGCCTTCCGTGCCGTCATCTCGGAAGATCACCACCTCCTTGTCGATGAAAAACGGCACGATGGGTGGGGCGACTTCGTCAGGAGGGAGGGTGGCCCGCATGATCGCCTTGGTGCCATCAAAGCCCCCGGCGGAAATGTTGACAAAGCGGGGCTGGCTTGGGGGCAGACCATTCAAGGCGGATTGCACCTCGCCGATGCGGCCATCAGGGCGGCGGATCCGGACAAAGCGGTGCTCGGCATCAATGGGGAGTTCTGCCTCGAGGCGGGCTCCGGGCAGAGCCTCCCGGAAGGGCTTCCAGGGACCGGCGGGATCGGCAGCGACTTCGACTTCGCCATTCCCATCCACGCCAACGATGGGTTTGCCCTGCTTCAGACGGATTTCCAGACCGTCCTGCATGACGGGATCTTCTGCCACAGGGACGGGCTGGGCCCAGGCAGCACTATAACAAGCCAGCGCCAGAGTGAGCGTCGCGAGCGCCCGGCGTGGCGGGGAATTAAGACCTTGATGTTTCATAGAGTTCAGGAGTTGAAGTGGATGATAGCAGGGGCCTGCCATGCCGGTATCCACTCCGGCAGGCTGGCCCTTAAGCGCTCAATCGCGGGTTCCTTCTCCGGCTGGCATTTTTTTGAAAAAATGAAAAAGTTCCAATTCGGAACATCGCCCAGGTCAGGCCACCGGAGTTCGCCAAGCCACGGACCACCCTTATCAGTGCATCGCCGGGGGCCTGACTGCTCCATCCTCCAGCCTTCATCCTCACGTCCTCCCCGGCGTCCTTGTCCCCAAAGGAATTCTATGGGCGGGCCGCTTGCCAGGCTGGCCAGCCGCCGTGCAGAATAAGGGGCTCGCGGTCACCCAGTGGGGTTTGATCGAGCCGGTCGCGCACCGTGCGGCTGGCGGTGCAGGCCTGGCCGTCGCAATAGATGACAACGGGGGTGCCAGGCGGCGCTTCGAGAATGAAGGGAAAGGCCTGTTCGAGGAGGGTGTCCCAGTTGTATTCGTTGAGAAGCAGCGCTCCTTCGATATGCCCGGCCTTATATTCCTTTTCGTGCCGGGCGTCCAGCCAGACGATGGGCTGTCCTGTGGCGAGACGGGCTTTGGCTTCTGCTACGGTCATCCCGCGTAAGCCCGCCTTTTCATGGGAGAGATATAACTCGGGTGCCTCAGGATGAAATTTCCACACCAGGACCCCGGCCCCGGTAGCCAGGGCGAGGAGCAATCCAGTTTGCCAAAGGACACGGAGGATCATTTGACAGAGGGCGTGATGCTGGGCACGGGCGGGGCTTGAGCAGGTGGGGCGGCGGGGGCCGCGCCGCCGGGCACAGGTGGTTTCTTATCCGTAATGTTAAAAAAGACCAGCCGCTTTTGATAGCGGGGGAATTTGCTGTTGGTCTCCACCCGCACGAGGCCGAGGACCTTGGTGTCGGTGGCAGCAGGGGTGAGGCTGATTTCATATTCCTTGCCAGCGGTGATTTCGCGGATGGCGGTTTTCATGGAATCCCGCGAGGAGACAGCTCCGGTGACGGCTACTGGATCCTCCCCCAGCACTTTGATGCGGACAGTTTTGGTGGCAGGCGTCTCGCCGACCATCCAGACCAGTTGGGAGGGAGCGATTTCAAAGAGTCCAGGAATGCTGATCTGGAGCACCAGATTGGTCTCCGGATGAGCGGCATCGTTGGTGCTGACGACGACTTCTTTTTTGAGTTCTCCTTCAAAGCTGCCGACTTCAAAAGCAGTATCAATGATACCGGTTTCACCCGGCTGGTATTCCATTTTCCCATCCATGGTCTGCGCCTTCACACAGCTGCAAAAGGTGCGGATGTCGACGATTTTGACTGGCTTGCTGCCGGTGACCTTGAAGGCGAACTTCGTGCCGATCTCAGTATCGGAAATCCTGACCACGGTGGACTGGGTCGGTTTCTCAAATTCCAGGCCGGCATGGGCCAGCGGGGCGGTAGCCAGGGAAAGGAGGCAGAGATAAAATCGCAGGTTCATAGTGGAATATAAGCGGCGCAGGATACGGCACAAGTGCAGCCAATATGGGAACCTGCAGCACGCGGCCAGTCACCCGAACGCAAAAAAGCGGAAGAGGCAGGATCCCTCCTGCCTCTTCCTATCCTAATAACACAACAACACGAATCGAATCAGGCGTTCTTCTTTTTCTTCTTGGCGGGAGCCGCCTTGGCAGGGGCTGCTGATTTGAAGGTGCCTTTCAGGAAAGGCTCGCCATAAACATCTTTGAAGGACTTCAGTATCTTGAACTGACCATCCTTGGTCGTTTCACCGATGAAGACATTTTTCGTCAGGTGATGATTTTTAGTGAAGGTCACCTTGCCCGCAGGACCATCGAAGCTGATCTTGCCGGACTCGAGGACGGTGCGGACCTTGTCGACATCAAAGGATTTGGCGGTTTCGACGGCTTTTTTCCAGAGGTAAACTCCATTGTAGGAGAGGACCATGGGAGAGCAGGTGACGCGGCCTTCCTTGACGATTCCGGGAACTTCGGTGGTCTTCAACCATCCCATGAAATTGTCGATGAACTTTTTATTGGCGGGGGTATCAATGGATTGGAAGTAGGTCCAGCAGCCGAGTTGACCGACCAGCTTGTCAGCGGGAAGGCCGCGGAATTCGTCCTCGGAGATGGAGAAGGAGACCACGGGGCAGTCTTCAGCGGTGAGACCGGCGGCAGCGTATTCCTTGAAGAAGGGCACGTTGGTATCGCCGTTGAGAGTGGACACGACACAGGCATCACCACTGGCGGCGAATTTCTTGATTTCACCCACGATCTGTTGATAGTCGGTGTGGCCAAAGGGGGTGTATTTCCCGGCGCTGATGACTTTGCCGTCCTTGTCCTTGCTGAGGCCGCCACCGATGTTGGCGATCGGGACGCCTTTGCTGAGCAAATACTCCAGCAGCACGAGGTTGGTGGTTTGTGGGTAAACGTAGTCCGAGCCGAGGAGGTAGAATTTCTTCTTTCCTTCCGCAAGGAGGTAGTCCACGGCGGGGGTAGCCTGCTGGCCTACGGCTTCGGCAGTATAGAAGATGTTCTTGGACATTTCCTCCCCTTCGTATTGCACGGGGTAGAAGAGCAGACCGTTGTTCTTTTCATATACGGGGAGAACGGACTTGCGGCTGACGGAGGTCCAACAGCCGAAGGTGACGGCGGTTTTGTCGACTTCGAGGAGCTGCTTGGCTTTTTCGGCAAAGAGCGGCCAGTTCGAGGCACCGTCGACGACGACGGGTTCGATTTGTTTGCCCATGACGCCACCGGCTTTGTTGATCTCGTCGAAGGTGAAGAGGAGAACGTCGCGGAGGGAGGTCTCACTGATGGCCATGGTGCCGCTCAGGGAGTGAAGGACGCCGACTTTTACGGTCTCAGCTTTCACTGGGATGGTGAGGGCGGCGGCCGCCACGCAGAAGGTGGCGGCCGCTTTGATAAGGTGAGTTTTAATCATGAGTTCTTGGAGCAGCGGACTGAGGAATGGTGAAATGGTCCAAGGGTTAGAAGGTCAGACCAAGACCGATGCTGCCGGTGAGGAAGCTGTCATCCACATTGGTCGGGAAGACCCCACCTTCGGTGTAGTAATAGACCAGACCGGCGTTGAGAGCCCAGTTCCCAGGAAGGAAAGACACCGGGACGGAGGCAGAGACGCCAGCCGAGGCGAAGGAGAAACCGCCATCACCCCCGTGGAAGCCTTCGGTATCGGCAGCGACCTGGATGGGGAAGCTGAGGGTGACGGGGCCGGCTTTAGTGCCTGGGGCGATGCCGAGGACCGTCACGAGACCGGTATCGAAGGGCTCAGCGCCGTCCACGCGGCCGTGCAGGAGGAGACTGGGGTTGAGCAGGCCGTCATTGTAGGCAACCTTGAAGTCGATGATGCGCTCGGATTGGGAAGCATACAACCACTCCTGATAAAGGAGTGTGAAGGCAAACTTGCCCGTGGTGTAGCCGAAGCCGCCCCAGACGTCGATTTCCTGGATGGCGTCGCCAATGCTGGAGTCCGTGTTGCTATTAACGTCCCACCAGGTGCCGAGGATGGCTTTGAAGCCGCCACCGAGATCAAAATTGAGTTCGAAGGCGGGGTTGAAGGTGCCCTTATCACCAAAGTCCGTGCCAGCACCCCAGATGTCCTGACCGTAAGAAATAAAGTGGGTATTGTAGTTGAGGTTCAAGGAACCAGTGACCACAGGCGCAGTAGGAGGGGTAGGCGGGACCTGCATTTTTCCAGTGGTGGTGCCAGCGGTGGCTGCTGCTCCGCTAAGAGCAAGAGCGAGGAGGCTGGAGGCAACAGTTGCTTTGGAATACTTCATGGATGGTGGGTATAGATGGTGTTTGGTTAATAGAAGTGAATTTGAATGGTTTAAATTCACACCCTCAACCGTAGCAAAGCCCGTTCCAAATTTAGCTGGATTACCACACATGAATTTCTTTCATGCTTTGGGCGATGTTTGCCTGAAACGAAGGGCCGACCGGCCATTTTCCTGAGCAAAAACGGAATGGGAATGGGCCATTCTAATCACTGCGCCAACTGTCGGAGACAATGCGGCCAAGCCCGACCCAGCGGCCGCGGCGGTCATCGCCGCGCCAGACCAGTTCCACAATGACGTAGGACTCCGCCTCCCAGGAGGCACGGTCGCCCGTGGCCAGTTTTTCCTGGTAGACACTGCTGTCCACATCAGCCCAGACGTGGAAGGTTTCCTCGCGGGCCGGCGGTTCGACGGAGTAGGCCAGTCGGGTGGTGTCCTGCCCCGGGACGGGTGGTCCGAAATAATGGGCCCGGCGCAAAAGCACACGGAAGCGCCCCCGTGCCTCAGTTGGGGCAGCAAAGAAATCATGCAATCGCGTGGAAACACTTTCCGTGAAGGATTCCCAATCGACGCGGAAACCGTCTTTGGTCTGCTCCACAGCAACGGGGATGGGGGCTTCGCGGTCTTTCAGGAAGACATTGTAAAGATGAAAGGGCTGGTTGGAATTCGGCACTTCGCCCTCGGTGAGCAGAGTCAATTCCGTGAGCGCCAAGGGGCCGATGGGATTGCTCTGATAGTAGTTTTTCATCCCGGATTTGATTTTATCAGGATTCTGGGAAACGGAGAGCCGCTCTTCGATGGTGGTGGCAAGCAGGAAGTGCTCCAGCGTGGCCCGGGAGTCCTGGCGCGCTTTGACCGAATCCATGGCTGCAATGGTCCGGCGGTTTTCAGGGTCGGATTGCCCTGCCCCAGAGGGGACCGGCGGATCGCCGGAGGGATCCTCCGCGACCGGAATAGCCGTGACGGGGACGCTGGAATTTGTGGGCAGAGGCGGGTCGGTTTCCCTGGCGGCTGGGACGGCCTCTGTATCAGCATCTCCATCCTGGATAGGCTTGGCAGACTTTTCAGAAACCGGAGGCGGGGCGGAGACCGGGCCGGGAGGCAAGGGGGGCCGGGAAATGGCCCCCGGGGTAGCGGCCGGAGCACTGGAGACCACCGCTTGGGCCTGACCATAGATCTCCGCCGGGGCGGGATCCCCGTTTCCGGAATTTTCCGGCTTGGGGAAAGGAGGCGGGGCGGTCCGGGGCCGCACGGTTTGCTTCGTCGTCGCGATGACAGGCGGTGTGGGCACGGGACTGCGCCCCACGGAATCTGCAGCAGGTTTCGAGGGCAAATATTGGGAAATGGCCAGGACCAGCCCTGCCCCGGCGATGACCGGAAGCACATACAGCGGAAGGGACCGGGCGGGGGGGATCTTTTCCGGATTTAGAGTGTCCGGCAGATCCGGCAGGATAAAGTTGGTGCCGCATTGCTGGCAGATCACCGCCGCCCCTGACTGTTCCAAAGGCACGGAAGAAATCATGCCACAGCCGGGGCAGGAAGCTGGGAATTCGGACTAAGTCGCCATGGTGCAGCCCAATCATGGGGCAGAGTGGCCGGAGAATCAAGTCCGCTGCGCAAGGGCGGACACCCGGCGGAAAATTGGCTTGGCGAGGGGCACGGCGAGGGCACTACCCGCCAGGTCGGCGAGCCAATCGTAAACATCCAGCCCGTTGCGCCCCGGGGTGTAGGATTGGTGCCATTCGTCAAACCACCCGACCATGGCCCCGGTCAGCAACACAATAACTGCGATTTTTCCCCAGGAGGGACCATCTGCAGCCCTTCCGGCAGCCCGTGACCGCAGGGCCAGGGCCATCGCCAGACTGGCACCTCCAGCGGCGAAATAAATGGCGTGCTCCACCTTGTCGATACCGCTGATATTGATCTGAGGCCCGGGGTTGCTGCGCGATGAAAGAATGCAAAGCACGGTCAACCACAACCCCCAGAGCCAGCCCCACGTGGATGGGTGGGAAAGTCTCCGGATCGCCCGGGGCCACTCAGAAGGCTGCTCGCTCATGTCAGGAAAAAGGTGCGGGAGGATGGGACGGACGACGCCGGGTGCCCTGCGCTAACGCGGTCCGTTGTTCAGCTCGGACTCCAGCCGTTCGCTCAGCCATTGCTTGATCATGCTCTGGTAGTTCAGATAGCGGGACCGCGCCAGCCGTTTTATCCGGGCCAGCATGCGGGGATCGAAGCGCAGCGTGATGGTCGTGCTTTCCCGCACATCCGGGCGGTGCAGGGCGCTGTTCATCAGGCGGGCATCCAACTGATGACCCGCCCAAAAGATTGCTTCTTCGCTCTCATCGGCAAACTCGGGAACCTCCCGCCAGGACATGATTTTGTTCATCGTTTCAGATTAGAGGAATTCGGTGTTCTTGCGATCGTAAAAGCTCAGTTCATCCGCCGTCATGGAGCGGGCAAAGAGGACGCGGTATTTTTTCCCATCTGTCCAAAAGATGCTGAAAATGGCCTGGTTGCCGATGGTCTTCCCCAGGCAGAAATACCGCGCCGGGGTGCCTGCGATCTCGGATTCCGGCAGCAGGCGCAGGGAGAAGGGATCCTCGAAAGATTCTTCAATCTCCCGGGGCGGGATGACCTTCAGGTCAAATGGGGCGTCCAGCCAGTCAAAGTCCATCAGCAGTGGGATCAGGGGTGGTTCAGGGATAATAAAAGACAGCCATGGCTTCCATCAAACGGGCAGGCGGGACGCATCGGGGCGGCGCTGGATCAATTCGATTTCATAGCCTTCCGGAGCGTCGATGAAGGCAAAAATCGTCCCTGCACTTGAAACCGTAGGCCCATCCGACAGAGGGTAGCCCAGGGCCGCCGAGTGCGCCGCAAAGGCTTCCAGATCATCCACTTCAAAGGCCAGGTGCGTCAAATCCGGCCCCACAATCACCGGGCCGCTGGCATCGTATTGGCAAATTTCAATGTGTTCCTCACTCCCCGGCGTCTCCAGAAAAACGAGTTCAGAGCCCCGGGGGGACTTATGGCGGCGGATTTCCTTCAATCCGAGGACCTGGGTGTAGAAATCGACGGTGCGGGCGAGATCCGCGACGCGGTAGCGGGTATGAAGCAGGCGGGTAACCATGGGGAAAAAGGTGGCGTTTTCATCCACCGCCCACCGTCCACGCAGCATCGGTTGGGGCAACCCCTTTGTTTCCCAGGATGTTTCCCGGACTAGCTGGGGCCTGGATGCCGCCCCTTCCCCTGTTTGGCAGGAGTGGCCAGTGCTTTTTTCGCCACGGTTTTTTTGCTGGATCCTTTTTGGGCTGGAGGCGCGGCGGCGGTGGTCGGAACGGGCCTTGGATCCGGAGCCGCAAAATCGATCCCGAACAAGGCGCTCAGGTCCTCGCCCGCCAGCTCGTCCGCTTCAGCCCCACCCGGTCCTGTCAGCGCAGTGGCGGAAACGGCGATGAGTTCCGAGGGGTCAACCCCCCTCAGTTCAAAAAAGGTTTTCGGATCCTGATCAAAGCGCACGCCGATGGCATACAGCACCGCTGCCTGATGCTTGCAGAGATCCGCAAAGTCCGGGCAACTGCAGCCGTGCCGGATCTCCTGGCGTCGCGGAAACAAGCCTGTCAGCGGATCGGTCACGATCTTCATGACGTGATCCCCCAGCTTGCCGCTGAGAAGATCCAGCAGGCTGCCCACCTTGCCGGCACACTCGTCCTTGATCTTTTTCCACGCCGCTGGCGGCAGCGGGGCCAGACTGATCTCCACGGTGTATAGATCCGATCCAGCCACCTCCGCCGAGACCTTCCCGCCATCAGTGCTGAAATTGTAGACATTCCCTTGGCGCAAATAGGTGCGGCCCTTGGGCAGCCGGTTTTCATAGCCGCAATAATTTTCCAAATGCCGGCACCAGGCCTGCCCCCAGAAGCTGCTGGTCAACTTGGTGCCTTTGGGCGAATCGAAAGCCTCAAAATGTTCCCCGCGCTTCCGGCGCTTTTCGATTTTGCGCTGCACCGCCGCCTTCCGCTCTGCCGCGCTCTCATATTCATACCATGACATGGCAAAAGGTTTGCCGAACGAAGGCGATTCGTCGACCTCGAATCCCAGGCAAAATGCCAACGCCATTTTTTCCCTTCCCACACCCCGGAAACCACGGCCGGACAACTCAAGCTAAAGTATTGTTTATCATCTGGAAAACCTGGATATTAACACACGCAGTCAACACGATAAAAAGGGGCAATTGCTTGACGGGATGGCGAGGACGTTCCAATCTGGTCTGCTCTCTGCTGGTTTCTCCCCCGCCGTGTTGAAGCACCTTGTGAACTGTTTATTGCGATTATGAATTTAAGGGATCAGCTAAAGGACATCCTCCCCGAAATCCTGCCATCCAACCCGGCGGAACCGATCAAGGGGACAGAACTCATCCGTCTCGTCAAATTCAGCCTGAAGCAGGAATATAGCGATGCCACCCTGCGCTATCATTTTTCCATCATGTGCTGTGATCCGGCCAGCCCCATCGCCAAGGTGGAGCAGGGCCAGGGATATTACCTGCGGCGATTGCCCACCGGGCTCTCCAGCAGCGGTCCTGCCACCCTCGCGCAGGCCAAGCTGGGGCTGCTTTTCGAAACCACGCCGGAGCAGATGGACCGCGCCTTGGCCCGCACCCTGAAGTTCCGCGCCATTTATGAGCGGGACATGGATCTCGCCGGCCGCTTTCCCTTTATTTTTGAAGCCTCCTTCGCCCCCGGAGCCCCCTACGAGAACCTGTGGAAATGCCCGGATGCCGCCGTGCTGGACTGGGGCGGCGGCGAGATTTCAGAAAACGGCTTGGCCCTCAGTCCCCGGCTGCTGGAGCAAAAACGCATGATGGGCGTGCCCCCCTTCACCATGACCAGCGTGAAGCTGAAAATCGCCGTCAGCCATGACAGCTACCGCGAGGATTTTTTCCAGGCGCTGAGCCACGCCCGCTGGGGCCATGGCGGAGAGCTGGTGATCGCAGCCCCCATCCTGGATGAACAACTCGCGGAGGAACTCCGCCAGTTGGGCACCGAATTCGGCCTCGGCATCCAGGTGTATAACATTGATGAGGACGACCTGGATGACCTGCCGCCCGGCTACATCATCCAGCAAATGACGCCCCGGGAATTCGAAGCCCTGCTGGCACGGGTGAAGCGGCAGCGCCTGACCTCCTCCCGGCCCCGCACCCTGGAATGGCGCCTCATCGAGCAGGTGCGCCAAGGCAATGCCGAGTTCCAGGAACTCTTCCTCTGGGTGCAGCGCTGCCTCGAAGACGGCAAGGCCTACCGCCGCCAGGAATTCGCCACCCTGATGGATAACCTGGTCAGCGAACCGGTCCCCATTGTCAAATAACCCTGCGGCGCCGGTCCCCTTGGCCAGAGTGGTCAGCCCGGTCAGCCCGGTCAGCTCTGGAAAAATTCAGGCAGCCGTGACCTGCCAGGTGTGGATCGCCGGATTGACAATGTCCCGCACGAAGCGCTCCGCGTGGGAGGCCGCACCGGCTTCTCCGAAGAGATAGACGCGGTGGTTGATCTTCAGACTGGTGATGGAAAAGCCAGCGGCGGCACCGTCCGGGCCCGCCGTGCTGCGGTGGTGGGCGAGGATGGTTTCCTTCTCGTGATCCAAGGCTCCGGCCTTCATGCCATAGTCCAGGAAAAAGGCGAATTCCGTCAGCGCCGGAGCTTCCCCGGTGCGCAGCTCGTGGCTCACGGGATCAGCGAGCACTTTCGTCAGAAAGGCCGTCACGGCGGCTTCATCCCCGGTGTATTCCACCAGATAGCGGCGGGTGTGCCGGGCCGTCAGGTGCTCCGCGAGAGGGGTGTAAAGCAGGGCATTTGCATCCCCGGCGTGGTCGAAGCGACCGATGACTTCAGCTTGCAAGTGCATGTTCAACACGGGTGAGAACTTCCTGATAACCTTCCATAACCCCGCCCAGATCCTGGCGGAAGCGGTCCTTGTCCAGCTTCTTGCCAGTCTCCATATCCCAAAGGCGGCAGGTGTCCGGGCTGATCTCATCAGCAAGGACAATGTTGTGGCGGTTAGGGTAGAGGCGGCCAAATTCCAATTTAAAGTCCACCAGCGTGAGGCTGGCCTTGGCAAAGAAAGTCGTCAGGAGCCGGTTGATCTTCAGCGCCGAGCGTTTGATTTTCTCCATCTCATCGCCCCGGGCCAGACCCAGCTCGCGGATATGCTCGTCATTGATCATGGGATCGCCCAGGGCATCGCTCTTGTAATAGCACTCGATGATCGGCTGGCGCAGCTTGTGCCCTTCGGCCAGACCGGTGCGTTTCGCCAGGCTGCCGGCGACCACATTGCGGATCACCACCTCGATCAGAATGATCTCCACGCGCTTGACGATCAGGGTGTTCTCCGTGTCATCGCGGACGAAATGGGTCGGAACCCCATCGCGTTCCAGCAACTCATAAAGGTGGAGGCTGAGGCGCTTATTCATGGCTCCCTTGGTGGCGAAGCTTTCCTTTTTCGCCCCATTGAAGGCGGTCGCGTCGTCCTTGAACTCCATGAGGACTTCATTCGGGTCTTCGGTCGTAAAGAGGCGCTTTGCTTTGCCTTCGTAAATGAGTGACATGCCTGGGAGGGAGAAAGGGGTGGGGGGTGCGAAACCGCACGGAAAGGCTTGCACTAGGCCCCGGCATGGCATGAGTCAAGGCAAGATGCCCACCGCCCCGTCATCCCCCTCCTGCCTCGCCACGCTCGCCCGCACCGCCATGGAAGCCTCGTGGCCGCTGCTGAAAGCCGGCTTGTTTCAACTCGATGCCGAGACCGCCCACCATGTGACCCTGCGCGGCCTGAAAGTCGCGGAATCCCTTGGGGCCCTGCGCCTTTTGCCCGCCCTGGTGGACGCCGCTCCGGTGACGGTGGCGGGGCTGCGCTTCCCGAACCGGGTCGGCCTCGCTGCCGGATTGGATAAAGCCGGGCAGTGCGTCAATGGCTTCGGAGCCATGGGCTTTGGCCACGTGGAAATCGGCACCCTGACCCCCCGCCCGCAGCCGGGAAATCCCCAGCCCCGCCTCTTCCGCATCGTGGAACGCGAAGCCATCGTGAACCGCATGGGCTTCAACAATCCCGGCATCCGTCAGGGGCAGGCCAACGCCGCCGGACGCACCTTCCCTGGCATCCTCGGGGTGAATATCGGGAAAAACTTCGACACACCGAATGAGCGCGCCTCCGATGACTATGTGCTGGGCCTGCGTGGGGCCTGGTCCTGGGCAGACTACGTCACGGTCAATCTCAGCTCCCCCAACACCAAAGGCCTGCGCGACCTCCAGCAGGACGATGCCTGCCGCGCCCTCATCCGCACCCTGCACGCCGAGCAGCGGGATCTCGCCCAGCAACACCAGCGCCACGTTCCCGTCTTCATCAAGATCGCCCCCGACCTGGAACCGGCCCACCGGCAAAGCCTGGCGCGGCTTTTTGTGGAAGAAAAACTGGAAGGCGTCATCGCCACCAACACCACCCTCAGCCGCACCCACACCGAAGGCCTGCGCCACAGCACGGAAGGCGGCGGCCTCAGCGGAGCCCCCCTCACGGCCCGCGCCACCCACTTCATCGCCGCCCTGGCCCGGGACTTGGAGGGAGCCCTGCCCATCATCGGAGCCGGCGGCATCTTGTCCGGAGCCGATGCCGTGGAAAAACTCCAGGCCGGTGCCACCCTCATCCAACTCTACTCCGGCCTCATCTACCGCGGCCCCGCCCTCGTCCGGGAATGCGTGGAATCCTGCGCCGCCGCACTGGCCTGACCCGGCAAAATTGAGAAGTTACCCAATCCCTCCTATCTTGTCGCGCACGAAACGGTATTTGCGATCAATTTCATCGGCAACAACGGCGTCGGAAGGAACGGCCATCGGTCCTGCAGTGGATTCCAGAACCCAGTTGCTGCCCGATTTTCCGAAGAGCAGCCAGCCATCCATGGAGAAATGCGCTATTCGGACCGTCTCCGGCCTGATCGTATTTATCAAATGAAAAACCTCCTTGCGCTGGGAGTTTACCGTAAGGAAAGACGCCCCTGCAACAAATCCAAGGCTCAAGCAAGCAACGGAAAATAAGCGGAGGCGACGCATCATGGGCAACAATGGGATCCGCCGGGCGAAATTTCAAGTTTGCCAGGAGTTCCTGGATCTCTCATCCATTCCCTGTTCATTTTTTCAACCCCAGTGGTTATTAATTCCCCTGCGCCACCCCGGGGCGGTAGATCTCCGGGGTGTTGTCATTCCGGTAGTGTTCGTAGGCGGCGATGATTTCGCGCACGGCTTTGTGGCGCACCACATCCTGGCCGATGAATTTGATGAAGCGGATGCTGTCCACATTTTCCAGCACCTTGATGGCTTCCCGCAGGCCGCTGAGGCGGGCGTCCTTCAGGTCGATCTGGCTGGGGTCGCCGGTGATGATGGCACGGGAGTTTTCCCCCAACCGGGTCAGGAACATGAACATCTGCGCCTGCGTGGTATTCTGGGCTTCATCCAGAATGATGAAACTTTTGCTGAGGGTGCGGCCCCGCATGAAGGCGAGCGGGGCGATCTCGATCTGGCCGCGCTCGATCAGTTTTTCCACCTCATCCACTTCCAGCATATCGTGCAGGGCATCGTAAAGCGGACGGAGATAGGGCAGGATTTTATCGTTCATGTCCCCGGGGAGAAAACCCAGCGCTTCCCCGGCTTCCACCGCCGGACGTGTCAGGACGATGCGTTGCACCGTGCCATTTTTCAGGGCATGCACCGCCGCAGCCATCGCCAGGTAGGTCTTGCCCGTGCCGGCGGGGCCGATGCCGAAGACGACACCGTGGGCCTGGATCGCCTGCAGATAGGCCAGTTGGGTGCGGGTGCGCGCCGTGATCGGCGGCTTGCGCGGGCTGCCACTGAGCCGGATGGAGGTGAGATCCGCCAGCGATTCCGCCGGAGCCGAAGCGTTGGCCGCGCGGGCGTTTTGTTTTTCCGTCTCCAGGGCAAAGTGAAAGAAATGCGGATTGATCTCCGCCCCGCCCCGCCGGGCTTTTTCCAGTTGGTCAAAAACTTTCTGGCCCGTCACCAGATCGTCATCCTCCCCCTCCAGTTTCACCCAGGCGTCGCGCAGCGTCACCTTGAGCCCCAAGCTGCTGCCGAATGATTTCAGCAGGCTTTCATCGTGCGCGATCAGGCTCTGCAAAAAATGCGGCGTTTCATAGTCGAGGGTAATAACAGGCATAGTGACTGACGGCAGGGGAAAGCACAGGGGAAGGATTCCTTGCCGGTGTCAGGCGCGCATTTCCTGGGCGAGACGGCAGACCTTTTCCAGTTGGGCCTTGGGCAGATCGTCGATCTGAATGATGTGATCGTTGCGGTCGAGGACGGAGAAGGTGGTGCCCATCAGGCCTTCCTTCATCTCCACGCTGATGATGTCCTTCCACTGGTGATCCTCCACCCGGCTGCCGCCCAGGCTTTGCCGGATGATGATCAGGCGCTCATTCGTCACCACCACACAATCCGGCTTGGTCTTCATCAGCTTGCGCTTTTGGTGGGCGATGTAAAAAATCTCCTCGTGGCTGCTGATGAGCTGGGTGACCTGCTGGTAGACGTCCACCACCACTTCCGTTTCCTGGCCTTCGTCCATGAAATGCATCAGGGCTTCCTCCACCTCGAAGACTTCGTCCAAGGGCTTCCACTCGCCAAGGCCGTCATAGTAGATCAGATCGCGCCGGTTAAAGTGACCTTCGTTAAGCATCGCCAGGAGCTGCTCGGTGTCGTAGGGGCCGTGCTGTTCGTTTTCTTTGGAGACGAAGATTTCCATAGGGTTGCGGCGGTTGGAGGTTGGGGGGCTTGGTAATTACAATGTCATCATAGCGGCTCCAATGGCCGGAATCCAGAAAAAGTTGCGCAATCCCAATAAAATCCGGAGATTTCCCTGGGGAATGAGCGAAGATCGCCGCCATTTCCGCTCCATGGCCCGACGTCGATCCCCTGCCCCCCATGCCGGGGAGCAGTGTGCCCCGGTTTCCCGTCTGCCTGCCAGGACCAAACGCGGGGCGAAGCGGCCCGACGGGGAGAGCCTGGAAGAGGAACTGGACACGCTGCCCCCGCCAGCGCTGCTCCCCCGGCTCGTCTTTTTTTTGCTATTGGGCCTGCTGGCGGCCCTACTTGCCATAGAAGTCAGGAATGGCCTGCGCCATCCCGGGGTGCGGCGCGTCCCCGGCCCGAAGGGGGCACCGGCCCTGACGTTTTATGAGAAAGGGTATGCCTCCGCGCGGGAGGCCTGGTTGTTTGACGAGCCAAAAGGCACCCGCGGGCCACCCCGCCTGATCCAGCGGATTGATTGCCGGCCCCAGATGACGGACATTGGGGAGATCCGTTGGACGACGGATGGCCAGGCGGTCTACGCGGCGGGCCGCACCGCACAGTCACGCGGGGTGCCGGTGGTGCGTTGGTTATTTGAATTTTCCAATGGCCGGCTGTATGTTTCCCGGCCGGAGCTGGGCTTGCCAGGGCGCACGGTTTTTGTGGAAGACCCGGCGGCCCTCACCGCCCGGTGGCATCAGCACAAGGGTGCCGGCCCCCTCGCCGCCGCCTGGTATGACCTGGGCGCGCTCGGACCGGGTTTGTTTTCCTGGCAAGCCACACGCTGGGAAAAAGCGCTGCCGGATTCTCCGGAATGATCAACAGTTTTTGTATTGACCCTTTGGCTATCCATAATTTTTCCAGTGCTCGCGTTTTTCTTGCATGATGGGTCAAGTGGACGATAGTTCGCCTTTACCTCAATGGATGCCCTGCCTGTTTCCCTGGTCCGCCCGCTGCGCCTCTGGCCGGGGATGGCGCTGGCTTTGGTTTTACTGGGGGCGGGGGGCGTGGTGTTTTACCGCACGTGGTCTGCGGCGCAATCCCGCAGCGCGATTTCAGCCGCCGCGCTGGCGGAGCGGGAGGCGGAGTTGGCCCTGCGGCAAAAGATTTCAGGATTTCTCACCGGAGAGGCGGCTCCGCTCCTCGCGGGAGCGAAAGCGAAGGATCTGGCTGCGGTAACCCGCGCTCTGACTTCCCTGGACACTTGTTTTGCCGGATACGCGGCTGGCGTGGATGCATTTACTAACGATCTCACCGGTTGGGGCACGCGCTTTAAGCTGATCTGGCGGAAGAGCGTGGAGACGGTAAAGCGCCGCGAGATCCCGGAAGGCACGGCCAAACTGGTCCGCGAAAAATTTGATAAACACGTCGTCTCCGATGCCCGGCTGGAAGCGGATGTCCTGTCGGTGATGAAGCAGTTTGCCTACGAAATGGAGGCCGGGCGGAACGCGTTGCTGGGCTCCCTGCAGACGCGCCTCGCCGCCTCGGACCTGCCCGTGCAGGTGCGCCAGATCGCTCTGGATGAATTTAAAACTCAATACGGACAACAACTCGCGGCCCTCCTGACCCACCTTCCCGGCAACTCCGTGATGGTGGGCGTGGGCGGGATCACGGCGGGCATTGTGACCGAGGAAGCGGTGCGGCAGCTGGTCCGGGTGGTGCTCACCCAAGCCGCCGCGCGCCTCGCCGGGGGGGCCATGGCCAGTGGAGGAGCAGCCGCCACGGCGGTGGCTGCAGGGGGCGCCGGTGGCACGGCGGTAGCCCCCGGCGTGGGCACCGCCATTGGAGTCGTGGGCGGATTTCTCGTAGGGGCGGTGGTCGACTGGTGGATGACGGCGGAATTCGAAGCCACGGTAAAGACTGATGTCCTGAACTTTCTCACCCAAACCCGCGCCACCCTCGTCACCGGCCCGCAGGGGCTCGAAGCGATGCTCAAAGCTCAGGTCGAAAACACTTCCAGCGTTTGGGAGCGCTCCGTCACGGGGTCCTTCCAGTCCGTCCTCCATCCCCCTGCCCCGATTCCCTGACCTCCCATTCTGACCTAACCTGCTGCCATGAAAATCCTGACCTTCTTTTTTCTGCTGATCCTGGGAATGCCTGCCTGGGCTCAGGGAGGAGCCGCCATCCGCATCGCGGGCGAATTGGCTGAATCCATTGCCCGCCGCGCCGCTGGGGAAACCGCCGAAGCCACCGCCCGCGAGCTGGCCCAATTTGGCGGCACCCGCGCCATCCGCGAGGCCCTTGAAATCGCCGAGCGCGAGGGCGGCGAAGCCCTTATGAAACAAGTCGCCGTCCAAACCGAAAAACACGGCCTGCTGGCCCTCCAAGCCTTGAAAGGAGCAAAAGCTCCGGTGCTGCATGCCTTGGAAGGGGTGCCCGCAGAACTGGCCGAAAAGAGCCTGCGCGCCCTCGCCAGCGATCCTGTCGCCATGCAGAAGCTCGCCACCGAATTCGGCAGCGCCGCCTTGGAAACCGCCGCCAAACACCCCGGCTTGGCCGTGCCGATCGGCAACCGCCTGGGTGCCGAGGGGCTCGATGCTGCACGCCGCCTCACCCTGGATCAAGCCGCCGGTCTCAGCCGCCATGCCGATGAACTCGCGAAACTCCCCGCCGCTGAGCGCAGTCAATTCCTCGCCATGATCCGCGAAGCCCCCGCCAAAGCCCTCACTTGGCTGGAAACCCACCCCAAGCTCCTCGTCGCCACGGGAGCCACCGCCGCCGTCGTGCTGGCCCGGAAGGAAATCTTCGGCGATGGAACCCAGCCGGGATTCCTTGA
The DNA here is from genome assembly GCA_945900785.1 of Akkermansia muciniphila. GTDB lineage: Bacteria > Verrucomicrobiota > Verrucomicrobiia > Verrucomicrobiales > V1-33 > CAIZWU01. The sequence continues at coordinate 50,205 of CAMDJM010000027.1, forward strand.
GCGCGCCACCGCCTCCCTCTATCATGCCTTCGAAAAACCCATCAACCTGGTCCTCGGCGTCCTCAGCGCCATCGCCCTGGCTTGGGGCAGCTTCAAAGTCTGGGCCTTCTCCCGCCTCTTCCGGAAGCGTAAATCGTAATTGGATTCACGCTGGCGGTCAGGAAAGGCATGCATGTTCCGAAAAACGATGTGACTGAAATCCGGTGAGGTCGGCAGATCTGACTCGAATGAGCTTTTGTCACATCGCCCGCACCTCCCGCGTCAGGTCCAGCGCCTGCACGAGGCGCAGGCTTTTTTCGTTGGGCAGGACGCCGGGTTGCATTTGATTCATGACGTAAGCGAAGGCGAGGCCGTGGGCGGGATCCGCAAAGGCGTGGCTGCCGCCGGCACCGGGATGACCGAAGGCATCAAGGGAGGGGCCGAAGCGGGAGCGTTGTTTGGTGCCTGCGCTGGTTAGGGGATCCATCATGAAGCCGGCGGAGAAAGAGGTGGGCAGGCACAGCACGGGGTCGTTTCCATTGACGAGCGGGGTAGTCATCCAGCGCAGGACTTCCGGCGGGATGATTTCCCGGTTCTCCCAGTGGCCATGGTTGGCCAGCAAGGCATAGAATTTCCCGAGCGCCCGGGCGCTGCCGACGCCGCCGAAGGCCGGCAGACCCGCCTGCCATGCGGTCGGTTGGTTCATCTCTGCTACCGCATGCAGACCAGCGGGGGATTGGAAAGCGTGGCGGGTTAGACTGTCAGGGGCGGCCATGGCCTGGAAAAAGGCTGCTTCCTCGGGATGGGGCGGTTTGGGCCGGCCGGGGTAGAGGCGCGCGACGTCAGGATAACGGGATTCCGGCAGCCCGCCAATCCAGAAGTCCAGGCCGAGGGGCCCGGCGAGGCGCTGCCGCCAGACTTCGCCCAGAGTGGTGCCTCCGGTCAGACGGCGGACGCATTCGTCCAACAAAAAACCGTAAGTGCGGGGATGGTAGCCATGGGCGGTGCCGGGCCTCCAGGCCGGAGTCTGATGTTCCAGGGCGTGCACCACGGCGGTATAGTCATGGATGGAAGGAGGATCAGTCAGAGCGGGCAGGCCGGCCTGGTGGGACAGGAGTTCCCCAAAGGTGAGAGGCAAAGCCAGCTGGGGCCACACCGCGCGGACGGGGGCCTCAAGATCCAGCCGGGCATCGTGCAGGGTGAGCAAAAGGGTGGCGGCGGCGGGTCCCTTGGTGGCGGAATAGACTGGGACCATGGTTTCCGGGGTCCATGCCGGGCCGTTTTCTTTTGTCAGAGTTCCACCGCAAAGATGCAGGATTTCCCGGCCATCCTGCCAGACGGACACGGCGGCCCCGACCTCTCCCAGGGCGGTGAAGTTTTCCTGGAACCGGTCCTGAACATTCTGCAGCGCGGAGTCAGGAGTCATGTTCCATGGCAGGGGGGCTTGGCGCGGCGTGCCGCAAAAAAGTGATTTGCAGTTTAACGTTCGTCCTTGTCCTTGTCCTTGGCTTTGGCCTTCTCCGTGGCCTTGGCCTTGGTGGGTGGCTCCGGGGATTTGGGGTTTTCGGGCGTGAGCTTTTTGTCAGGATCTGCGGCGGGCGGGCCTGCCGGGGCAGGGTTCCGGTTAGCAATGACAAAAGCTTCAGCTTCCTTGATCTGATCGGGAGTGAGGCGTTTTTTGAAATTGGCGAGACGTTCCCCGGCGGCCTCTATATTGGCTTCGGCCCCGGCGGAATAGAGCAGGAAGACCTGTTTGAAATCACCCTGCACGCCGCGCCCGTCTTCGATCATGGCTCCAAGGGAGGCCATGGCGAGCGGGTTGCCCTTGGTGGCGGCTTCCTTGTAGATGTCCCCGGCGGTTTTGTTATCAACCACGCCACTGCTGCCGTTCTCCAGGATCGCGGCGACGTTCAGGGCACCGGTAAGGTCCCCATTCTGCATGGCCCGTTGATACCAGGCCAGAGCCGCCTGGGCATCGGCGGTAGTCCCTTTGCCATCGCGGTAGCGCGTCCCCAGGGCGAGCTGGGAGGGAATAAATGCGGACAGGGCGGCTTTGTAATGCCAGTCGAAGGCGGCGGCGGGATCCTTTTTCAATCCCCCTTTCCCTTCGTCATGGAATACGGCGAGGTTGAACATGCAAATGCCAACTTTTTTTTCGGCTCCGGCCTGGTAGTTTTCGAGCGCTTTTTTTTCGTCCGTGGGAGCACCGATGCCGTTTTCGTAAAAATAGCCCAATTTGTTATAAGCGGCAAATTCGTTTTGTGCGAGGGCCTGTTTGTAATACTCCATGGCTTTACTGCCGTCCCTGGGAACGCCCTGGCCAGTTTCGTAAAGTGACCCCAGGGCCATCAGAGCCTGGCCTGCCCCATTTGCCGCACCCTGCTCCAACAGGGCAAGGCCACGGGGGGCATCGGCCGTCAGGCCGTTGCCGGTCACAAGACGGGTGCCGTATTCTACAAGGGCCGGGAGATGGCCGCCTTTCATGGCCTGCTCCATGAGATCGATGGACTGCTTCGCCTGGGCTTCCGTGAGGTTGGGCTGGTTGGCGGTCAGCATGGCCAGGGTCCAGGCGGAATCGGCATCGCCTCCAGCGGCAGCGCGCTCAAACCAAACCCGGGCTTTTTCCATGTCCTTGGTGATACTGGCCGCAGGCACGCCATCCATGTAAAGTTGGCCCATGGAGCACTGGGCGCCGGCATAGCCGGAATTGGCCAGGTCTTCCACCATGGCTACAGCCTTGGCAGGATCGCCCCCGGAGGCCAGGTTCAGCAGGCCGAGATTGTTTTTTGCCGCAGCGAAACCGGCCCCGGCTGATTTTTCGTAGGCGGCGCGGGCATTTTCCAGGGAAACCACGGTGCCCAGCCCATATTGATAGAGATAGGCCAGCAAAAACTGGCGTTCGGCGGAACTGGCATCGGTGGCCAATTTCAGAGCCTCAACAAAAGCCGGCTTGGATTCCTCCGGTGTTTTGACTTTTTTCAGGGTTTCCACCAAAGCGATGACTTCCGGCTCCTTGAGGACCTCCGGAGGGCTGAGGAATTTCGCCTGAGCTGGCACCACCACTCCCAAGCCAATCACAATAGACAGGGCCTTCGGGCGCAAAAAAAGGGAAAGGTTCATGGAAAAAGATTTTGTGTCTCTCGTCGCAGGGGGAAGCAAAGTCAATCCCTGCATGGATGCAGGTATGGACCCGTAACTCATTTTGGCGCGCGGGTGGAAAAGCCGTGTGGCAGGAGGCTCAGACATCCTGACCTGCCTGAAGGTAAGTGCGGAACCTTGGGGAAACGAGATGAACCGGTCGCCCCAGCCGCTTTGGACTTTGGAGATAGTGCGGATGGCTTGCCTCCGCTTTCCCGAAGGCAGCTTGCTGCCGTTTTCGGTGGGCTGCGCGCGAAGGGGGAAACGCCCCCCGTCCGTCTGCGGGGCAAGCCCCGCTGGCGAAAGCGGAGGCAAGCCGTCCGCACTCCAAAATCGGGCCGCTGCCGCTTTGAAGTGCGCCGCCTGCCCCCAGGCGCAGGAGACGAACGGCCCGTCCCATGGCATCCGATGGGACATCGTCCTTCCGGAAAAGAGCCTTTCAGAAGGCCGCCTTTGGAGGGCGCAGGACCTGCACCACAGTCTTGAGAACAATCCAAATGTCCAACGCAGGGGTCCAGCGTTCGAGGTAGATCAGATCCCAGCGGGTGCGGTTTCTCACTTGGGCGCGGGTGCGGGTTTCGCCGCGGTAGCCCTTCACCTGGGCCAGTCCGGTGATGCCGGGCTTCACAAAATTCCGGACGAAGTAATTCGCAGATATATCAGCAAACTTGATATCATGCTCCGGCAAATGGGGGCGGGGGCCCACGAGACTCATTTCGCCCCGCAGCACGTTGATGAATTGCGGAATTTCATCCAAACTGGTCTTCCGCATGAAGCGGCCCAGGGAAAAGACCCGCTCGTCCCCGGCGGTGACCTGCCGGGCTTCCTCCTGATTGTTTGCATGGAGAGTGCGGTATTTCAGAATGCGGAAGGTGCCGCCCCCACGGCCGGTGCGCTCCTGAGTGAAAAAGAGCGGTCCAGGCGATTGAGCCCGATGACAGAGCCAGGCAAACAGGGTGGTGAAGGGGAAGATCAGTATCAGCACTACCGTGGCAAACACAATATCCGCGAAGCGTTTGATGGATTGATTCAGAGGATCCTCCAAAGGCTCGGAGCGGGGCGACAGAATTTCCATGCCTCCGATATCCGTCATCGTCAGCCGGCAACCGAGCCGCTGCGGGGCATCATTGATCAGAACCAGCCGGATGCCTTTGGACTCGCAGAACGCACGCAACTTCCGGCCCACCGCTGGATCAAAACACAAGCTTGGCATCACGATCTGCTGGATACTGTGCTCGCCCGTAACTTGCTCCAGGGTATCCAGGGTGCCCAACCAATGCCGGGGCGGGGCCCCGTTGCAGAATTCCGGGGTCTTCTGGGTAAGATAGCCACTGACGGACATGCCGGGATATATCCCCGTTTTGATTTTGCCTTCGAAAAAGTCCATCGCCTTCCGGTCCTCGATCACCAGCATATTCACCTGCTTCTTTTTGAAAATCTGGAGCAGCAGCTTCAGGAGCTTCGCAGGATACAAGTAGTTCATCGCGTGGTAAAGCGGCAGCACCCCCAGAATGAAAATAGAGAAAAAGGCGCGGGAAATCCGGTGGTCCTGGGTGCAAACCAGAAACACGGACAAGCCCAGCACCGTCGCCACAAATTGCCGCAGGCTGACCCGGCGCAAATTCCGGCGGGACAACTCAATCATCCACCGGAGACGCTCCGGGCGGGTCAATCCTTCCCCTACCAGGGAGACTACCACTATCAGCAGATAACCGGTGTAGGGCGAGCGCTGGAGCAATGATGGCCAAGGGTTGAGCCAGTTGAACGCGGCGTGCAGGGCCGTAAAAAATGCCACGACCGTGCCGATCTGGGCACCCAAATGAATGCGGTAAAGTCCGGAAGCGCGATTAGTCAACATGATCGAATAAAATTGGGGGTTGGACTTTTTTTGAGCATTTTCAATACCAAAAAGTCGTTGCGCAACCCGTATTTGTTTTATTATTCGTTTTATTCCCTCAAAGGTTACCGGAAATCTTTAAAAAATCGAATTTTTAATTCTGCTTTGTTAAGTTGGGGGAATCAGCGGGCTGGAAGCCCTCTGGCCGCACAGGCTGGAAGCCTGCGCCACGGGGAACTTAACAAAGTAGAATTAATTGGGCCAAGTGCTCTCAGGAACCAAGAACCAAGAACCAAGAACCAGCAACCAGGAACTACCCAAATCATCCGCCCATCCCCAGTTTTTTCACTCCCTCAAGCAGCACGGGATCCTTGCTGGCAGCAGCTTTCATCCGCTGGAGCCACCACGCCCGGCTGCCATAGACGGGATTTTTGATGAGACCGCCCTTGGCAGCTCTCGTCAGGACTTCCTGCCAAAGGCTCAAGGTGCGCTGATTGTCGATGCCCACCCAAGCCAGCGCTTGGCGCCAAGGCACTTCCGGCCAGTCCGGCTCCAGAACCCGCTGGGCGGCAAAGGACTGATCGGTGATCGGCTCCTCATCGGTAAAATTCAAGGAGAGCAAGCCCCGCCAATAATGAAGTTCCGGATTTAGCGGAAGGGTTCGGAGTGCCTCATTGACCAAGTCCTGGCCCACTTCCAGTTGGTCTACCGGAGTGCCATCCGGTTTCACAGCAGGAGGATGAGTGCTGGGATTGGCCTTCTCTGCCACATCGCGGGCGTAGCATTCACTGATTTGACGTGCCGCCACTTCACCCTGCAGCATGGCCGGGGTCCGTCCACCCTGCCCCGGGTTGGCAAGAAGATAAATCCCCCCGGAAAGAATCATCAGTCCAAACCCGCGGAAAAGGAATCGGGAGAAGACACCTGCATATTCCTGTAGTGCTTCCCCGGGACGGAAGTTGGAGAACAAAAACACCAAGGCCGGCCAGGCAGTGCCCACGTGATAAGCCGGCACATCAAAGAGCCCATGCACCGGCACCATCAGGGCAGCCAGCAGAGTGGCCAAACTCAGAGGCCAGCCCCGGCGGCTTTTCGCCGCCCGGAAAGCCTTGAAAAATAACGCGCCAAGGGACCCCGCCAGAATGACTACTGTGCCCCAGCCCGCCTCTGCCGCGAGTAACAGCCAATTGCTCTCCGGGTGCCAGCATTTGGAATGAATGGCCGATACCTCCCGGTATTGGGGAAAGACCGCAGGAAATTGTCCCAACCCGACGCCGGTCGGAGGTTCATTTTTCAGCAAATTAAAGGTGTCCTGGTAAATCACCACCCGGAAATCAAAAGGCTCCCCGCCTGCAGGGCTTCCCGTGCCGCTGGCCTCTTCCTGACCCCCTGAGCTGACGGGAAATTCCACGCGGGCCAAGGTCTCCTGCACCCGATTCTTTAGCTTGTTATCCGTCCACCAGAACAGCGCGGCCCCAATGATAGTAAAACCAGCCACCGCCACCACCAGCCGGCGCGAAAGGTAGCGCCCACTCCCCAGCGCTAAACCAACAATCCACGCCAGGGAACCTCCCACAAGGAGCAGCACCCCAGCCCGGCTGATGGAAAATCCCAGCAACCCTGAGAGACAAACCGCCATGGAGACAGCGGCCAATCCCGCAACGCCACCCTGCTTGCTCCTCACCCCGTGCATCAGCAATCCCAGCGCTCCCAGCGCCCCCAGTGCCAGCACCGTCGCGGTGTGGTTCCGGTTGGCAAACAGGCCAAAAGTTTCCACCGGATCCCAGACCCAACGGGGTTTTAAGTCCACCACCGCGATAGAAAACCCCGCGTAGGCCGCGATTCCCAGAGCCAATAACAAAGCCACCCCGGTCTGCCCCCGGTCCGACACCCGGTGCCCTTTCAAATACCACACGGTCACCACCGAAACCGCCAGCCCAGCCCACAGTTCCAACGATTGGCCAGGCTGCATCGTCACCCGGTCCCCCACCGCCACGCCCAACCCACTCAAGGCCATCCGCCACGCCGGCAGAGGAAACCAGGACGCAGGCAGAAAACCCAACGCCGCACTGCCCAGGAAAGCCAAACCCGCCAGCCACCAGCCAAAACCCACCCGATACTGCGGGGGAAACAGGATTGTAAGCAAGCCCAACGCCGCCCAAATCACCCCGTGCAGGATCGCCAGCGGAGCCCCCGTGGCAAACATCGCCCATAATCCAATCAGCGCCACGCCGGCAAAAGCGAAGGCGGAACGCCGCGCCAACTGCTCCGGATCTACAAGGATGTCACCCTCCCCGGGAGCCACCACCTTACGGCGGCGGTGGCGGTTGGATTCGGGTTGGTCAGAAGAAGGCATGGCGGGAGGGAGGGG
>CAMDJM010000028.1 GCA_945900785.1 Akkermansia muciniphila
TCACTCCGGAAGACGTGCTGCGTCAGATGGATCAGCGTCATCGAAAACGGCAGGCCTCCATCGACTCCGCCTACACCAGGCAAGCTCCTTGGGAGGAGCCACCGGAGGAAATGCGCTGACCGTTATGGTATTTACCAAAGCAGAAGTAAAGCGTTTCAGGGAAATCCGATGGATGATCGATCACCAGGGCGCAGTCCCAGTCCACGACCACCAGATCGTGTTGATAGTAACTGAGGGTGTGGCTGGTGGAACCTTCGATCTCCTAAGCGGAAAGCCGATGCGGCCCACGTTCATTGGTAAGCACGGCGGCAATCCCAGCGCGATTTGCGGCCAGCCAATCTGCGGCTTCCAATTTCAAATCCAACGAATCCGCCTGAAGGCAAAAAACCGTGTAAAACTCCCCTTCCGGCAATTGGAGGTGCGGTCGAATGGCAAAGGGGATCAACTCCTGCCGGGCGGACTCAGCGAGTTGCTTTACCCATGAGACCAAAGTCCCGCCATCGTCAAAACCAAGGTCATGCCAGTGCGCCAACTGGGAAATTTCGTCAACCTGGAAAGCCGCTTTCACGGTGAAACTCAAGGCTCCGATGGGCAGCAATTTCACCGCAACCCCGAAACGCACGGGCTTGCCAGCGACCCTGCGTTGCAGCGGCGGCAGGGTGGCCATCAGCGGACGGAAAAAATTTTGTCCCCGGGGACTGCGTTTGCGCGGGTCTATTTGAAATGGCTCCAGCCTTTGTCCCAGCAAGGTTGCAACCGGACGCTGCTGCATATCATAAGCAATATCGAATGCATAAAAATAAGCCACCACTCCCTCCAGTTGCCTGGCCTTGGATTTCGGAAGCTCCGTCCCGGTCATAATGCAGGGTGCTGCCATTTCCTGGGAATGCAATCCGTCATCCATCCGCGCAGCCCTCAGTCCCCTTTGCCGCGCTCAGGGGGGGAGACTCCAAAAGGCGTGGATGCTGTGGACAATGTCCCGCATGTTCACAGACCAACTCCACCAGAGAAAATCCCGTGGATTGCACCAGGTCCAGAAGCACGCTTCCAACAGGGAAACGAAGCCCCGTCTGCCAGTGCCCCCAGGTCGAAGCTGCCACCCCCAGGCCTTGAGCCGCAGCGCTGATCTTGAGGCCGTTGCGCTTCCGCCAACCCTGCAGCGCTTTCGGCAGAAATGAAAACCCTGCGTAAAGCGCTTGCGTCCGCAGCTTCGTCAGCCCCGGATGATGGTCCGTTGCGGCACATGACCCGGTCCCGGAACCACATCCCCGGCAGTCCTGTTCTGGAAAAGGCACCACCCTTCCAGTCGGTGATTACGAGGCGGCGGATGAAAAGATGGGCATGACCGCGCCCAGTGTCGCCGTTGCATCGGCTGCGGGCGGAAAATTTCCGCATTACATATCAGGGCACCGTGATCCTAACGCGATAAAACTTTGCCACTCCGGTCGCGTTGAGATCGGTGATAGTGCGCACGTTGCCAGCGTCACTGGTGGTGAAGTTGGTCAGGGGCTGCCAGTTCGCGGGCGTGGGGCTGGATTCGATGAGGTAAGTGCGATCCGGGAGTCGCGGCGTGATTTGAAGTTGCATCTGCGCGGGCTGACCGGGCACGCTTTGCATCTGTTGGAGGAAACGCGACTGCGCATCAAGCGGTGCGAGACCGGTGGTAAACTCGAAGTCGTTGCTTTGTCCATCGCCATCCGGGTCGGCGGTGGCGGCGGAGGTCGCGGGATCATTCAGCATCAGCGGGGTAAAGTTTTGCTGCTGCCAGGCCCCAAAGGCTCCGGGCGTAAAACGGGCATAGGAGCGGCCATTCGTAGCGACCCAGAAGTGGCCTGGCTGGTGCGGGTTCAGGGCCACATAGGTTGTGTTGGGCAGGCGATGCCCGGGCTTGGTGCACTCGTGCCACACGGAGCCGTTATTGTCTGAGTAGTAGATTTTGAAGAAGGTATCGCCATAGCGTTTCGCACACACCAGCACCTGTCCGTTGTGCGCATCAATGGCTCGCACTTCGGAGAAGCCAGTGTTGGAAAAAGGTGTGTCGAGGTAAGTCCAGTTCGTGCCGTTGTTCGTCGAATAGGCGAGGCCGAGATGACCGCTCATGCCGCCAAACCACAGGCGCCCCGTGGCGTGATCACGGGCAAAGTAGCCCCACGAGTTCCAGTCGTAGAGCTTCGAGTTGCTGGGGCCGCCAGAAGAGTGACCCGCTGGGACCCAGGTCACGCCGCGATCACTCGAGAGAAGGAATCCCACGCCGTTCAGCCATGCAAAACGCCGCGCCGGTGTGGTGGCATCAGACTCCATAAAGACAAAATGGCTGAACTCATCGCCCCAGTTTCCACCAGCAGGCACGCCGGTCGATTTGGTGAAAGCCACGCCGCCATTCGTGCTGCGGTAGATGCCGGAGTTCGTGTTCGCGGTGTCATGCACGGCCACGAGGATCTCAGTCGCATCATCCGGAGCAACGCAGCCGCTGATGATCTCGCTGCCAGCGGGCAATCCGGTGCCCGGGCCGCCTGCGACATGCACCAGTGACCAATTCAGGCCATCATCACCCGTCGTCACAATGGATGCCCGGCCCGCATTCGGCCCGAAGAATGAGCCGCCGATGAAATACACCTTTGGCGCGGCATTGCCCGTCACCGGCCCCACGAGCGCCTCCGTGGCGTAAGTCATGCCCACATTGCCAAACGTCACTGGCAGGCTGCGGCGTGGATTGCGCGGTGCGAGGCCCGTCCCGCTGCCATCCATGGCGATGAAGCCAATCAAGTCCGCCACAGGCATGTAAACGCGCAACGGATCATTCGGGTGCCACGAAGGCTTCCACGTCACCACCTCGCCGATGCCGCGTGTCATATAGCGCACCGTTGATCCGGCGTCCGTGCTCACAAAGGGGCCAAAACCATTCGGCAGATACCAGCGGTTCGCATCGAGAGGATCCTGATGCAGTGAGCCGCGCGACCAGCCGGGACTCGTGTCGCTTGTCAACATGGCCGCAGGTCGCGTGCCGGTGATCGTGAGCGGCAGCGTGCTCCACGACGTGCCGCCATTCGTGCTTTTCCGCGTCGGGCCGCCGATCCAGCCCAGCACAATCGTCACACCATCACGCAACACATGACACATGCCCAAGGGACCATTCGGCGTGAGTCCGCCGGGCACCGTGGTGGTAAGGTTCGTCCAAGTTGTGCCTGCCGTGTCGGATTTGTAGAAACGATGGTTCGTCCCGTCCTGCACCGCCGCAAACATCACACCGCCCGGCAGTCTCGCGAGCCGCGTCACCGAAGTCGTCGCCGCATTCACCGTCACCGCCGCCCAGGTGATGCTGCCACCGCTGCCCCGGGTGCCTTTGTAGAGGGCGCTCGTGCCCGTGTCCTTCACACCGCCGACAAAGACCTCATTCGGAAACGATGCATGCATGTGAACCACATGCCCGATCATCCCATCAAACAGCGTCCCGCCCTGCTTGTTCCACGTCCCCAAGCCACCGCCCGTCGTGCTGCGCCAGAGACCGTTTTTGCGGCTGATAGCAAAGACCTCCTGATCCGATGATCCCGGCGTGACCGCCAGGCATTCACCCTGCCAGCGCAGATCGTCATTGCCGGAAAAAAGCACGCCACTGAGCACCTGGGTCCATGTCGTGCCACCATCTGTCGTGCGCCACACCCCGCGATTCGCATCCGTCGAGGTGTAGCTCGTCCCCACCGCCTGATACACGAGATCCGCCGAGCTTTCCCCAACAGTCAACCCTTGAACAAACAACCCCGCGCTACTCGTCATGTTCCCCGAGAGAAACCGCCAGCTCCCGCCCTGATCATCACTCCGATACACCCCGCCCACATCCGTCCTCGCATAAAGCCGGCCCGTTGAGTGCGATGCAAAACCCGTCAACCACCCTCCCGCATCCAGATCAGTTTGCCGGAACACACCCGGCTGCGTGGTGCCTACCGTCGAGGCTGCGTGAGCAAACCCGGGCAAAAGCAAAGCGAGGAAAAGGACGGGGTTGGGGATGAGATAGTTCATAAATACAATCACGGGATGAAACTTCCGCACAAGCTCACACCGCATTTATCGGCCAGGATTACACAAAACCATCTTCTCACGGAATAGCTGACAACAGACGGCCCGGAACGCAAAACGGCGATGGATCTGGCACGCGCCGGATTGCGGGAGGCAGGGCTCAGGCGGCCTTTTTGAGGGGGGCGGAGGCGGGGTTTCCGGTCTTCACGGGGACACACAGGTAGCCCTTGTGGGTCAGTAGCTCCACAAGGCTGCCGGGGCCGCAGAGGTGGCCGGCTCCGACGAGGACCATGGTGGGGCGGTCCCCCTGGAGCAGGGCTTCCAGCCGGGGCAGCCAAGCGGCATTCCGGTCTTGGATGAGCTGACGGCTGATCTCCGGGAATTCCTTGAAGCTGACGCTCAGGAGGCGGTGCACGGCGGCGGCATCGCCCTGACGCCAGGCCTTGACGAGGGCGGGGAATTCCTCCGAAGCCCGGCTGGCTTGGTCAAGGGCCAGGTCCAGCATGCGTTGCTGCACGGAGGCAGGGATGGCATCAAGGACGCGGAGTTGCCCCATCACGGTTTCCAGGGCATCGACGCTGCGGCTGGGATCGGGGGGGCGGTTTTGAAATTGGGGTTCCACGCCCAGATCCTGGCGGAATCCCAGAGGGGCCACCGCCGCCATGGCCACCTGGATGCCGGCCATCCAGGGTTTCAGGCGCTCCAGCGAGGCTTTCGGCAAGGCGGTGCCTTGGGCAAATTGGGCGAGTCGCTTCCAGGTGGCGGGGGGGAGCAGATCGCGCAGGCGGCGGCCTTCCGGGAGGGTGATCAACTGGGTCACAGCGGTTTTCACCTCCGGTCGGGCGGCTTCGCCGGGGAGGATTTCCAGCACCAGATGCCGGGTTTCCCGCCACGCCACTTCGTAGGATTCCGGCAGCGGCAAATCGCCCGGACGCAGCATATGAAACGATCCAGCGAGGAAAAAAGGCACCTTGCCCCTGGTGACCCGCCAGACGAGGCCATCGCCTTCAAGGGGCGCGGCTGGCGCAGTGGCCTGCGGCGGGACCGGGGCGCAGCCGCCAGCGGGGAGGCAGCACCCGAGCGCCAGGATTCGGAGCACCTTGGAAAACAACATGAGCCCAACCTGCCGGACGGAGCCCCGGCAGCAAGCGCGTGAGCAGTGAAATCCAAAGCGGTTGCTTCATTGCGGCCCCGGGGCGGTCGTCCCTGCCGGAACGTCGCTGAATTCGACGTAAGCCGTTTCTCCTGGCGGAATCTCCAGGGTGATCTTGGCGGGATCAGGAAAGGTGCGGTCGGTTCTCCATTCCCTGGCGGAGCGGCAGGGAAATTTCGGCCGCAGGGTGAGCCGGGCGGTGGCCCCAGGATCCACCACGGCGGGTTGGTCCGGCTTTTTAGTAATGCCCTGATGGTTGATGCATTCGATGATCCAGGAGCCGGCGCTGCGGTTGATTTGCCACGCGACGGGATCCCCGGAGACTTCAATAGGGGTAGTTTCCTGGACGAGTTGAGTGAGACGGGAATGGGGGATGGCAGTGGGGCGTTGCGTGCCCGGATGGGTCCATGGCTGGAGGACCTCCAACCCTGGCAGGGCGGCGAGCCGGGCAAACTGGGGACCCAGTGCGGCCTGATGGGCTGGGGACAGCAGCACGGTGCGACCCAGACGCAGGGCCTGTTCGAGCTTGGAAATCAGGACAGGATCGAAGGTGATGTCACCCGCGAGGAGGAGGACGGGATACTTCAACAGGGTGGTCTCCGGGGCGCTGGTGAGCTGCACGTCGAAGATTTCGCCATACGGGGTGGGGCGGAGGTAGCTGAGTTCCGGATTGTCCGGGAAGGGTTGGCGGTGGATATGGTCGCTGTCCGGGTAAAGTTGGGCATCAAACAGATCGCGCAGCTGGCGGTCGCCCGCGGTGGGTTCCAGGATGCCCCAGGGCTTGTCCATATAGCCGTTATACCCGGCAAGGTGATCGATGACGACCGCGACAGGCATCCAGGGGACCCCGCGATCATGGGCCTGCATGAATTGAAAAGTTTCAGCGGCCTTGTGACCATGGGAGGTGAGGGTCCAGGGGGCTTCCGGTTTTTCGAAGAAGGTGGCGACGCTATTCTCCGGCGTGACCATGGCAGCACCGGCGAACCAGCCGTGGAGCCACATCCGCTGATAAAAGCTGAGGGAGTGTCCGGCGTCGAGCCCGCGGGCGTTTTTGCCCTCCATCCGCAGGGGGCCGCTGGTGGTGCAGGCCCCATGGAACCAAGGGCTAACCTGCACGGCCCAAGGCTTTTGCCACTGGCGGGAGGCTCCCCGGGCGAAGGCGAATTTGGATTGGGTGAAGGCGATATTTTCCCCGACTTCGAGGCCAATGCAGGTGGCCCCCCAGCCGCCGGCATAGGCTTCATAATGGGAGTGGCCCGTGACGCTGCAGACGCGGTTCAACAAATCGCGGCTGCGGTGGGTAAAGTAGGCCTGGACGGCATCATAACATTCCTGACGGTTGGCCGGCCTGGTGGCATAGCCTGCCAGGCCGGCAGGTTGCATGAGGTGCTTGAACTGATCAAGCTCTTTCCCGTAGACATCGCGCCACCAGGATTCGGCAGGACGGAGGCGGTGAAAGTGGTAGCCCCACTCGCCGAGTTGCAGAGCATTGAAAACGCCAGCCTGATCCATGGCGGACAAGGCGGCGGCGTGTTCCGCGCCAAAGACGGCCCGGCCCCCATCGATCTGCATTTCACTGCCGGAATAGCAAATCGCCGGCCAGCCGATGCTGGCGAGGTAATCGAAGACGGGCTTGCTGGCAGGGCCAGGGCCCGGCGCGGGATCGAAGCCATTGCCCAGCTTTTGTTCCCGCATGGTGGCGACCAGTTCCTTCAACGGGCCGATGTCCCCCGGGGCGCCATACATGCTGAAGACAAAGCCGGATTGTCCAGGCAGGAGGGTTATCTTGTGAGGATCAGCGGACATCCTGGAGCCTTTTTCCCAGGGTGGAACCGTGCCGTCTCCCGTGGGAGGAAGCACCAGTTTTTGACTGAGAATCGCTTTGGCTGTCAGATCGCTCCACCATTCCCCATGCTTCACCAGGCCCGCCGCATTGAAGTGGACGCCATCGCGGTAATTGGCGCGCAGCGCATCGGTGTCAGGGCCCTGGAGGGAAAGACCCTCGTCCCAGAGCTGCTGCATGGCAGCGCGGAATTCAGGATCGGGGGGATCCTGCTCCTGATGATAGGTGGTTTGAGCGGTGAACCAGGGGATGGACCATCCGGCTTGTGTCCGGGTGGCCTGGATGAGGTCCCGCATGAAGCCCACATATTGAGCGCCGGTGATTTGGCGGTCAGCCGGATATCCGGCACGGGCCTGCCCCGCGTCGCTTTCGCCCTGGTGCCACAGAATGGCGCGGAATCCGTAGGGGCCGAGGATGGAGAAGGCCTGCGTGAAGCGCTCAAAGAGTTTGCCGGTGCTGGCCCATTCGCCCGCTCCGGCCGGCACCACATTGCCACCAGTGGTGGGTTGTTGCTTCATCAGGCGGCCCTGGGGCAACCACTCGCGGACGCTGGTCGCCCCCTCGGCCATGGCAACCAGGCCAATGGGCACGCCAAGTTTGGCCTGCAGGGCATCGCCAAAAGCAGGCATGAAGCTGCCGCTGCCGCCGCTGGCTCCCGGTTGGGGATCGTGAGCCGGAGCCCATTGCTGGCCGCTCCAGGAGGTGACTTTGCCGCTGCGGGCAACTTGTTTTTCGGAACCGTAATTAGCGGCATTGGATTGACCCGCGATGATAAAAACCTCGCCGATGCCAACCTGCCCGATGGAGGCAGCGGCGAGCGTTTGCCCGTTGGTGACGCCACGGATTTCCAAGTGATACCAGCCTCCCGCAGGGGCGGGGAGGGAGGCTTGCAGGAGGCCATCCCCGTCCGGCCCGGGCAGAGGATGCCAGGATTCGTCCAAAGGAACCATCGGTGCTGCCCCCGCTGGCAGGCCGGGATTCCCCTCCGCAGTGGCGTGGGTCAGTTGATACTGCCATTGGCCGGCCGTGCCCGTAACCGCCGCCCGCAGCGGAATCCTGCCGGAAGTGAGGCTGCGGCGTTGCAGGACCTGGTAGTTGAGGGGCGAAGTGAGGGTGACGGTGCAGGATGGTGCGGCTGGAGTGGCCAGGCCATGGCACATCAAAGCCAACAGAATAGCAATGAATCGGCAGATCGGGGAAAGCAGCATGACGGAGTTTGGGAATCTCCGGCTAGGACGCCGGCGGTTTCTGATGGGTTTCGGTGTGGTAGATGGTGAAGCCGCTCGCCTGGTAGTTGGGGAGGGCGGCGGGGTGGTCATCCGTGCAGGTGTGCACCCAGACGCGGTTGGGATGCATGGCCCAAGCTTGTTCGATGGCGCTGGTGAGGAGGGCAGCCCCATAGCCACGGCCATAAAAGGCGGGGAGAAGACCGTAGATGGCGATCTCAATCCCTAACGCGGGTTCAGGGTGCTGGTAGAGTTCATAATAGCCGGCCGGGGAACCACCATGCCATGCGACAAAGGTGCGCAGGGCGGGATCGGCGGCGTGGGCCTGCCATTGGGCATCGCTCCAACCCAGCTTGTCCGTCCATGACCAGGCCGCACCGACGGTGGTGTAGAGAAATTTATTGAAAGCGCCCTGGGGAACCGCGGCTTCCCTGACAGAAAAATCCGGCCCCGGGGCACGCCGCGGGATCAGGGTTCCGGGGCTGAGCATTTCGAGGTAGGTGATCGTCACCGCTGGCATGCCCGCTATTACTCAACTACAAGGACCGGCTTTCCAAGGATGTCCATTTTTGGCGTGATGCCAAGGCCTGGGGCGGTGCTGGCGGACATGAAGCCATCCACACGCTGGGGCGCTCCATCAGCAGTGGAGACGGTGACATAACTGTTGAAGTCCGTGCTGGTGAAGCGGAATTCCTCAGGCGTGCTGTGGGCGAGGTGGGCGATGGCGGCGGTGGTGATGTCGCCCCCCCAGGAGTCTTCCAGAGTCATGGCGATGCCCATGCTGACGCAAAGGTCGCGGGCCTGCCTGATTTTAGTGAGGCCACCGAGTTTGCTGATCTTGAGATTAACGACGTCCATGGCGAGGTCGCCCTTGGCGCGGATCAGCATATCGAGACCATCCACGTTTTCATCCAGGACAAAGGGGTGCGGGCACTGGCGGCGGACGGCAAGGCATTCCTCGTAGGTGAGGCAGGGTTGCTCAATGTAGACATCGACATCACGCACCGCTTTGGCGATGCGGACGGCTTCGTGCTGGACCCATCCGGTATTGGCATCGGCGACGAGACGGTCGCCCGGCTGGAGCTTGGCCGCGACGGCGTGGATGCGGGCGATGTCAGTGTCAGGATCTCCCCCCACCTTCAACTGGAAGCGGGTGTAACCCTGGGCGCGGTAGCCGGCGACCTTGGCGGCCATTTCGTCAGGAGACTCCTGGGAGATGGCGCGGTAGAGGCGGATGTTTTCGCCATAACGTCCGCCCATGAGGACGCAGACGGGCAAGCCGCTGGCCTGACCCAGGATGTCCCAGCAGGCGATGTCGATGCCTGATTTCACGTAGGGATGGCCCTTGAGAGCGGCGTCCATGCGGTGGTTGAGTTTGGACAGCTCACGCGGATCCTCACCGATGAGGTGCGGGCCCAGTTCCCGGAGGCCGGCGCGGACACCTTCCGCATAGGCGGGCAGGTAAAAAGGACCGAGCGGGCAGACTTCGCCATGGCCGGTGATACCGGCATCCGTCTCGACCCTGACAATGGTGCTGTCAAAGACAGTGACGGATTTGCCTCCGGACCATTTGTAGGTGGTCTCGTGGAGAGGCAGTTCAACGCGGTAGGCGAGGATGCGGGTGATTTTCATGGGAAAAAAGAAGTGGCCAGGTAACAGCAGGCAGGATATGAGCGTAAACGCGGGACCTTGGAAAATCTTGGTTCCGCAGGGCAACTACCTATGAAAGTCAGCACAACTGCCATGCTACGCAGCGCCGCTCCGGTCTCCATGGCGGGCGTGGATCCGCGATTATTGGAACAGCTTTTCAACCACACACCGGACCTCGCCTTTTTCATCAAGGATGACGGCGGACGCTACCTTGCGGTGAACCAATCCCTGCTGGAACGGCACGGTCTGAAGAACAGGGATGAAATGATAGGAAAACGGCCCTGCGATGTGTGCCCGGGAGATTTTGGCAGGATCCCGGCGGAGCAGGATGCCGTGATTCTGAAGACCGGAAAGCCGATCATGGAGCGGCTGGAAATGCACTGGTATGCGCCTAACCGTCCGGTGTGGTGCCTGACGACCAAGCTCCCCATGCTGGATGCCACCGGGAGGGTGACCGGCATCATCGGCGTCTCGCAGGATGTGAGGGCTCCGATCCGGCCCCGGGAGATACCGGTGGATCTGGCCAATGCGCTGCAGCGGCTGGAAACCGGCTATGCCGATCCTATTTCAGCGATGGAGCTGGCCAGGCTGGCCAAGCTGCCAGTGGCGCGTTTTGCGCGGCTGGTGAAACGGATTTTTGGCATCTCGCCGATCCAGTTGATCACCAAAACCCGGATCGCGGCAGCCTCCGGCATGCTGCGGAGCACCGGGCGCTCCATCGCGGAGATCGCCCAGGAATGTGGCTATTACGATCACAGCGCCTTTACCAGATCTTTCCGCGCCGTGACGGGAGTCACGCCCACGCAGTTCCGCTCGGGTGGGAATTGAAGGCTTTTTTTACTGGTTTTGGGACGCCTCCTTTTTCAGGACATGGCTAAAGGGGATCAGAAACCCAAGGATAACCGCCAGAAAAAAGATGAAAGGATATTTCCACTGGGCCGCCCAGATGCCCCACCTGGAAGGACGACGGAAGTTGTCCGTTCCAGCCATGATCTGATCAGCCCGGGCTTGCAGGTCTGTAGCGTGCTGCGGAGAAAGGCCATATTGGAGCGCCAGAGCCAGGGTGCCCGCCACGCCCTGGGCTCTGGAGTCCAGCATGAAGGTGGCCGCTTCATAAAGCAGCTGGGCCATCACGGGGTCCTGAGGTTTGATAAACAGCGCGCGCACCGTGCACTGACTGCGGAAAGAGGCGAGGACTCCCTCATGATCTTTAATGCCCTGTCGGGTTTCGAAAGTGCCATGCGTTGGATCGAGCCCGCTGATGGTATGGGTGGCCAGCCAATTGGGATCCGATTTGAGGGCGATTTTAGCTTCCAAAACGCGGACATGGAGCCACTCCGCCAGCATGTGGGAATAAGGGTCCCTCTCCAGACCCACGTTGATCCATTTGAGGGCGTTTTCATCATCGCCCGTGAGTTCGTAACAGGTGCCAAGATTGGCCGCCGTGGCATAGAGCCCAGGATGCACGTCCTCGATATCCTTTAACATTTCGAGAGCGGCCGGGGCGTTGCCCTTCAGGATCAAACGAACTGCGGCATCATTTTCCCGGATGCCCGGAGCGGGTGTTGTCTGATAGGCTGCCGGATCAGGCACCACGCGGGGGTGAGCCGCAGGCGTGGCGGCCAGGGCGCGTTCCACCGGCATGGAAAACCAGCCTATCGCATCGAGGTAGTCTGCATAGGCTGTATCCAGGGTTGTGGACTCAATATTGGCACAGGCGGAAGCGTGTGGAGGGTTCACGGACAGAGCCGTGAAGAGGATGATGCCCATGGAGGCCTTGCGGACCCGTCTGCGTTTCCAGAAGACAAACAAAAGGAAACCCATGGACAATCCGCCGCCGATGGCCAAGGACATCCTGCCATTGGTGTTGTAAAGATCATGCGGCAGTTCTTCAAAAGCACCTTCCATCGGTCCTTCTGTTAAAGTCAATCCGTGGGACAACGATGGCATCGCGAAGAAAGCCAGCAGGGAGAGCATTTGGAGCAGCTTCATATTTACCCCGAATCAATAACACTTCATTGTCGTGACAGCAAGATTTAAGTCCATGAAAGTATAATGAACTCCAGGGTCAACGATCCGAAAATTCGCTATGGGCCAGTCCTTGCCTCATCCCCGCCACACCGGACCCGCGCTGCCGCCCGGCACCCATTCAGCCGGGAACGGGACGAGGCGGCGGTCCGCCTTTCCCCTGGCCAGATCGGCGGCCCAACGGACCACGCGGCGCACGATGGCTTCATCGTCCCAGCGGAGGTGGGCGATGGGGGGATAGCGATATGTCAGGGAACTGTCGCGCGCTCATTTAAATCACCCGGAATTAGAGAGGTTTACGCAACACCACCCACGCAAAGCTGAATGCGTGGGGAACGGGATGTTTCAGCAGAAATTTGGCAAAAGCAGAGGCGTTGTTTCTAATAAAGTTGCACCTGCTGAAATTAGTAAATTAAACTGTAATTTCCATGAGATTCCGGGTCCAAACCGGGTGGAATGTTTGTCATTTTATTCTGTAGACAAATTGCCTGTTTCTACCAATTTAGCGGCCTATGAGCTTCTGGGATAATCTTAAGGACAAAGTGGCGACGATGAACTCGTCCCTGCAGAACAACATCGGTAAATTTAAAAACGCCGAGTTCGCCAATGCCTCCATGGCCATGTGCGCACTGATTGCAGCCGCTGATGGCAGTATCAGCGGACAGGAAAAGGGAAAGATCGCCACCCTCATTTCCCAGAATGACATGCTGAAAATCTTCCCGGCGGCAGAACTGAAGACCAAGTTCGACCACTTCTGCGAAAAGCTCACCGCCGATTACGATTTCGGCCGGATTGAAGCCATCCAAGCGATCACCAAGCTGAAAAGCAAACCCGACCAAGCACGCGCCGTGGTCCAGATCGGGATCATCATCGGCGGGGCGGATGGCAATTTCGACGCCGATGAAAAGAAAGCGGTCAAGGATGCCTGCAATGCTGTCGGAATCGCCCCGGCGGACTTCGATCTCTAACATCCTCCTTCCAGTCTTTCTGGATCGCCTTCCCCCCACCCCATTCTGCCCCAGCCAAGCATGAAGGTTTTCACCCGTGGGCAAAAAGCGTCTTTGGCCAGTCTTGGTCTGGAATCGCCCACCCAACCGGTGGCGGTCGCCCTGACCATGGAGTTGACCGGCAGCCCGGAGGTGGACGTGTGCTGCTTTGGCTTGGATGCCGAAGGCAAGCTCTCGGACGACCGGTATTTTGTTTTCTACAATCAGCCGCAATCCCCCTGCGGGTCCATTGCCGCCGGGGGCCCGGCGGGTGGGGCCCGGCAGGTCTTCCGGATCGACCTCTCCCGGTTGCCGGAGACGATCAAGCGCCTCGTTTTCACTGCCACGGTGGACGGCGGCGGAGCCATGCGGCAAATCACCCAAGCCCGGGTATGCCTGTCCTCGGGAGGAACTGAGGTGGTGGAATTCCACCTTCAGGCCAGCGACTACGCGGACGAAAAGGCCCTGATGGTAGCCGAGTTGTATTGGAAGGACGGCTGGCGTTTCGCCGCGACGGGTCAGGGTTTTGCCGCAGGCCTGCCTGGCCTGCTGAAGCACTTCGGCGGTGAAATCCTTGAAGATCAGGCTGCGCCCGCCAAATCCGCCGCGCCACCTTCGCCGCCACCTGCGGTCTTGCCGCCAGTGCCGGTGCCTCCTGCCATTCCGCCCGTTACCGTCTCCCCGGCTCCGGTTTCTCCGCCACCCGTTCCTGGACCGCCGGTTTCCCTGAAAAAGCTCACTTTGGAAAAACCCGGGGAGCGCAAATCCATCAGCCTGGAAAAAGGCTCCTCCGTGCAGAGCGTGATCCACGTGAATCTGAACTGGGACCGGGCCGTGAAAAAATCCTTTTTCGGCGGAGGCAAGGAAGCCGACCTCGATCTGGGCTGCATGTATGTCACCCGCGACGGTAAAAAAGGCTGCATTCAGGCGCTCGGAGGCGATTTTGGCAGCCGGACCGCGCCTCCCTTCATCTTTCTGGACAAGGACGACCGCAGCGGCCAGGCCTCGGACGGCGAAAATCTCTATGTCTGCCGGCCCGACCTGATTGAGCGCGTGCTGGTTTATGCATTTATTTACGAAGGCGTCGCCAATTTCAGCACGGTGAACGGACGCCTGACCTTCAAGGAGAAGGACGGCAGCGAGACCCTCGTCCGGCTGGATTCGCCCGGCACCGGCACCACCTTCTGTGCGATTGCCATGCTTTCCCGCACCGCTTCGGGCATCGATCTGGTCAAGGAAACCCGTTATTTCAAGAGCCACCGCGATGCCGATGAAAACTACGGCTTCGGCTTTCAGTGGTCGCGCGGCTCCAAATGAGGCCGGGCCCACTCCTCCCTGTTTTTCACCCAACCAACCCAACCCAAACTCAACCACCACAAAATACAGTTATGGCTATCTCCCTCAGCAAAGGCGGCAATGTTTCCCTGACAAAATCGGCTCCCGGCCTCACCAGTATCCTGATCGGCCTCGGCTGGGACGCCCGGGCGACGGATGGGGCGGCTTTCGACCTCGACGCCAGCGCTTTCCTCCTGAAAACCGACGGCAAAGTAGCCAGCGATGCCGATTTCATCTTCTTCAACCAGGCCGCCTCAGCCGACGGCTCCGTAAAACACCTCGGTGACAACACCACCGGAGCCGGCGACGGCGATGATGAAGTCATCAAGGTCAACCTCCCCGGCGTGGCGGCAGACGTGGACAAGATTGCGATCACGGTGACGATCCATGAAGCGGAAGCCCGCAAACAAAACTTCGGCATGGTCGGCCAGGCTTTCGTCCGCGTGGTGAATGAAGCGGACGGCGTGGAAATCGTGCGTTATGATCTGAGCGAGGACTTCAGCGTGGAGACCGCGCTGATCTTCGGCGAAGTTTACCGCAGCAGCGGCGAGTGGAAATTCCGCGCCGTGGGCCAGGGGTTTGCCGGTGGTCTGTCCGCCATGGCCAAGAACTACGGGGTCAACGTCTAGTTTTCCCTGGCCTTCCTTCACATCCACACCCAACCGAAACCGATCATGGCTATCAATCTGCAAAAAGGACAAAAAATCTCCCTGACCAAGGAGGCCGGCGGCAGCACCCTCACCAAAATCGTGATGGGCCTGGGCTGGGACGCCAAAAAAACCAAAGGATTCTTCGGCATGGGGGCCAAGGATCAGGAGATCGACCTGGATGCTTCCTGCGTGGTGTTCGACGAGGCGAAAAATCCGTTGGATGCGATCTACTTCGGTCAGTTGGTCAGCAAGGACGGCAGCATCAAGCACAGCGGCGACAACCGCACCGGCGCGGGCGACGGGGACGACGAACAAATCGTGGTGGACCTGTCGAGCGTGCCGGCGGTGGTGAAGTCGATTCTGTTTGTCGTGAACAGCTTCACCGGCCAGAACTTCAGCCAGATTGAAAATGCCTACTGCCGCGTCGTGGACGCCACCAGCGGCAAGGAGCTGGCCCGTTATAACCTGAGCTGCACGGGTGAGCACACCGCGATGCTGATGGCGAAAGTCTATCTGCACAGCGGGGAATGGAAGATGCACGCCATCGGGGATAACACCTCCGGCAAAACCTTCCAGCACATGATGCCCGCGATGCAGGCCGTCATCTGATCACGCGCAGCATTTGCCCATGGTAAGCCCCCATCCCCCCGCCCGCGTCTGGTTCAACAAAAGTTTCTCCAGTATCCATGGCGTGCTGCGGCAACTGCGTGAGGATTGGGGCTCCGGCCTGACCCTGATTGGAAGTCATACCGAACGCGATTTCGGACCGCTGGCTTCCTGCGACACCGCCGCCGTCGAGCCTGCAAACCTGACGGCGGCGGAATACGTGGACTGGTGCCTCGCCTTCTGCGCCGAACACCAGGTGAATGTGTTCATCCCCGGCCGGATGCGGGACTCCATTGCGGACCGCCGGGCGGCGTTTGAAGCCCAGGGTGTGAATCTGATCCTGGCCGGCGATGGCGACACCCTGCGTCTGTTGGAAGACAAAGGGCGTTTTCTCGCCCAGGTGCCGGAAGGCGTGGCGGTGCACCGGTTTCACCGCGTCCACACCTGGGAGGAATTTTCTGCGGCCTGCGACCAGATCGAAAGCGAAGGATTGCCGGTTTGTTTCAAGCCGGCCACCGGCACGTTCGGACTGGGATTTTACATTCTGGACGAGGGCATGACGCCGCTCAAACGCCTGCTGCGCAGCGAGGCCCACCGCATCACCAAAGCGGAACTGCAATCCATCCTGACGGCGGCGGAGTCCTTTCCGGAACTGCTGGTGATGGAATACCTGGATGGCAGCGAATTCAGTGTGGATGTGCTGGCCCGCTCCGGCGAGGTGCTGTCGATGGTCTGCCGGCGCAAGCCGATCAACGGTCAAGTCCGCCTCACCGGGACTTCCCGCACCATCCGGGTGATGGAAGGCCTCTCGCAGTTGCTGGCGCACGAGCCCGCCATCGGGCATATGGTGCGACTGCTGGCGCGTCATTTTCAGCTGGGAGGCTTATTCAATGTCCAGTTCCGCACCCGCGCGGAGCTGCCGGAGCGGCCCTGCCTGCTGGAAATCAACGGGCGCATGGCCGGCGGTATTCCTTATATCCGGCTTACGGGATTGAACCTCGCACTGTGGGCCATCCGCCTTGCCCTGACGCCCGCCGGGGATCCCCTGCCGGACATCCCGGAGCCCCAACTGCCCCTGCGGGTGCAGGAGCGCTCCGATGTTTTTATCATGCCTCCCTCCGCATGAGGCCACTTCCTACCGAATGGCGGGAGGAACCGGGAGGTTGTTATGAAGCCCGCCTGCCCGGTGGCCGGTTCAGGCTGGAGATGCACCGTGAGGACCTGCCCTTCCGCGACTTGTGCGACCTTGCGATCCGCAACAATGCCAAAAGGCGCTTCCTGTTTGTCAGCCAGGTGCTGGGCCGCCATTGTCCGGTGCGTCCGGCCGCGTTGCGGCAGGTGGCGGCAGCCCTGGCGGCTAAATTGCATCAGCAACTGCCAGGAGGGCCCGTGGTTTTTATCGGCATGGCGGAAACAGCCACGACCCTGGGGCAGGCCGTCTTCCGGGAGTTTCTGGCCCAGGACGGCAGTGGTTTATATCTGGAAAGCACCCGCCGCAGCACCGGCGGGGCGCAGGCCTTTGGATTTGCCGAAAGTCATTCCCACGCCACCGCCCACGTGATTCACCTGCCATCGCCGGAGGAGGATCCCGGGCAACTCCTCCGCACCGCCGCCCAGGTGGTGGTGGTGGATGATGAAGCGACCACGGCCAAAACCGCCGCTGGCCTGGTGCATGCCCTGACCGCCTGGCGCGGAACCGGCGGCGTGCCGTTCGAGGCTTGGCTGGCCGTGATTCTGCATTGGAAACAGGGCGGCGAAAACGACGCCGCCTTTGCCGGGATCGCTTCGCTGGCGGAAGGGCATTTCACCTTTGAACCCGGCGAAAGTCTCCCGGAATCCCCATCCGCCAACCACCTGATCGATAGCCGCGTGACGGCCCGGCGCGGCATCCGCCACGGCAGCCGCGCCCCTCAAGCGCTGCCGCCGGAATGGGATTCAGCCGCCCGCCCTGGCGAAAAAATCCTCGTGATTGGCAACGGGGAATACGGCTTCCAGCCCCTCCTCCTCGCCGAAGCCTTCGAAGCCTGCGGCGCTCAAGCTTGGCTGCAGGCCACCACCCGCTCCCCAATTCTCCCCGGGGGAGCGATCGGACACGCCCGGTCGTTTGATGCCCTGTCCGGTGAGGGCCATGTGGAATTTCTCTATAACGTGCCGGACGATCATGGTTACGACCGCGTGGTGCTCTGCCTGGAGGACGCCGCCCCTGCTCCGGATCATCCTATCCGTCTCATCCCCCGCTTGGAAATACGCTCATGAAAGACTGGATCGCAACGGACCTGGACAGCACCCTTTTCGCCCGCGCCTGGCACGCGGACAACGCCATCGCGGCCACTTGGAGCCCGGAGGAGGACGGCACGCGTTCGCCTTCCAGTTGGATGAAGGCGGACACCCACCGACTGCTGTCGGCGCTGGGTTCCGCCTTTGCCGTCGTGCCGGTGACCGCCCGGGACGTGGATTCCTTTGGCAGGGTAGATGTGCCAGGAGTGCACCTGCAAGGTCCGGCCGTGGTAGCCAATGGGGCCATCATCCTGGGCTGGGACGGCCTGCCCGACCACGCCTGGGAGGAGCACATGACGGCCCAACTGGCTCCCTGGGAGAGCCGGCTGAATGATTTTTACACCTGGCTAAGCGGGAAAAGCGACGGCTTGGCACGGCCCCGGCTGATTCCCGGTCCCTGTGGACTGCCCGCCTATCTGGTTGCCAAAGCCGCCGCCGGCTGGTGGCGGACTCCGGAAGCGCGTGCCCTGCTGGCGGAGATGGACTGGCTGGGCTGCCGCGTGGAAGTGCTCGGCTTGGAGCTGCAAGTGCTGCCGCCGGGGGTCGGGAAACGGGACGCCACGCTGGAAGTGCAGCGCCGCTGGTTCGGCGGGCAGCCTCCCCTGCTCTGCCTCGGCGACATGCCGCTGGATCTGGAATTCATGCGCCTCGGCGGTCTGCTGGCGACGCCGGCTGGCTCCACTCTCGACCTCACCTGGCCTGTATGAGTGAACCTTTTTCCGGAAGTTACCAGCCCGATGAAGTCGCCTTTCTGTTGCGCCGCCTGCATCTGGAAACCACCACCCTGGACGAGCGGGAACGCCTGATCCAGAGCGGCCTGCGCCACTACAGCGAAATGATCGGTCCGGAAGACGCGCCGACGCGCGGCCGGCTCAGGCTTTTCCGTGAGTGCCTCGCCGCCAACGGGTCCCGCATGGCGGATGACCTTGCCACGCTGGCCTCCGCCATGGCCGCGACCGCCGTCGATGGGGAATTGACCGTGGTTTCCATCGCCCGGGCCGGCACGCCCATCGGGGTGCTGCTGTGGCACCGGATCCGGGAAACCGCGCCCAGCTTGAAAGTCACGCACTACTCCATTTCCGTGATCCGGGACCGGGGCGTGGACTACGCTGCCCTGCGTTGGATCATGGCCCGGCACGCTCCGGCCAGTCTGCGTTTTGTGGATGGCTGGACAGGTAAAGGCACCATTGCCCATGAACTCCGCCATTCCATTGACGGCTGGGCAGACGCCCCGGCCGGTCTGGACCCCGGCCTGTGGGTGCCATTGGATGTGTGCGGCGCGGCCATTTTCGCCGCCAGTGCCGGGGACTATCTGATTCCCTCCACCCTGCTGGGCGGCACCCTGTCCGGTCTGGTGTCCCGCAGTGTGCTACCCGCCGGGGAGGAAGAAGGCGTGGAATTCCACGGCTGCGTCCCGCTGGATTCCCTGCGGCGCTATGATCTCAGCCGTTGGTTCATCCAGGAAATGCTCGTCCTGCTTGAAAAAATCCCGCCTCCCGCCACGTCTCCCGCCAACGCCAGCGGCGGTCCGTCCCGCCGCCGGGAAACCGCCCAATGCCTCGACCTGATGCTGACACGACACGACATGACGGACCGCAACCGCATCAAACTCGGCATTGGGGAAACCGTCCGCGTCCTGCTCCGCCGCAAGCCCCACACCGTCTGGCTCAGTCCCCGCGCCAACCCCACCGACGCCGGATTGATCCGCCGCCTCGCCGCCTTCCGCCAGGTCAATGTCTCCACCGATGACGCCCTCACGTTTGATGCGGTGGCCGTGATCGCAGATGCCTGAACTTCATCCCCCACCCTCCATGACCCGACTGCAAGCCGACCTCCCGATGCTGGCCCCGATGCTCTATGTGCCGGCGGACCACCCCGATCTTGCAGCCGTGCTCTCAGGCCGGCGGGAACTCGGCGTCTGCTCCATCGCGGTCTGCCTGGAGGACGCCGTGCGCCCTGACAACCGGCGGGCCGCCGCCGCCAGCCTCGCCCGGACCATCGAAAGCCTAACCAGCGTGCCCCGCGCGGTCTTTGTCCGTCCCGCCGATACAGAGGCCTTTGAATGGCTGCTCGAAAACCTGCCCTGCGAGCACATCGCCGGGTTTATCCTGCCCAAGGCCTCCGTCCAATCCATCCACGTCTGGATCGAGAAAAGCTTTGGCCTGCACCCCATCTTCCCCATTCTGGAAACCCGTGAGGCGCTGGACCCCGTCGGCCGCCGGGAACTGGCCCAGGCCTGCGCGGCTCATCCCCCCATCATCGCCGGCGCGCGGATCGGCGTGAACGACCTGTTTTCCCTGTTAGGAGGCCTGCGCCGTCCCGCCGGCCGCACCGTCTATGAAACGCCCGCCGGCCGCGTCATCGACAGCCTGCTGGAGGCCTTCAGCGCCTATGGCGTCCGGCTTTGCGCCCCGGTCTGTGACCGCATCAGCGACGATGAAACCCTGCAGCGCGAAATCGTGGATGACATGCACCGCGGTCTTTTCGCCAAAACCGCGATCCATCCCCGGCAGGTCAACACCATTTGGAGCGCCTACGCCCCGGACCCCGCCGAAACCGCCGAAGCCCGCCTCATCCTCGCCCCGGACGCCCCCGCCGTCTTCGGCTCCAACGGCGACATGCTCGAACCCGCCTGCCACGGCGAATGGGCCCGCCGCCTGCTCCAGCGCGATGCCCTGCACCGCTCCGTGAACATCGGCGCCCTGGGCTGATCCACGGATCCCGACTGACTGCCACAGGACCCGTCCTAACTATCCCCGGTTGACGCCGATCAGACTGGCCAGCCAGCCGGCAAAGCCAGTTTTATTCCGGGAGGCGACCATGACCTGGCCGGTTCCGCTGAAACGGTTGACGAGGCCTTCGCCGCTGGTCACGGAGTTCACGAGGCCGCTGAAGAAGCCCCGTTGAGCGGTGGCGTTGGTGATATTGTAAGTCAGGCCGGCGTCCCAGGCGACCACATGGGTGTTGTCCACGATCACATCATTGCCGGGCTTCACATCAAGGGCGAACAAGGCACCAAAAGCGGAGATGGCCAGCTTGCCACGCCCGGCGGTTTCCATGATGAAAAAGCCGCCCGTGCCGCCGAACAGGGCCTGTCCCAAGCCCTGGTTTTTGATATTGATTTGCAGGCTGGTCTCCGCCGCGAGGAACGCCCCGTCATTCAGGCGGAACTGGCGCGGGCCGCAATCCAGCACCATCAGATCGCCCGGCAGGGTGGGGGCAAACAAGGCGTCGCCCTCACCGTGGGTCGCTTCCATGGTCTGCTGGAAAAAGGATTCCCCACTGGTTAGCCGCCGGGCGAGGCCGCTCAGAAGCCCCCCGCGCATCTCCCCTTTGAGTTCGAGCGTGGCGTCCATGGACACCATCGCCCCACGCTCGGCATAGATGCTTTCGCCCTTTTTGAGGCTGACATGAAGAAACGGATCCACGTTACCGACGACGGAAAATTCAGGCATTTGATGATGGGATTAAGGATGAATAGAACAGGATAGGAAAAAAACGTCAGCCTTCGCTGGCGCGGATTTGGAAGCCGTCGCTATCGCCGCGGTTTACCGTGAGTTGGGCATTACAGCCGGGGCAGACACTTTTCCCAGAGTCCTGCCGGGCCCCGCCGCAGAAGACGGTGCCGCAGTTGCCGCAGGAGCCTGCTCCTTCGCTGCCACAGTGCGGACAGTCCGGGCAGCCATTGACCACGCGGGAATCGACCGGCGGGAGGCGCTGGCCGCGGTCGCTGAAGTCGGCGTTGTGTTTGTCCAGCTTGTGCGCGGCGGTGGGATGATAGACCCCGTAATTCGGATCATACCCGTAGCGCATCAGATAGGGAAGACGCTTCACCCCGCACAGCCCGTAAAGGAAAAGCTGCCGGGGCGGACCATGGTCTCCCTGCTCCACACTCCAGTGGTCGCGCTCCACCTTTTCGATGGATTCCGGCAGCTTGGCCAGCATCGCGGATTTTTCATCCCCATCCGCGACGCCCATGCTGGCGGTGCTCAGGGTATCGCTGATCCAGACAAACAGTTTGGCCCAACCCTGCTCATCGGTCTGGTGGAGATTGAGCACAATATCGGTGACCTCCCGGAGCCCGGAGAAATCAATGTCATCACCCGCGCCAATCGCATAAAAATTTCCGATCGGCGTCGTCTGGTGCAGCGACTTCAGGGCGGGCCTCCAGTCATCGCTGGGCTGGCCGTCGGTGATGAGCACGATGATCGGGCGGAAGTCGCCTTTCGAGCCCGGCTGATTGCGGCGGACTTCCTGGAGAATGCGTTCGCCCAGCAGCAGCAGCGCGCTGCCGAAGGCGGTGCCAGGGCGCACTTTCAGTTGGGGCACCTGCACTTCATCCAGGGGCTGGAGCGGCGTTTTCAACTCCGCCCGGCTGTCAAAAGTAATGAAGGAAAGATAGGCGGTTTCCAGGGCGTGGGGATTCCGCTGGAGGGTGCGGACCATGGTTTCGATCCCGGTCTGCACGCCGGTCATCCCGGTGCCGATCATGGATTCGGAGCAGTCCAGCAGAACGTAAATGGGCAGGCGGCGCATGGCGTGGGAAGTGACAGGGTTTATTAGTTAGACATTGGCCATCATGACGTGCGCCAGACGGCCGCCGTCTTCAGGACTGAGGAGGAGTTTTTGATCATTTTCCAGCACGACCGATGAGCCGGGAGGAACCGGCACTGGTCCATCGGCGGTGACCTGCTTCAGGCCGGTCAGGGTCTGGTTTACCAGCAGCCAGTGGCCATCGTGGAAGACAAAATAACCGACCGGGCGCTTCTGTTCCGCTGTCAGGCGTTCATTGGGAAACACCGCCCGGGAAACATGCCAGGGATAGAGATATTGGTTGGTGTAAACCATCAGGCGGTGATTGTCCGGCAGGAACTTGCCGCCGCCGCGCGAGGAATAGAGGTTCAGCATGGGCAGGGGGCCGCTCACGGCGGTGCCGCAGAAGGGGCAGCGCGGGCGGGTGCTGTTATCAAAGACAAACCATTTCTGATCGCAGGAGGGATTGGCGCAGGGCTGGATCAGATCCACCGTTTTCACGAGGGCCCGCTCCATCTCATCCGCCGAGGGCCGCTGCGATGGCACGTGCAGACCGCCTACAAATCCGCGTTCAAAAATCTCCTTAAGATAGGGGCCGCAGATGGTGTAGGGAATCCGCGCCGCATCCGCGAAGGGAAGAAAGCCCGGCTTCACGGAATCGGGGTCGGGACGGTTGGACAAATCGTCAGGATGCTCTACAAAAAGCGCCCGGTCCCCCATGCTCAATTCCTCGTCACGCTGGGCGTCATCGTCATGGACCTTCCGCCCCCGCAGCGGATGCCGGTATAGCAAATACATGTAAACCAGCACCGCCAGGGCATGGCGGTCGGTTTCGATGCAGGGCAGGAATTTCCCGGGAGTCCCGGCGGGAATCTTCAGGGTGCGCAGCACTTCCGGGGCAATGAAGTCCGGCGTGCCTACCACATCCGGCGGAAACTTGCCCGGCACCACCAGGGTATCCAGATCAATCAGACAGGCATGGCCGCCGGCGGGATCGACCAGCACGTTTTTGTAGGAAAGATCGGAGTGCGCCAAACCCGCCATATGCAGGCGCTTCACTGCGCGGGAAATTTTGATGCAAATGGTCAGATAGCTGAGCCAGGTGCCACGCTCCCGGGGGTCGAGATGCTTCTGCTGGTGGTTGGCAGAGGCGAACCATTTGCCTTCCTTCTCCTTGCCTTTGATGCCCAGAAAATCGTTATTTTTCGACCCGTGCTCAAAGAAGAAATGGGATTGATAGGCCGGCATCACCACCCCCACGAGGCCGCGCTCCTCAATGATGTGGCTGGGCCAGCAGAAGAGGGATTCCCAATACGCCCCGCCTTCCTGTTCGAAAATGCGCTGCCGGTAAAGGTTGGTGATGTTTTTCAGCCGTTCCATGGCGTTGGCATCCGGCGTCTTGCGATACCACCCGATCACATTCCGGCGGTCTTTTGAGAAGAACACATCCTTCATCCCTCCCGAGCCGGCCGGGGCTTCGTCGTCAAACTCGAAGGTGGTGCCGTTGGTCGTCTGAAGCCGGAAAATGCTCATAGGGTGATGGGAAAAAGAGCGGATGCCGCCAGCACGACGGTGCGGTCATCATGATGGCCGGGCGAGGGGAATCCCATCCAGTCCAGCAGTTCCTCCGCCGCCGCCCGGGGGGATGATTGGCTGGTTAGGAGCGGGTGCAGTTCGCGCCAGAGGTCGCGCCACCCGGCGGGATCGGCGAGAGCGGTATCCGAGGGGAACCGGGGATCGGAAATGCCATCTGTGACGAGGAACAAGGCTTCAAATTCCGCTATCACCGCGATCCGGATGCGGGCCCTCACGGCTTCTTCGGAGGACAGCACCTCCGGCATGGTCAGGAAAACAGTCTGCCCCGCGTAGTCGCCGCTGTCGGCACAGTTCAGCAGGCAGGGGGAGCCGCCGGGCGCTCCCACTACCGCCGCCGCCCCGTCTCCGATGGAGAAAGCGGCCACAAACCAGCGGCCGTCTGCCAGGGGATGCAGCAGGACGGTGATGAGGGTGGTGTGGAAATCACGCAGTCCGGCGGCGTGTTCCTCTGCCGTTGTCTTCAGGGCCGCACGGGCCTGCCGCGCCGCCGTGCCGAACAGCCGCTGGAGTTCCGTCAGGAGCACATCGTCCCCTGCCTGATCCGGATGAAGAGCCTGTTGCTGCACCCGTCCGGTGAGGGATTTTCCGGCCATTCCTCCCAGTTCAGCGCCGAAGAAAGACTGCGTCACGCCGCAGGCCACACGCGAACCCTGACGGGAAAACCGGGCACTGCCTGCGCCGTCCGCCACCGTCAGCACATACCAGGCGTTTTCAGGCAGCCAGGCCATGGAAAAGTCGTCATCCCGGTAGGTCCCGGTATGGGCATGGGACCGGCCCCGCCGGCTGGCCCCAATTACCGTCAGGGGACCTTCCGTCAGGGAGCCGGTATCGGTGTCGGGCCGGGCGAAAATTCCGTCAGGATCGGACGGAAGGTTTTTCCACAGGGATTGCGGATTGGCGTTCACGGTCAGCGTCAGCAGATGCCCGCAGCCGCTGGCTACGCCGATATCGGACGGCGCGGGATGGCGCCGCAGCCGGATTTCAAATTCTCCCGCCTCGGTGGGCGATCCGCAGAGCATGCCACCGGAAAAGGCCAGACCTGGCGGCAGGTCACCCAGCAGTTCAATGTGGCCGTCCTCCGGAAAAACGCCCCCATCCAAAGTATCGACCCCGACCGCAAACGCCCGGCCCACCATGGCATTGGGCAGGCGCACCGGCGGCCGCAACGGCCAGACCGGAACCGACGGCGGGATGTGGGTAGGCTCCGGTGGGTTGTCAGGCTTTACCAGGACTTCCGTGGGAGAAGGCTCCTCAGCGCCAATGCCCAGCGCGGCCTGCCAGGCAGCCAGCGCGGGCAAGGCCTCATCCGGGCCCGCAGCCAGGACCTGGTCTATCAGGGAGATAAAGGCAGATGGCCAGGCTTGCGCATGGGGATGTTCCGCCAGGGTCTGCACGCGCCGCCACCGGCGGGCCGGCGGGTGATCGGTGATAATCAGGTGCACCACCGCCGCCAGCGCCCTGACATCGTGGCCCTGGCGCTCCTCCAGGGATTGCCCTGGGCCGTCCGGATAATAGATTTCCAGTTCCAGCGCATCCGGGGAACCCGCCCGGGTTTTGAAAAAATCCAAGTCCCATTCCCCGGTGGGCGAGAGCAGCAGACGCCCCGGCATCACTGCCCCATGGGCCTGACCATTCCGATGGAAATCCGCCAGAAATGCAATCAAGGGCCCCAACAGGCGGGCCGGCTGCCGGACGAAGAGTGGGTGTCCTGATTCCAAAAATCGATGCAGCAACTGCCCCGGCCTGCGGTTTTTGGAGAAAGCCAGATCGGAGGACATGGGGGAAACGGCGCGGTCTCAGAACACGACATTGATCTCCGGTGGAGGCGGAGGCAGTTGGGCTCCGCCGCCGCTTCCGCCGCCCTGCCCGGCACTGCCTGCGGCCATGCTGGCGGAAACCCAGCGGAAAAAGCTAACAAATCCATTTCCATCCATGGTTTCCAGGCTCACCACCTGATCCGCCAGGGCCCTCAGGTCTTCTTTCCGGGCCTTCGGTCCGGCGGCACAGGCGATGATGGAGGCGAATCCACAACTCCTCACCTGGGGAATGACTTCCTTGTAAAGCTGGATGTCGGAAGGCACGCCGTCGGTCATGACAAAAAGCAGGGGCCGCCAATCTCCCTTGCCTTCCTCGTTGGATAATACCACCTCCGCTTTAACCCGCTGGGTCAGCACCTCCAGGGCAGCCCCGAGATGCGTAGGCCCGGAATCCGGACAAACAATCTCCGGCATTTGCAGGGTCTCCAGACTGGTGAGCGGCACCACGATCTTCACCTCGCGGTCAAACGTGATGATGGAAAGGTGCAGCGACTCGAGGGCATGGGGATCCTGACGCAGCCCGCTGAGCATGGCATGGATGCCGGTTTTCACCGATTCCAAGGGCTCGCCCTTCATGGATCCGGAGGTGTCCAGCAACAGATATACGGGCAAACGGCGCATGGCTTTGAAGGAAGGGCTTTGGGGGAAGGACCGGCAAACTTGGCATGCAGGTTGGTAGTGGGATCAACGGGGAATCCACTCCAATGTGGCAGATGAAGGATCAAGACAGACCGCCTACGCCTTCACTTCCTCTTCGTCTTCAGACTTGGGGAATTTCAGGGACCAGATGATCCCGCCTGCCAGGATGAGGAGGACGATGGAGAGGCTGACGACATTCGGCAGGTGGAAACCGACCGGCGTGTTCTTCAATCCGCTGCCAATCAGTTTCACAGAAACAAAGACCAGCAGGAGCATCACTGCTTTTTCCAGCGCCCAGAACTTGTTCTGCGCGGCGATCAGCAGGAAATACAAACTGCGCAGACCGGCGGCGGCCCACAGGCTGGAGGTAATCATCAGGTAGGGATCACTGACCACGGCCACGATCACCGGCATGGAGTCGAAGGCGAAAATCACGTCGCAGACTTCAATGCACACGAGGCAGAGGAAGAGCGGAGTGGCCCCGTTCGAGAAGAAGCGCCGGGACTCGATGGAAGGATTGACCGTGGCGAATTTTTTCACCATCGTCACCGACCAGTGGTTGGTGTAATCGACCTCCTCGTCCTCATCCGCGCTGGTCCACATTTTATAAACGGTCCACAGGACGACCAGTGCAAAGGCAATGAGAACGTAAGGGCTGAGATTGACGATGAGCGCCCCGGCTCCGAGGAAGATGATGCGGAAGACGATGGCCCCCAAAATGCCCCAGTAAAGGATGCGGTGCTGGAGCGGCTGGTTTTCCTCCAGAGTCAGGCCAAAGGATTTAAAGATCAGGAAAAAGGCAAAAAGATTGTCCACCGCGAGGGCCTTTTCCAGCACGTAGCCTGTGGCATACAGGCTGGCTGACTCCGCTCCGCGGTCCCACCAGACAAATAAACCAAAAAGAAAGGCGCAGAAGATCCAGATGCAGGACCAGATGGCGGCATCCCGCATCGTGACCGCTTGCCCACTGCTGTGAGTCCTTAAGTCCACCCAAATGGCGAGGATGAACGGGATGAGGAAAGCAGAAACCTGTAACAGGGTAATGCCGGAAAAGGCCTGAAGTGCGTGATCAAACATGAAGTAATGGGGGGGTAGGTTTTGTGGAATAAGGCGTCGCAATGACTACTGCCGGTGCAAAAATCTGGAAAATCGGGAGGTCATGCCTAAACCAGACACGCCCTTCCAACAATAACTTTTTCCAGGAATCGTCAAGGGCGCGGATTGAACCAGCGCACCCACCCGCCTTTCAGATGGGGACTGCACCGTCCGGTTATCCGTATGACAGCTCCCTTTGCCAAAAGGCCCCGGCGGCGCGGCGGGGCACGCCAGCGGCAGCGCTCCCAGCACTAGCAGATCGGCAGCTCATTCATCTGGAATTAAGGTCGCGTCCAATGAATCCAACCAACTCCAGCCCTGAGATTTTCAGGGGGAAGCATTCAGCTCCGGCATGGTCCATAGGGTCTGGCGTGTTTTATGGGATTCGCGGATGGTGCTGACTTCTGCGGGGGAAATGGCGGGGGCGTTGTTGCCAAAGTTGGAGCGCAGCCAGGTGAGCACGTCCGCGATTTTTTGGTCATCGAGACCGCTGGGCGGCATGGGGATCGGGTTGCCCGTGCCATAGGGTTCCCCATTTACGGTGATGGGTCCTGACAGACCATGCAGCAGCATCCGGACCGGGATGGACTTGTCGCCCACCACCCATGGGCTGCCCGCCAGCGGAGGGTAAATCCTGGGCAGGCCTTTGCCATCCGCCTGATGGCAGTTCAGGCAAACCGCTTCGTAAACAATCTTGCCGGGATGTTCCACCACCGGCAGCGCCCCACCGGTTTTCACCACAAAATCACGTTGGGCCGGGTCGCCGGAAAACCGGAGTGCCGCGAGCGCGGGCTGCCACTGCGGTTTCAGGGCGCGGATGCTTTCTGTGAGGGCGTAGTCAATAAACCGGTCCCGGGGCTGGGTGGAAGCGAGGGCCGGCACCTCCACCGCTTCCGGTCCCGTCAGCCAGGTGGCAGCCACAATGGCTTCCAGACGGACGCGGGGAGCGGGGTCGGTGGCCGATTTGAGCAGCAGGCTAACAGCGTTAGGCAAACGCCCGGACCAGGCTCCCACGAGGCGGGTGGCGTAGGCCCGGATGCGGAAATCCTGACTGGCCAACAGTCGCTCCACCAGGGCAGGACGCACTGTTTCATGGGCTTCGTAAATGCCGAGGGCCTGACGCAGCAGGGATTCATCGCTGAGGGTGGCCGTCCACGCATCCAGGGCCTGCAACACCTCTGCGGCAGGCTTCCAGAAGAGCAGCCGCCTCGCCTGATAACGGATCCAGCGTTCCGGGGAGGAGAGTTGCCGCAGCAGGGTGGCGGCATCCATGGCGGCAAGGTCAGGCGGTTTGATCGCGGGACGGCCCTTGGCCGAGATGCGCCAGATGCGGCCGTGCGTTTTATCACGCTTGGGATCCCGGTAGCTGGCTTGATAGTGACCGATGACCGGATTGCAGAAATCCGCGACGTAGATGGCCCCATCCGGCCCCTGGCTCACATCGACCGGGCGGAAGGCAGGACTGGAAGAGCGCAGCAGCAAAGGAAGCTGCTCCGTGCGGAAGCCTGAGCCATCATCGAGAAAGCGGTGCAGCTCCACCTTGCCGGCCATGAATCCAGCGGTGATGGCGCAGCCCTGGATGGCTTCCGGCATCGCCTGGGAACCTACGATATCCAGCGCGGTGGACTTCACATCCGATTGAAACAGGGCTGCCACTTTATCAATGTCCGCCGCCACAAAACCAGGCGGCGTGCGCATCATCCCCAACAACGTATAATAGCCCGTGGGCCGGTCGCCTGATTTATGGAAGACCTGCCCCCAATCATCCGTCACCACGCCCCAGCAGTTAGCCCCGGCACGGGCGCGGTTGAACATGCCATCCAGCCGCAGGCTGCGCGGACGCAATCGCCAGACCGCCGCCTGATCCAGCCGTTTGATGCCCCACGGCGTCTCCACATGGGAGAGCACATGCAGCCCCTGACTGAACCACAGCGAACCATCCTCGCCATGATTGATGGAATTGATCAGCTGATGGGTATCCCCGATGCCGAATCCGGAAAAAACCACGCGCCGCTCGTCCGCCCGGCCATCGCCATCGGTGTCCCGGAAATGCAGCAGTTCATCGTAATCACAAACATACATCCCCCCATCACTTGGCTCGGCCCCATTGGTCATGGTCAGGCCTTCGGCATACTTCCAGGTCTTGTCGGCCTTTCCATCCGCATCCGTATCCTTACAAATCAGGATGGAATCCCCCGGGGCCGCCCCTGGGGCCAGATGAGGATAGTCCGGCGAGCAGGCCACGATCATCCGCCCACGCTCGTCCCAGGAAATTTGCACCGGCTTCACCACTCCATCGCGTTCGGAGGCATAGAGCTGCACCTCAAACCCATCCGCTGCCGTGAAGGTGGCGAGTTCCTGCTCCGGCGTGAGGCCCAACTCCTCCGCCACCGGGGCTGTCTGGACTGGCGGTGCAGCCGGCGCAGGCGTGGCGCCCGCCGCGAGAGCCGCGATCCTGGCATCAGCCGCCGCCAGCAGGGGCAGATGCTGGGCAAAGGCGGCTTTCAAATCCGGCTGCCCGCCCGCTGCAGTGGCGAAGGGCACGGTGCTCCGGTCGCCATAAGCAAAACTCCAATTCGAAGGCCTCCAGCATTGCGACCAGAGACGATTTTTTTCCGCAATCGCTTTGCGGAGTTCCGCCGATGCCGCAGCAGAGGGAGCAACCCCGAGCTGTGCGGTTATTTCAGACGCGGCAAAGGCCAATCCGGCGGCATTCAGATGAATCCCATTCTCCGTCAACCGTTCGGGGCGATCTCCCACTGGCCGGGCAGGCGAGGTTAAGTCAACAAACAAAAACCCGCGCTGCCGGGCAATCTCCCGCACGGCTCCGGCATAGGCACGCAGCGCTTCATTCTGCTTTGTCAGGTCTGGAATGAACGCCGACCCGGGTGCCTCGAAAGGCGTGGGCGAAACCAGCACCACGCGCAACGTTCGGGCCGCAAACTCATCCAGCAGCCGGTGATAGGCAGCGGTGAATTCCGGCAACTTTGCCAAGCCATCCAGAGCCTCCATCTGCCCAAACTGGGCGATCACCACCGTGGCTCCCGCCGCTTCCAATTGCTGACGCCAAGTCCCAAAATTCAGTTCCCGCTCCTGCTGGTAGACCGTATCCGCATCCACCGCCATGGGACGGAAGACTGGCTTCTGAGCGGCAAAACGCAGCGCCAGCAGGGATTCCAAATCCCCGGACCTGGCATCCCTAGAAAAGTTAGTCCCCCCTGCCAGCACCACTGTCTCTGCTTCACCCAAAGTGAACTTTCCCTCCGGAAAAGACACCGTCACCGCCGGCCGCGCCAGGCCCGGCGCAAAGCGGTTCATCGGCTCCGGCACCGGCGGCCCTCCGGACAAGGGCACGGGAGCCGCGTGAGTGACAGCCGTCAGGGCAAGCAGGGTAGTAAGAGAGCGCATGGCAGGGGCAGGATCAGGGACCCACGCCATACGGCTATGCCCCGGGCACTCTTTCCCTTCCTGCGCCTACTCCAGTCCAGCCCTCGTTCCTTTCTCCCAGGCCAGACCCCAGTCCCTCATCGATCCCAGCACCGGCAGCAGAGCCAGGCCTTTTTCCGTGAGTCAATAGGCGAGGTGCCGTGAGCCTTCCGCATGGCTGACCTGAATGACCAGCCGGTGCTCCAGCAGGCGCTTGAGCCGGTCTGTCAGGATGTTGGTGGGAATCCCTTCCGGCGAAGCCAGGAAATCCTTGAAGCGGCTGCGGCCCAGGATCAAATCGCGGATCACCAGCAGGGTCCAGCGGTCGCCAAAAATTTCCAGCGCGCAGGACACCGGACACGGCGAACGGCGCGCTGCAGTCTGGGCTTTTTTGGCAGGAGAACGGGGCATTAAATCAACTTGTCCAAAAATTCACTTGCAATCAACAAGTAAATCACTTGCATTTTGCAAGTATAACTCCGGCTGCTCCCCCACCCCGCCCTGCCCTCGCTGCCCCCGGCGCGGGCCTGCCCAGGATCGAACACTTCGTCGCCAATCTGATGGTCCACTGGAAGGCCCGCCGCACCAGCCGTGAAAGCGCTGCGGCCGCCTTCGCGGGGGAGCGGGATGCCATTTTGACTATCGTGGGCAGGACCCCGGCAGATCAGTTGTCAGTGCCCGTTCTCATCAAACGCCTGCAGGGCTTGGAGGACAGCAGCCGCGATTGGTCCGTGCTGATGACCCTGGATCACCTGCGCATCGTGAACCAGGAAATCAGCGGAGTCATTGCCAGTCTCTGCGCCGGCCAAGTCCCGGAGCGGGTGGCCAGCACAGCAGCCGTCAAGCCCTCTGCAGCGGTGGATGCCTCCGTGATCCCCGCCTTCGAAGCCACCTGCCGCGATTTTGAAATGATCGTAGCTTCCATGAGGGATCTCAAAACCCCCATAAAATTCCCGCACCCCTGGTTCGGTCCCCTGGATGCTGCCTCTTGGCATTTTATGAGCAGCTTCCACATGCGTCTGCACCGGAAGCAAATCGAACACATCCTGGCAGGCTTGCCCAAAAACGGAATCATTCCATGAAAAACCATAACAAACGCCCCACAATCCTACTCTACCCCGCTCTGGCCGCCTCCGTGTTGCTGTTAGCGGGTTGCGCGACTTCCACCCCTAAAGGCACCATATAGGCACCAAGGCCGCGCGCCAAGCCTGGTCAGAAATGGCCAAAAGGCCCAAACCGCAGATGCAGTTTGGGCCTTGGGATGGGAATTCAGGTGGGGCTGACCGGTGGGTTAATTGTCCTTTTTCGGGATTTCCACGCTGATAGGAGGAGTGACCGCCTCGATCTTTTTGCCGGGGGTGGGCTCTGGAGGCAAGGGCGGTTTGACATCCACCGGGGTGCTGCCGGGAGCGGGCTTGTCCTTCATGAAGTCGGGACGCTTCTTGAGGATAGGATCGAGGGAACTTTTGGCGATGATAAAGATGCGGGACTGGATGGCCTGCTCATCGGTCAACTTCTTCTTTTTCGCGGTGAGGGCGGTGGCGAAGGCTTCGTCCGCTTTCTTCTTTTCCTCTTCGGTTTCGGCTGGTTTGTCTTTTTCCTTGGGCTCGGGCGGGGTGCGGGTTTCGGCGAATTTGCCGTCCACCGTCACACTCATGTAGTGGTTGTCTCCTTCTGCCGCGCCGACTTTAATGATGTAGGTGTAGCCTTCGAAGGTTTCGATGATGGCGGTGCGCAAGGGCTTGTCCATGGCGGCTTTCGCGGCATCAGCGGCGGGGAGAATGTCGCTGAATTGCACATAGGAAAAGGCAGAGGAAACGGGTGAGGCCTTGGTGGCATCAAATTCCTCGCCGGCGGCTGGATTGTCGAGCTTGAGTTCTCCGGTTTCGGACTCGCGGCTGACTTTCCAGTTTTCTTCAGGAGCGGCACCGGTGACCGCGACGGACTTGATCTTTTCGACCTTGAAGAAGCTGTCCTTGTCGAGCCAGTTCTTCACGTCGGTCTCGAGGCGGGTGAAGCCATCGCGGGCTTTAAACACGAAGCCATCCTTGCCGGCGACCTTGATGTATTGGGATTTGGGACTGCCATTGCCCATATCAAAGGCGGCCGGTTTTTCATCGGGGGAGAGGGTCTTCCCGGCGGTGAAGGCCATGATTTCCTTGCCGGCGGTGTCCCGGTAGGAGACTTGGGTGCCGGTCTCCTCCTCGGTGCCGCCATCACCTGGTTTTTTGAGCTTCAACTGGCCAAAGCGGGAGTCTCCCACTTTTTGGATTTCGCTGATTTTGAGGGCACCGGCGTTGTCATTCAGTTCATTGACGGCGGTGACGTTGGCCGGGAAACCATCGCGGGCGGGGACGACCCATTTGCCGTCTTTGCGCTCGATGGTAATTTCTCCCTTGGTGTCCTTGACGGTGAGGGAAGCGACATCGGTGGCATTGAAGCCTTCCAGAATGAGCTGGCCGATTTCACCCGGGGGCTTGCCAATGGCGCTGGTGCGCTGGCTGTTTTTCCAGAGGGCAGCTCCACCAGTGACGGCGAGGGCGGCCAGGAGCAGGATCAATTGTTGTTTCTTCATCGGTTAGCGGGCAGAGGTTTTCAGTTTACGGATGATCAGGACGAGCAGGCCGATTCCAGCGATGATGGCGGGCACGAGGATGATGTTCATCCACTGGTAGAAGTTCAGCTTGGATTTGACTTCCTTGTTGGCTTCCTTCTCGAGCTGGTATTTGCGGGCGGCGATTTCGCGGCTCTTTTCTTCCATTTTCTTCCAGCCGGACATCAGGGCGATATTGCGGTCCTTGTTGGTTTTTTGAGAGGCGATGTCAGCGTTGATTTTCTCCACTTCCTCATCCATGCTCTTCAGTTGATCGCGGATTTTGCTGGTGGCTTCATCGCGGATCATCTTGATCGTGGAGAACGGCCGGCGGGCGGATCCGCGGGAGCGGATGCTCATCAGGTCTTTGTCACCAGCAGCCTGGTCCACAAGGTTGACGGCGAAGGGGAGGTTGCTGTTTTGAAGGATCTGCTGCTGCGCGAGGATGTCGGCGAGCATGTCAGTGTCCCCCACGAGGAAGACCATGCCGTCCTTGGTGCTTTCCTTGAGCGGCACGGGAGCATTCGGATCACCGGAAGGAGCCACCGGTGGAGGAGTTGCGCCGGCAGCGCCAGCAGGTGGAGGCAGCAGCGGGGATGGGTCGGCGGCCGGAGCGGGAGGAGCATTGCCAAGAGCAGGATCAGGAGCCGGGGTCAGAGCAGGGGCTGGATTGGCTTCTGGAGTTGCAGTAGCCGGGGTCAGGGCAGGGGCTGGATTGGCTGCAGGGGTTGCTGGAGCGTCCGCAGGCTTCGGTTCAA
Source organism: Akkermansia muciniphila (assembly GCA_945900785.1). Lineage (GTDB taxonomy): Bacteria > Verrucomicrobiota > Verrucomicrobiia > Verrucomicrobiales > V1-33 > CAIZWU01. The sequence goes on from CAMDJM010000028.1 coordinate 34,226, forward strand.
TGGTAACTGGCGGGGTAACGACCGACGGGGTCGCAGGAGATGGAACGGCAGGAGCCGGTGCCGGTGCCGGTGCCGGTGCTGGTGCAGGAGCCGGGCTACCTGCGGGAGCAGCTTCAGGGGCCTTCACTTCAACCGGAGCCGTGGCGGCGGTGCCGGGTTCACCGGCCTCACCCTGAGGGCCGAAGTTCATGCCGGGAGGTAAACCACCCATGCCACCCATACCGCCGCCCTGACCAGGAGGAGCAGGTGGGGGAGGAGCGGGTTTGCCCTCGGGGAAGGCGGTCTTGAATTTGCCGGTCAGTTCAAAGGCGAGAATGCGTTCCTTGCCTTCGGGACGGAAGCTGCGGTTGAGACGGGCCATTTGTTGTTGGCCGGAAGGGCTGCCGGGATTGGCCGAAGCGTAGGAGGTCTCCACCATTTGGTTTTTGACCGAGGTCTTGAGAAGGATCTTTTCGGTGAGGCCGCTGGCAGGGGTGCCGGTGAAAGTCCCGGAGAAGATGAACCAGAAGTCATTGAGCTGCTTCGTGATATCCGTGCTGCGGTCGATCCCTTCGGTGCCGAGGGTGAGGAGGAGAGGATTGGAGTTGTTCGGTCCCATCGGGGTGGCATATCCCATGTCCGCGACGATCTTGTCGCCTTCAAAGTTGTAGCCCCAGGCAGTGAGGAGTTTTTCCAGGTTGGAGCTGGTGGGGATGGCTCCCGGACTCATGCCAGGAGGCATGCCGCGTTGCGGCTGTCCGCTTTGGGAGGCGACCAGGTTGTAGGGATCGAGGAAAGCGATGACGTGACCGCCGCCGAGCAGATATTGATCGACGGCCCATTGGGCTTCGTCGGTAATTCCTGCGGGGTGGAGCAGAAGGAGCACATCCACCGTAGGATCAATCTTGGTGGTGGTCAGCTCGATGTTTTTGATTTCATACTGGCTCTTCAGCATTTCATAAATGGCCCAGGTCGGTTGGCCACCACCGCCGAAGGGCATGGCGTCGCCAGCGAGCTTCAGGGGAGACATCAGACCGAGCACTTTCTTCTTGGCGGAAGTAACTTCGGAAAGGCCGGAGCTGAGGCCGAACTCGATGCGGTCTTCATCCACGAAGGGGGAGAAGAGAGCGGGCACCCAAGGGATGAGGGTGGTTTTTTCCAGACAGGTGATGGCGATGCCGAACCACATTCCCTGCTGGGGTTGGAGGCCGGTGGTGCCGGCTTCCTGCTCCTCTTCGGAGGTGCGCTCGACGACGAATTTCTGAACCTTGACGAAGTCGGGCTTCAGTTCATGGTAGCGCTGGAGCCAGCCTTCCACCTGACCGATGACCGGGCGGAACTGGGGCATGAGGTCGTCTTCCGGGGAGACGTAGAGCTTGATGGTGACGTCGGTATCGACGCGTTTCAGGATGCTTTCGGTGCCGGCAGAGAGGGTGTGGACCCTGGCTTCGGTAAAGTCGAGATTGGCGGAACTGAGGCTGAAGAACCAGTTTACCGCGAGGAAGATGCCGGCGACGAGGGCGACGCCGGCGCTGGTGAGGAGCCAACCGCGTTTGGCGCGGACTGGAGTGGTGTCACCGGGAGGAGTGGGAGTGCTCATTTTCTGGAATGAAGGGAAAGAGTGTAAGGACTGGGTAGGGGATGATTTCAGGCCCGCTTGGAGCGGATGATGACGCTGGTGAGGTAAAGACAGAAGGCGATCAGGGTCGTCAAGTAGGCAAGCGACTGGAGACGGACGAGTCCGCGGGCCATTTCGCTTTGATGCCACCAGAGGCTGATGGCATTGCCCAAATCAGCCAACCAAGGCGCGGTAGGACGGAGGAAATCCGCCACGCTGGGAAATCCGGCCAGCACCAGCAGGAAGCAGATGAAGACGGAGATGAGCAGACAACTGATCTGGCTGCGGGTGAGGGCGGAAATGGCACAGGTGATGGCGATGGTGGCGGCCCCGATGAGGAAGCTGCCGAGGTAGCCGCTGAAGATCATTTGACCATCCGGGCTGCCCAGAATGTAGACGGTAACCACGATGGGGATGGTGCTGAGGAGTGCGGCCGCGAGCACGACGCAGGCAGCGAGGAATTTCCCGACAATGGCTTCCCAGGGAGAGATGGGCATGGTGAGGAGCAGCTCCGTGGTGCCCATGCGGTGTTCCTCAGACCAGAGGCGCATGCCGATGGCAGGGCCAAAGATCATGTAAATCCAGGGGTGGAAGAGGAAAAAATTGGTCAGGGAGGCATCGTTGAGATCGAGGAACTTCCCGATGACGAAGGTCAGGCCCATGCTGAGGACGCTGAAGATGATGATGAGGACGTAGGCCAGCGGATTGTTGAAATAAGCGGCTAGCTCGCGTTTAAAGATGATGCTGATGTGACGCATGACGGTGTGAAAATGAGAGGTTGAAGGTGGTCAGGTCAGGGGAGGTCAGACTTGGTTTTGGCTGGTGAGTTCCCGGAACATGTCATCAAGACGGCCGGGCTCCTCATGGAGTTCGGACAGGGTGAGGTTGCGGTTGCGGCAGAGGTCGTAAATTTCAGTGGTCAGCGCCCCGGTGGCGGTTTTGGCCTTGGGGTAGACCGTGCCCTGGAAGGAATCGTCTGCGGTGACAGGGTCCTCAATCCGTCCGGCATGTCCGAGCCTGGCGAGGTCGCCGGCGAGGCTGGCAGCCCCGGGGCCGGTGATTTTCACGTGCACGCTGCCGGCGCGGAGGGCGCGGCGCTTCAATTCATCCGGGGTGCCGTCAGCGACGACTTTGCCCTGATCGATGATGACGGCGCGGGTGCAGCAGGCTTCCACTTCTTCCAGAATGTGGGTGGAGAAAATAATGGCCTTGGTCTTCCCCATCTCCTTGATGAGGTTCCGCACCACGTCTTTTTGGTTGGGGTCCAAGCCATCGGTCGGCTCATCCAGGATCAGCACTTCGGGATCGTGAATGATCGCCTGGGCGAGACAGGTCCGGTGGCGGTAGCCTTTGGAAAGGGTGTCGATGGACTGGCTGCGGACTTTTTCCAGGAAGCAGGTCGTGATCGCTTTTTCGACGGCAGCCTTTTTGGCGGCACCGGAGAGGCCACGCAGTTCCGCCGCAAAGGAAAGAAAGCCTGCCACGGTCATGTCCGCGTAAAGCGGGGCGCTTTCCGGGAGATAACCGATTTTTGCTTTGGCGGTGTTCGGATTGTCCAACATATCGACCCCGCCAATGGTGATGGAACCGGCGCTGGGCGGCAGGTATCCGGTGATCATGCGCATGGTGGTGGATTTGCCGGCCCCATTCGGCCCGAGGAATCCGAGGACTTGTCCTTTTTGGACGGTGAGGGAGAGGTTATCGACGGCCACCTTGGGGCCGAAGTGTTTACTGAGGTGATGGATTTCGATCATACGGGCTAACTGAAAGGATGGTCGGGATTGGCGGTTGGTCATGGCATCCGCCGCGCGTTTAAAGCGTGGACAGATTGCCGGGTTGTTTAGCGATTTTAGGCAAAAATGGGGCGGGGAAAAACAGGGGGTGGGAATTCACCGGGACGGACCGGGGACCCGGGGAAGCACTGGGTCCGTGGCCAGCGGCCTGGCAGGATGAAAGGCGATTCATTCCATCCGGGCGGGCGGCTCAACCCGATTTCCTGACGCCATGGCCCGCCTTGGAAGGATGGAGTGACCAAAGGTCCCCTGAATTTTCTTCGTTATGGAAATTCAGGCAAAATGCAGCTTGGGATCGGCATCAAGGACCGCTTGGAGTTCGGGCCAGCCGCCGGCCTGCTGGAGCTGGAAGAGATTTAAATAAATGGCGACCTCTTCTGCCGGATGGGCGGCGAGGAGGGCGCCGGTGCCGCTTTTGATTTTCTCCGGATCGAGCGTGGCAGGGATTTCTCCCTCGATGCCCCCATTGCCATCATGCGGCACGCCCAGGGTGTTCAGAAAGCTGATCAGCATGGCAGGACGGCCCTTCATGAGCCAAATCTGAAGGAGATTTTCTCCCACGGCTTCGTTCAGCTTGGATTTCAGTTGTTCCGCCATCCATATCACCTGTTCGGCCCGGGTCTTCCGGGCGACGAAGATGGGCCGCAGCTTGCGTTGGGCCGCGAGGGTGGCCAAGGCAGACTGGAAGACCTGTTTTTCAGTTTCGCGCAGCCAGCCAGTGATGGCCTGACTGGTGGCGGGGGTCATGGAGGTAAACATCATGTGGGCTTTCATGCAGATGGAGAAATTGTCACCGGGAGTGGGTTGTGGTTTTCCGGTTTTTATCACTAGGCATGAGGGGCGCAGTTTGTCGAGCGGCGAATGCAGTTCCGCGCCCTTGGTTTAAGGGAATCTTTCACCCAACCGCCTGAGGGCAAATGGAGCAGAGGGCCGTCGTGAGGGCTGGTCCCGCAGGCCTTCGTCTCCCCCGGCTGACCTCCACTGTGCCGGAAATGATTTGAACAATAGCCAGGACGAACGATCCAAGACGGATCGATCCTCATTCCGGCATCCGATGGCTGCTCCCTCTGTTTTCCTCACCTCGGTCACCGCAGACTATCCGGCGGCCCTGGCGGTGTATCAGTTGCTCCGGGAGCGGGAGATCGCCTGTTTTTTCTGCGATGAAGCGCTGCTGCGGGCTGGGGAAGCCTATTACCGGCCCACGATGCACCGGGCCCTGCGGGAAGCCAGTCATTTGCTCGTGCTGGCCGGGCAGGCCTCCCATGCCAGCAGCCCATCGGTGCAGGAAGCCCTGGCGGCCTTTAAACACGCTGCCGGGGCCCCGGAAGTGAGCCGCCCCATCATCACCCTGACCGGTCCGGGGGTGAGTCCGGGAGACTTACCGGAAAAGCTCCAATCGGGCCGCATTTTTTCCTATCCCGATCAATTGGACATCCTGCCCCGTCTCCTGACGCACGGGGAAACCCTGGAGGCCGCCCCCATCCTGGCCGGATCGGACGGTCCCGCCGATGTGGCCGATGTGGAGGTCAAAGCAAAGTGGAACAGCCGACGTGTCCTCTGGGCGGTCACGCTATTGAATGCGGGGCTTTTTTTCCTGAGCGCGTGGATGTTGCAGCGGGCAGGGGTCCCGGCGCGTTCCGGCAAATCTCCCGTGGCCGCCCCTCATGGCCCATTGGCGGGGTGGAACTCCCAAAAGTCCCCGGCGGGTGCCAGCGCAGATGACGTCAAGGATACGGAAAAGCTAACCAGGCAGGCCAGTGGAGCGGATCACCGTGGCTTGGCCCGTTCCTCCAATTCACCGGCCGGGCCGCAGGAGGCCGCTTCGGAGCAGGTTGAGCCGCTGTCACCCCCTTCCCCCCGGCCAAGTGCCGATGAATTGGCCCAGGCCCAGCCGGGCGCGCCCCTTCGCCTTGATATTGGAAATCTGCCGCAGGTTTTCTCCTTCATCCCAGCCGGGACTTTTTTGATGGGGAGTTCCCAGACCGAAACAGGCCGGAAAAGCGATGAAACCCAACGCCCCGTCACGGTCGCGGCGGGATTTTGGCTGGCCCGGACGGAGTGCCCGCAGGATTTGTGGACATGGGTCATGGGCACCACCCTGGAGGATCCTCCGGACGGGCCAGGACTCCCGATGCGTTCCATCTCCTGGCAGCAGATCACCGGCAGCGATACGTCCTTCCTTGCTTTGCTCAATCTGATGAACCTGCTGCCGGAAGGCTGGCGGTTTGACCTTCCTGACGAAGCCCAGTGGGAATACGCCTGCCGCGCCGGCACCACCACGCCTTTCAATTTTGGAAGCGTCCTTAATGGCACCCAGGCCAATTGCGATGGCCGCCTTGCCTATGGCACCTCCACCGCAGGGCCGTTTTTAAACCGCGTCCAGCCCATCGCCTCCTATCTGCCCAATGACTGGGACCTCTACGACATGCATGGCAATCTCGCGGAATGGTGCCGCATCATTTCCAGTCAGGAGATTCCATGGAATATTTCGCCAAGCGCTCCCAAAACCAACCACCCCATTGAGCGGGGTGGTGCCTGGCAATTCCACGCCGGGCTCTGCCGCTCGGCCAGCCGGGAGGCCCCGGGCGGCATCGAATCAGCCGATACCATCGGCTTCCGGCTCGCCATCGTGGCGAACCGTTAGACCTGCAAAAGGCTCCTGCCGGAAAAAAGCTGAAATTTTCCAGGGAAATCCGGCGGCTTCCGTGATGCTGGGCAACCACCTATGCCTTCCCCTGCCGACCGCCTATCAGTGAGGATCAGTATCATCTGCCATCCGTGGCCCGTCATTTTCCCAAGTAGGGTCAAAGCAGCGGGGCCGGGCGGTCCGCTGCGCTGGAAATGCCATAGGGCGGCACCGGACAACCAATCGTGTCCGCCACGGCGCGGAGGAGTTCAGCCTCGTTGCTGGAGACTTGGCCATCGGAAAACACCGCAGCCGCGCAGGCCAGGATGAGTTGCTTTTTGACCGATGGCACCGCCCGGTCAAAGCGGTCCAGGGCGGCATCAATCCGGTCCAGCGCCACCGGGGCGGGGACGGGTTCAAACGCGATCCCGGAGGCACTCAGGGATTGCACCGCCGCCTTCAGCGACCGCTGGTGCGCTGCGCTGCCTGGAGCCCCTGACAAGGAGGCGAAGGCACCCAGGATTTCCCCGGCTTCTGCCTTTACTTCATGGAACCGGCGCACCTCAATGCCAGGAGGGGTGGTGCGGCGGAAGACCAGATCCAGATTCCGCCTCACGATTTTCTGCAACATGAACTCAAACAGGTCCATCTGCCCATCCGCCGCGATGAGTTGGCTCAGAATGTGGGAAAAGCGGCCATATTCCGCAGGAGTCAGGCCCCGCAGGGCGGGCATGGCAAGGTCGATCATGGCGATCAGTTGGGCGGAATGCCAGCCATGGATCCGGCCCGCGATTCCGCTGGCGGTGGCGATGGTGTGTTGATCTGTCAGGCTGGAGAGGACGGTTTCCTCACGGGCGCGGGCACCGGGGTCGTCGGAAAGGACGACCGCAAAGATGCCTGCCTGGGCACCTCCGCTGTCCCGGAGCACCGCTTGCAGGTCCGCCGGAATGCCTTCACTCAAGGCCACGGCAGCAGCGATTTCCTCATGGGTGGGCTGGCCGATCCGCCCAATCGCCGTCTGGGCCTGAGCCGCCGTGACCCGGTTTGCTCCACCAACCGCAGCGAAGCGGGCCATGGTGCCGCCGATGGCATCCGCTCCGGGTGGGGGCGTGGCGGGCAGGCTGCGGCCGGAGCGGGCGGCAATATCCGGCAGGGAAACCGTGGGCCAGGTGCCATCCCAGTGGGGCAGGATGGCTTTGATGCGGTCTTCCAGAGGCGGGTGGGTGCTCAGGGCGGCCACAAGGTGGTTTCCCATGGCATTGCAGAACATCATATGGCTGGCTTCCTCGGTTTTGGGGGACTTCAGTTGGGATCCGTAGGAATACCCGCCGATCTTCAGCAGGGCACCGCCGATGCTGTCAGGATTCCGGGTGAACTGCACTGCCGAAGCATCGGCGAGGAACTCCCGCTGGCGGGAAATGGCCGCCTTGATCAGATTGCCAAAAAAGACCCCCAGATAGCCGAGCCCCAGCAGCACCGCCCCGCCGAGGAGCAAAGCCAGGCGGGGGTCCATTTCCTTGCTGTTGCTGCGGCCGCCCCGCATTTCAGCGGCGAAACGCAGCAGAATCCGTCCCAGAATAGCCATCACCAGCAGGCCGTGGACCACGCCGATCAGCCGCAGGTTCAGCCGCATGTCGCCATTGAGAATGTGGCTGAACTCATGGGCGATCACGCCCTGCAGTTCATCCCGGGAAAGCGCGCGCATGCAGCCCCGGGTGACTCCCACCACGGCATCGGAGGGCGTGTGCCCGGCGGCGAAGGCGTTGATGCCTTCCTCGTCATCCATGATCCAGACGGCGGGCACCGGCAGGCCGGAGGCGAGGGCCATTTCCTCGACAATGTTGAGCAGCCGGCGTTCGTCAGGATGGGTGGTATCCGGATCAAGGGCCCGACCGCCCAGATCCTGGGCCAGGGCAGACCCACCAGCGGAAAGCTGCAGGGTTTTATATCCACTGCCGAGCCCTATCGTGCCGGCACTGAGTGCTGCCACCGTGCCCAGGAGCTTCCAGTCCAGCAAGCCCTGTTTCCAGCCGGTGGCAAAACCTGCTGCCAGATAAAGCAGCACGATGATGGCGGCGACCGAGGCCGCGAAAAGGACGAGCAAGCGGCGGGTGCGGCGGCGGGCGTCATCCTGATTTTGGAAAAAATCCATGAGGGCAGGGCGGGGGGAGAGGGCCGGCGCAGCCCGGTTGCCAAGGGACCAGCGCCCCTGGCCGGGCTACGCCAAGGCTGGGCAGCAGGTTGGGTGGATTCAGAACTGGACCTTCACCGGAGTGCGCTCGGCATCGTTGGAAACCTCGAAGAGCTGGGCTTCCGTGAAATTGAACATGCCGGCGATGAAGCTGCTGGGGAACATTTCGCGGCGGTTGTTGTAGTTCATCACCGCATCGTTATAGGACTGGCGGGCAAAGGCGATTTTGTTTTCCGTGGAGGTCAGTTCCTCCGTCAGTTGCATCATGTTCTGGTTCGCCTTCAGGTCAGGATAGGCTTCCTGGACAATGGAAAACCGGCTCATGGCGGCGGTAAGGCCGGCTTCTGCCTGGTTAAGGTTTTGCAGGGCGGCGGCGCTGGCTGGGGCACCAGCCACGGCATCGCGGGCGCTGGAGGCCATGTTCCGGGCCTTGATCACCGCTTCCAGGGTGTCCTTTTCATGCGCCATATAAGTTTTGGCGGTCTCCACCAGATTGGGGATCAAATCATAGCGGCGCTTCAGCTGCACGTCGATCTGGGAGAAGCCGTTTTTATAGCGGTTCCGGAAGGTGACGAAACCATTGTAAAGGCCGATGACCCAGAAGACGGCGATGGCAGCAGCGCCGGCGAGCACGAGCAGGATGATGAGAAAAGTAGACATGTCTGTTGAGGATGGATGGTTTGGGTTGGAACGCCGTGAACGTAGCGCATTGCTGGCTGAGGTAAACGCTTTCTGCCGGGTTTCGAGAATAAATCTGCCCAGGTTTTGGAACGCGCAGGCGATTTTTCCCGGAATGCCACGTTGCAGGGAGCCGCCAGGAGCGTTCCTTTGCCCGTCAATCTTCACCCCATCGGGATTCTGCCACGCCATTCATGAACGCTTCGAAAACCGGCCATCCTGCGGTGGAACTCACTGCCGCCCTGCTGCTCACGGCCTCGGTTTGCGCTGGATTCTGGACCATTTTTTCCCAACTGGAATGGACCCGCAGCAGTGCGGCCCTGTGGAAATACCGAGAATCCCTGATGCAGGGCTGGTGGGTGAGTTTGGTGGTATCCGCAGGAGCCCTCATCGGCTCCTGCCTGGTGGCGGCCGCCCTCGTCGCGGGGCAGCGCTCCGGGCTGCGGGCGGTGCGGTGGTTTACCCAGGGATTTGTGGAGGTGGTGCGCGGCATGCCGCTGCTCAGTCTGGTGCTGATCGGCTATTATGTGGTGCTGAATAACCGGACCGTCTCCGATCTCCTGAGCCGTCTCAGCGGCTTGCTGGGGCTCGCGGGCACGGATTACGATCTGGCGGGCAAGCTCTTTGCCGGCATCCTGCTGCTGTCCATTTTTACGGGAGCCTATCTTACGGAAATCCTGCGCGGCGGATTGGATAGCATCCCCCTGGCGCAGTTGGATTCCGCGCGGGCGGTCGGTTTCAGCCGGGGGCAGGTGATGCGTTATGTGGTTTTCCCCCAAGCCCTGCGCCGGGTGCTGCCGGCCCTGGCGGGCCAATTTGTTTCCCTCGTCAAGGACTCCTCCCTGCTCTGCGTGATCGGCGTCAACGAATTCACCTATCAGGCCCGGGCCTTCTATGCCGCCACCTACCTGGGAGTGGAGGCCTTTCTCCCGCTCGCCGCCGGCTATCTGCTGCTCACCCTGCCCATCGCCGCGTTTGCCCACTGGCTGGAGCGGCGCTTCAAGGCGGCTACGGCAGGCTGATTTTTACCTGACATGAAGCTCCAAGCCGACTCCCTGACCCGCACCTACGGCACGCTCCATGCCCTGGACGCCCTGACGCTTTCCCTCGAGGCCCGGGTCCTCGTCCTGATCGGTCCCTCCGGGGGAGGGAAAAGCACCTTCCTCCGCCTCTGCGGCGGGTTGGATGAAGCCACCTCCGGCTCCCTGGAAATCAATGGCACCCCGCTGGGCCACGATCCTGCCACCCTCCAGGCATGGCGGCGGCGCAATGGCTTCCTCTTCCAGCAGTTCAACCTCTTTCCCCACCTGACCGCCCTGCGGAATATCACCCTGCCGCTGGAAAAGGTGCATGGCCGCTCCCCGGCGGCAGCCCAGAAAACCGCCCGGCAGTGCCTGGACCGCTTCGGCCTCCTCGCCCATGCGGACAAGCTCCCGGCTCAATTGTCTGGTGGTCAACAGCAGCGGGCGGGTCTCGCCCGGGCCATCGCCCCCGGACCGGAGATCCTGCTCCTGGATGAGCCCACCTCCGCGCTCGACCCCGAGATGACGGCGGAGGTTCTGGAACTCATCCAGGAACTTGCTGCCGCCGGCCAGCATATCATTTTGAGCACTCATGAAATGGGATTTGCCCGGGCCGTGGCGGATCAGGTCGCCCTCATTGCGGCGGGAAAAATCCTCGAATCCGGCCCCCCCTCCTCCGTTTTTGGGGCTCCCCGGGAAGAGTTCACCCAACGCTTTCTTGCCAAGGTGATGCGTTTTTCCTGAAAGCCCTGGGAATTGCTATCACCGGGGAATCATGAATTGCAAATATTAGGAAAATGTGTAGCAATCTGGCATGCCCGCCGAAATCAGCACCCCCGTCAACGCGCTCTGGACGATCCGGAAAGGGGTTCTCCCGCGCCTGCAAAACCTGCCCGCCGCCCCAGCCGGCTATGCCGCGCTTTTTCCGGAATTTGAAATAGGCGCTCCTATCACCCAAGGTGGGGAACAAGCCGTCTATCAGGCGCAGGTCCATGGCAGTATGGCCTCCTGCCTGCTCCTGTTTATTGAGTCCAGCCGTTTTCAAAGCCCGGAGCACCGCGCCCAATTCCTTGCTGGGATGGCCTTTGTGCAATCCCTGCCACATCCGAACCTGCTCAGCCTGCTTTGGATCGGGGAACGCTCCGGCCACGTCTGTCTCGGTTACGAATCATTTTCCGGAGACTCCCTGCTCACCGTGGTGGATCATTTTTTCCTCGACCCGAATACCGTGGTCGGCATCGCCGGGGCCCTCGGAGAGGCGCTTTACCTGGTCCATCAAAAGGGCCTCTGGCATCGGGATTTAAACCCTGGCTGGATTCTGCTGAACCGGACCGGGGTGGCCAAAATCATCGGCATGGGAGTGGCCCAGGGGGTCTATGGAACCGATGCGGAATTTTATGCCAGCCAGTTCCGGCGGCCGGACTATCTGCGGTGCTATCTGGCTCCGGAACAGATGACGAGTGAAAAAACCGCCAACCACCTGACGGACGTCTTTGCCCTGGGCGCGGTCACTTATGAAATGTTGGTAGGCCATCCCCCTTCCAGCTTTGCCATGCCCCCGTCCAGCCGGGCTGCCGTTGGGACGGCGGTCGATCAGGCGGTCTTCCGGGCCATGCACAACAACATGGAATCCCGGTATCAAACCACCGCAGCCTTCGGAGCCGATATCCAATCCATCTACGCTTCCCACAACAACAGTCACCTCCTGCAGGCCCGGAAAAAATCCGGGGACCGGCACCTGAAACAAGGCCGGCAGAGCAAGTATTGGCTGCCGGCCCTGCTCGGCGGGCTTTTGCTGGTGGGTGGGCTCGGGGCCGGTTTGTGGCACTACTATAAACCAAAAGTTCCTGATGCCACGGCCCGCCAGACGGCCAATCAGGCCACAGATGCCCAATTGCGTGACCTTGCGGCCAAAATGGCCAGCATGGACAAAAGGACGAGCAAGGAGCAAAAGGAATTTGTCCTTGCCCTGACCGCCAGCCTGAGGGGTGATTTAATGGATCTGATGCCCGGTGACCGCAAGGTGGATGGCCTGCTGGCGGCTGCCGAACTGCTCATGCAGGGTGAAGAGGAGGAAATCTCCCTCGATACCCTGATGATACTGCAGAAGGCGCTGCCCCCGGATTCCCCCGACTTCCGCCGGGTCGAAGCGATCACCCAACTGCTGCGCAGCGGACGGGAGGGTCATAAAACCTCCAGTGAAGCTGCCAAAAAGGCCAGGGAAGCAGGCGACGCAAAACAGGAACGGACCGAACTGGCCCGAACCGGAGGCTACCTGCCGGGCCGTCTCGGACTGGCCGGCCTGGAGCAGGAAAATGGCTATAATCCGGTGCCGGATCTGGATGCTATCCTTTCCACCACCATGGGAAATTCCAAGGGGGGGCCGGTCCAATATGCCATCCGTTCCCGAGGCCTGGAACTTCATGTCGACCTGGCCGGCAATCCGCAACTAACGGATCTATCACCCCTCCGCGGATTTCCCATCACCCACTTGGATATCAGCGGCACCGGCGTGGCGGACTTGCATGCGATTGGGGCACTCCCGCTGCAGCATCTGCGTCTGGACGGCACTCCCGTGACCAGTCTGGCCCCGGTCACCGGTGGATGCCTCACTTTCCTGAGCGCCGAAGGCTGTGCCATTGCCGACGAGGGCGGCGCGGCCAGCTCCCCACTCCTGGTCAACTACCGCTTCAACGTGGCGGATGGCACCCTGCGCAGCAAAATCAATACCGCCCACTGGGGCCGGGCCTGGGCGAATTCCCAGGGCATGCTGCTGCAGCCCATCTCCACCCGCAGCCGTCTGCTCGCCGCCCGGTCGGAAACTCCCCTCGCAGCCTTCACCAGGTTTACCAAGGCATCCGCCACCGCCCAGGACCCCGGACGGGCCAGTTGGATCACCACGCAGCGGATCAAGCCGACGGCCCTCCAAGCCAGCTCCCAGCCCGCCACGCGGCTCACCTCGAACGACGCGCAGGATTTTTGCGCCTGGCTGACCTATCAGGAGCGGACGCAGGGCTACATTCCCGGCGGAGCCACCTACCGGCTCCTGACCAACCGCGAATGGAACCAGATGGCTGGTCTCCACCTTGCCAACCAGTCCGGGGGCTCCTGTCTCGCCGGGTCCGGTCCCATGCATCAATTTTTCGGCAACCTGCCCCCCGCCGGTCAACTCTCCCGCCTTGGCCTTTTTGCCGGTCTGGATAAAACGGCCAGCCCACCGCCCGGCGCGGCCGTGCCCCGTCTCACCGGCATCCTCGGCCTGGGCAATGGCGTGCAGGAATGGTGTCAGGATGCCCCCCCGGCAAAACCGCCGGCCCGCCCCAGCACCTCACCCGGGACCTGCCCCGTGCCACCTCCCGCTGGACCAGTGGGCCGCGCGATGCCTCCGTAATCCGTTCCGATGGGAAGGTGCTAACCGACGACACCACTGGTGATACCCTGGGATTCCGCATTGTTCTGGAACTGCCCTACGTCCTGGCCTACCCGGAAAACGAATAACCGCCCGCCGGAGAATTTCAGGGGAATGGCTTTCAGTTGAACCAATGGGCCGGCCTGGCAGGTCATGGTTCCCGGATCCATCCCTCCTTACAAACCCGCCGTAGGAGCAGCAGGCCGGACGTGATTCCGATTTTGCGTTCGCATTCCAGGCCAAGCCGGGGCACGGGGCCCGATGCGTGCCCTCATCTTTGACTTCGACGGACTCATCGTGGACACGGAGTCCGCGATTTATACCGCCTGGCGGGAACTTTACCAGGCCCACGGGCATGACCTGCCCCTGGCCACTTACGTGCAATGTGTGGGCTCCGTGTTTGGCCACTATGATCCCATGCTTGCCCTGGAAAATCTGCTGGGCAGTCCGGTGGATTGGGACACGCACCTGCCGATGAAGGATGCGCAGATCAAGGCGGGACAGCAGGGGCTGGATACCCTGCCCGGCATCCGGGAGCTGCTCGCTGGAGCGCGTGCCGCTGGAATGCCCTGCGTTGTCGCCTCCAGCAGTCAGCGCACCCATGTCGAAGGCTGGCTGGAACGCACCGGCATCCGGCATTGTTTCGATTTTGTCCGCAGCCGGGATGATGTGGAGCGCGCCAAGCCCTTTCCGGACCTTTTCCTGTCTGCGGCGGAAGGGCTGGGCCTGCCGCCTGCTGACACCCTTGTGCTGGAAGACTCCGCCAATGGCTTGCGCGCCTCCCTCGCGGCCGGAGCACCCTGTGTGATCGTGCCTTCGCCGGTAACGGATGGCTCGGATTTCACCGGTGCCACCGCGATTTTGAAAACCCTCGCGGGGGTGAATCTCGGGCAACTCCGGAAGATTCATGCCACTGCACAAGGCTGAGCCGGGCCGGGCGACGGGGCTTGCCAAATAGATTCCATCCGCTTGCCCTGTGGGTGGGCTGCGGTAGTGGTGCCGTCCGCCAAGGGGCGGATTTAATTATGGCTTCCCGTTTGGACACTACTTTCGCCGCGCTGCGGCAGTCGGGCCGCAAGGCATTTGTGGCATACATTTGTGCGGGCGATCCCTCGTTGGACGAAACCCTGGAGAACGTGAAAACGCTGGAGGCCTGCGGCGTGGACGTGATCGAACTCGGCCTGCCGTTTTCGGACCCGCTGGCGGATGGCATCGTGAATCAGATGGCCGCCGGACGGGCGCTGGAAGCCGGGGCTGACATGCATGGCGTGCTGGAACTGATACGGCGCATCCGGGCGGTGACGCAGATTCCCCTGGTGCTGTTCACCTACCTGAACCCGGTTTACGTTTACGGATTTGAAAAATTCCATGCGGATGCCGCCGCAGCCGGCGCGGATGGGGTATTGTTATTGGATCTGCCTCCGGATGAGGCGGTGCTGAATGCGGAACTGCATGCCGGACTCGGGATGCAGCGGATTTGTCTCATCGCCCCGACCACGCCGGAGGCCCGCATCCACACCCTGGCGGCTGGGGCCCAGGGGTTTATCTATTACATTTCCCGCGAGGGCGTCACCGGAGCCCAGACCACCCTGGCCACCAATATCGCCAGCCAGGTGCAGGTCATCAAGGCCTCGGGGACCACCGTTCCCGTCTGTGTCGGCTTTGGCATTTCCACGCCGGATCAGGCCCGGGAGGTCGCCCTGGCCGCCGATGGGGTGGTGGTGGGCAGCGCGATTGTCAAAATCATCCAGAACCACGGCGGCACCCCGTCCGCCCAGACGGAACTGGCGGCTTTTGTGAAACCGCTTGTTGATGCCGTGAAGTCCGTCTAATCCGCTATCCTGTATTCACATGGAAATCTCGTTTTGGAAAATGAACGGCGCGGGCAACGACTTTGTCGTCGTGGATAACCGCGATGGCCGGTATGTGCTGAGCCAGGCCCAAATCGCCCGGCTCTGTGACCGCCACCGGGGCGTGGGTGCCGATGGTTTGCTGGCCGTGGAGCCTGCCGAAAAGGGCGCGGACTACCGGATGCGTTATTACAATGCAGACGGCGGTGAGGCCGAAATGTGTGGCAATGGGGCGCGCTGTTTTGGCCGCTTTGCCAATTTCCTGAACGGCTTCACGCTCGATAAAGTCAGCTTCGAGACCCCGGCGGGCGTCATCGGGGCCACCTTCCAGGGTGACAATGTGCAGATCAAAATGAGCGAGCCGCAAGGTCTGCAACAGGACCTCACGCTGGACCTCGCGGGCACCGAACTCACCGTCCACTCACTGAATACCGGGGTGCCCCACGCCGTGGTCTTCGTGGGCGACCTTGCGGAAGTGCCGGTCAGGGAATGGGGCGCGGCCCTGCGCTATCACGAAACCTTTGCCCCCAGGGGCACCAATGCCAATTTTGTCCACCGCATCGGCACCAGCCACATCGCCATCCGCACCTATGAGCGCGGAGTGGAAGATGAAACCCTGGCCTGCGGCACCGGCACCGTGGCCTGCGCCATCCTGCACCACCTCCGCACTGGCCATCCCGCACCGATCGCCGTGGATGTCCGCAGCGGCGATACCCTGGAAATCAACTTCACCCCGGACGGCACCACCTTCAAAGACGTCACCCTCACCGGCCCCGCCGAAATCGTCTTCTCCGGAACCGTGCAGATCTAACGCACCGTCCCAATAACTAATAACCAGTAACTTTCCCCTCCCCTCCACCCCATGTATCGCGGCACCTTCACAGCACTCGTCACCCCCTTTCACCCGGACGGCTCCATCGATGAAGCGGCCTTCCGCAAACTCGTGGATTTTCAATTCGACAACGGCGTCACCGGCATCGTCCCCGTCGGCACCACGGGCGAGTCCCCTACGCTTTCCTACGATGAGCACAAACACGTCATCCGCATTGCCGTCGAAGCGGCCAAAGGCCGGGGGCCCGTCATCGGCGGCACCGGGGCGAACAGCACCGACGAAGCCATCGAGCTGACGGCCTCCGCCGAAGCCGCTGGCTGCGAAGCGGTGCTGCAGGTCGCGCCCTATTACAACAAACCCTCCGCCGAGGGCCTCTTCCAGCACTTCAAAGCCGTCGCCAACAGCACCAAATGCAAAATCATTCTTTACAGCGTCCCTGGCCGCTGCGGCATCGACATCCCGGTTGAAGTCACGGTGCGCCTCGCCGCCGCCTGTCCGAATGTGGTTTCCATCAAGGAAGCGGGCGGCAGTGTGGAGCGGGTCAATCAACTCATGTCAGCGGGCCTGCCTGAGGGATTCACCATCCTCAGCGGCGATGACTCCCTGACACTTCCCTTCATGGCCGTCGGGGCCACCGGCGTCATCAGCGTGGCTTCCAATGTGATCCCACGTCAGATGAGCGATCTGGTGAATGCCGCCCTGGCCAATGACCTGCCGGCCGCCCGCGCCCTGCATTTGAAATATTATCCGCTCCTCAGCACCCTGATGAAACTGGATAGCAATCCAGTGCCCGTCAAAGCCGCCATGGCCCTCGCCGGCCATATGGAAGGCGGCCTGCGTCTGCCCATGATCTCCATGGGTGCGGACAAAATCGCCGAACTCCGGGCCGTGATGGCCAGCTTTAACCTCCTCTGAACATGGATCCGCCGGGTGAATCCCATGAATTCCTGAAGCGGATTCAGCCGATCCCCCGGCCTCTCAAGGAAATCCGGGTGGAGGCTCTGCCCCCGGAGCCTCCGCCGCCCCCGGAGCCAGAGCCCGCTCCCTTCCAAGTGGGGCCGAAACCCGACCGCTCCCGGATGCCAGTGCTGGTGCTGGATCCGGCCGCAGCGAATAAGCAGTTATCGATCACCGGGGCGAAACCCAAAGGCAGGATCCGCACGCGGTCCAACCGGACCAGAAAATGGGCGCGTCAGGGGAAATTCCTCGTTAAGCTAGGGCTGATCCTCGCCACCCTTTTCTGGGTTATTCTGACTTTGAACACGCGGCTGAAACTGGGGCTGTTCAAGAAACAGAAACCAGTGCCATCCCTGTCCACCGGGCTCTCCCCGGCATCTCCCGTCCAGTTGGATCTGGCAGGAAAGGCGGGTATGGCGGATCGCGCCTTGCAGACCGCCCGGAAATTCCTCGCCGCTCCTGACGTGCGGAACCAATCCCTTTACGTGCTGGACCGGGACCGGGTGCTGCCACTGATGCTGGCTGCCTCCAGCTCCGGCGCGGCTCCCGATGCCCAGCTGCGTCTGGGAGTGCCCAGATCCATCGGTCCAGGCCTGACCCTGATTCCCGCGCAAGGCACCGCGCAGCCGGATCTGCTCCTGCATCTGCTGCTTCAGGAAAAGGAGGGCAAGCCCCTGCTGGATTGGGAAACCTACCATCAGGACGCCACCCAGCGTTTTCTCAAATTCGCCGCCCATCCCGGCACCCGCGGCGGGGATTTCCGGCTGGTGCTGGAACGCGTGCATGGCTTCGGCGCGCCTGGCAGCGAACAGACCGCCGTCCGGGTCTCCCCGCTGGGAAATCCTGCCCTGGCGGATCCAGTCCGGGTCGTTCCCGAAGCCGTGGCGGCGATCACCGCAGGCCTGCCCTGGGAAAAACGCAGCCGCGCGATGGTGCGCCTGGAATGGGAAAGCCCGGCCGGGCAAGCGCCCCAAATCGTCCTGCGGGAGTTGGTGCGCTGGGATTTTCTCCCCTAGCATTAATCCTGGAAACAACAGCCGGAAACCACGGATTTTACGGATGACACGGATTACCCTCAAAACGGCAGTAGAATTTGAACAGAAGGACGCGAAGGACACAAAATCAGTAACCTGCGAAGGTCCCGCCCAAAACTGATCGTCACTCTGCGGGTGATTGCATCTATTCCCATAAATCTGTGATTATCAGTCATATCCGTGCCATCCGTGGCCCGTCAGCGTCCTCAACTCCTCAACCATCAACCCTCAACCATCAACTCTCCTGCGATCACACAAAAAAACGCGGCAGGGCAGCCCGGGGGCTACTCTGCCGCGTTCGCGTTTACAGGGGATCAGGGAGCGGGAACAGCAACCGCCGTGCGGTAGAAAGCCCGGCCGACCGGAGCTGCCGTGTCAGTGTAGGTGACGGAGCCGCCGGCACCGGCCACGATGGTGCTCAGCACGCTCCAGTCCGTTTGCAGGTCAGTGGAACGCTGGATCGGGTAGCTGGTGCCAGCCGTGCCAGTGAAGCTGATGACCGGCTGGCCGCTGCCGTTCAGGGTGATGCTGAGCGGTGGCAACGGCGGGAGCAGGGTGCCAAAGGCACGGATGTTATCGATCTTCAGACCCGTATAGCCGGTATTGCCATCTACATTCTGCACCACATAGTCGATGGTGTTGAGGCCAGCCGTGAAGGTGGCATTCGCCGCAGAGAGGGTGAAGGCATCCAGCACGTTAAATTGAGTCCCACTGACTGGAACGGTAGGGGATCCGTTGACCAGGATATTCACCCCGACGTTATCCTGGGCACGTCCGCCGCTGATTTGCACCGAAGGCAGGTAGAACGCACTCAGGTCAATCGTGGTGCGGTAGTAGAATGTTCCATTGCCGGTAGCCAATCCCGCAGAGGTCGCCGAATTGAGCTGGTTGGAGATCCACTTGGAACCGGCATTATTGGCCAGCCAGGGGCCGCTGACGATCGGGAAGATGTTTGATCCATGCACCACAGAAGGCAGGCCATCTTCAAATCCGGGATTAACGGCCAGGATGTAGTGGTTGTCGAATTCCCCGTCGGCCAGAGCCACGCCGCTGTCATCCACCCCCGTATTGAATACTCCGGGAATTGGATCATACACGGTGATGATGGCCTCGCTGCTGGTGACCGGACTGCCAAAGCCATTGCTGACCTGGACTTTATACCTGCCGGAAGCGGCATGGGTCACCGGATTGAAGGTATAGGTGGCGGAGGTGGCACCGGAGATCGGGCCATTGGCATCGCTCCACTGATAGGCGAAGGGCAGGCTGCCGTCGGCGGAGACGGTCAGAGTGAGGCTTTGACCCACGATGGCCTGGGTGCTGACCGGGCCGGTGGTGATGCTGGGGGGCACATTGGAGGCAGTCAACGTGGCGATGTTGCTGGTTTTGTTCCCGGCCGGACTGGCCACCTGCACGGTGTAGTTGCCATTGTTGGCCGGGACAAAGTTGCTGATGGTGAGGTTTCGGCTGGTTTCTCCGGAAATCGGAGCGCCATTTTTGGACCATTGATAGGCCAGATCGGCAGTCCCGTAGGCTTCCGAGTTCAGGGTGATCGTGGTGCCGGACACCACCGCACCACCGGTGGGCTGGGTGATGAACGCGGGCGGGGTGCTGGCTGGCACTTGGGAAATGGACAGATTATCCACCCGCAGACCGGTGTAGCCGGCACCGGCGTTGTTGACCTCAAAGTCCAAATTATTCACACCACTGATCACGGTGCCGGGCGGCAGCACGTCCGTATTGAACGTAAAGGTGGTGAGGGCTCCGAAGTTGGTGTTTTGACCCACGCCGGGAACGGTCACGCCATTGATCTTCAGGGTGCCTACGTTGTCAGAAGCGAAGCCACCCGTCATGATAGCGGAGGTGCCCTTCCCTGTCAGA
The DNA here is from genome assembly GCA_945900785.1 of Akkermansia muciniphila. Taxonomy (GTDB): domain Bacteria; phylum Verrucomicrobiota; class Verrucomicrobiia; order Verrucomicrobiales; family V1-33; genus CAIZWU01. The sequence continues at coordinate 54,093 of CAMDJM010000028.1, forward strand.
TCGAAGGTGGTGCGGTAGATGTAAAGGGAAGGGTCAGGACCTGCCGCACCGGAGGTATCACTGCGCGGCCCGATCCAGACGGAGGTGGCGGAATTGCCCAGCCAGGGACCCGCGACGATGGGGAATCCGCCTCCATTCTGCACCAGGGCATCGGTAACGCCGATGTTGTCAGGATTCTCAAAGAGGCTGTAGTGGGGATCCAATTCTCCCGTGCCAAGCGGGGTTCCAGTGGCGTCAACCCCCGTGCCGAAAAGCCCGCCAGCGATGGTCTGGTAGACTTCGAGGAAGGCGGCGTTGGAGGTGGCCGAGCCCGCGTTATTGCTGGCGCGGAAGGTATAGTCTCCCGATTGGCTGACCGCACCCGTAATGGCAATGCTCAGGGTATTGCCCGTCTCCCCAAGGATCTCCGTCCCGTTGCGGAACCACTTAAAGGTCAGCGGTGCCGCCCCGGCCGCACTGGCGGAGAGGGTGACCGTTTGATCGATCAAGCCCAGCGTGCGCCTGGGCTGGACGGTGATCACAGGAATCACGGGCGGGGTGAAACCGCGGTTGGCCAGGCCATAAAGGTGGAAGGAATTCCCCGCCAGAGGATGCGTCAGGATGGTAACGGATCCCGTGCCATCAGCGGTGTAGCTGTAGTCGATCCGGTTGCCATTGTTGTTGCCATTGGCGTTCTGATCGATGGTGAGCAGTTTGTCGACATCCCGGAAGGAGATTTGGCGCACCCCTACGCCTTCCCAGCCCACCGTGAAAAGGGATAGCTGGTAAGGCGCATTGGGCGTGAGGCCGGAGAGCGTAATGCTGCCCGGGAAGCCATTGTAGATGAAATCATTGGCCAAGGGACGGCTTTCGTCATTCAGGGAGTTCCCGTCATTGGTGAATACCCCATCAAATCCGCCCATCGTCAGTTTTCCAGCCACTACGGGGTTGCCCCCCGCAATGCCGGTGAAGGGCACTCCAGCCAGCGCGAAGGAGTTGGCCGATCCAAAACTGTAGGCGTGGGTGTAGAGGATAGCCGAATCCAGTCCGGCGGAGCTGACATCCAACCAAGGCGTGGAACTCCAGGGCTGGCTGGTCGCGGTGACCGTGAAGTCATCGATCAGCAGTGTATTGTCGGAGCCTGCCACATTGGCCACCGTGAGGGGGGCCTCTGTGCCAGTGGCGGTAAAATAGGCGGAAATCCAGCGGTAGGGGTTGTTCCCGCCCACGGCACGGACCTCTGCATTCACGAGAAGAGCCCCATCCACGGACAAATTCAGGATGGGCACATTGCCATTTCTCGCATTCGCCCGGAAGGCCAACTGGTAAGTCTGGCCCGGGGTCAGGCCGCTGATGGTGGTCTCCATCTTGGAATCAAACCCTTCGTTCTGGATAAAACCCACCTGGCTGCCAGCTGGGATGGTGCCATTGTCCGCAAAGGGACTGCCGCCCCCGGGGTTGATGCCGTGCCGGGCATCGTAATTCCCCAACCATCCAGTGATAGGCGCATTCCCGCTGACATAGCCTGGGAAGTTCGTGAAGCTGTCCAGTTCAAAGCTGGGGTTCGGGATGGTCTGGGCAAAAGCCGGCAGACAAGTGAGAAGCAGGGTGGCGGTCAGCCACGAAGTAGGGCGTAGAGGGTTCATGATGAGCTTGCTGTGGTAGGTTGGAGGTTAAACTGGAGTTTGGGGGGAACATTGGTTTATGATGAAAATGGCTCAGGTGTCGAGAAAATTGCTTGCTTTTTTACCCCATGGAAATGGGATCCCGCCCCCTTCATCGGAGAGGAATCGGGCGCACTCGCCATTGCAGCCCCCCCGGGCCACCCGGATGCATGACCATGAAACCAATCTCCTATCCGGAACTGTCCAGCCGGGCCCGCAGCCATTGGACGCCGGACCGCCTCCAGCGCCTCATGGCCGGAAAACGCCTGCCGCTCCACCCCGCCACGCATTGCACCTTCCTCCACGCCACCGGATTGATGAATGATGACGCCTCCGTCACCTCCGGCCAGGTAAAGAAATACCTCCAGATCAACCACATGATCAGCCTGATCGCCCCTCCCTTCCGGGCGCTCGCCAAGGCCATGCCCGGGCACACCCTCACTCTGCTGGACGCGGGTTGTGGGAATTCCTACCTCTCGCTCGCCTTCGCCTTTCTCGCCCGGGAGGCGAATGCCGGCCGCCTGCCCCAAATCCCGGATTGGAAGGACACCCGCTTCGAACTCCATGTCATCGGCGTGGATAACAATGCGGAGGTGATCCGCCAATCCCGCGAACGCGCCGCCCTCCTCGGGCTGGAAGACGCCATGTCCTTTCAGATGACCGCCCTCAGTGAAGCCCTGCTGCCGGAGCGGCTGCATGCCGTGATGGCGCTGCACGCCTGCGATACCGCCACCGACGATGCCCTCGCCCTCGGCATCCGCCGCCGGGCGGATCTGTTGGCCGTCGCCCCCTGCTGCCAGGCCGAGCTGGCGCGCCACTTTAAAACCCTCGCTGCCCAGCCTGGCGAACCCCATCCACTGGAAGTTGTCCTGCACTCCCCCAACCTCCGCCGGGATGCCGCCGCCACTCTGACGGATGCCCTGCGCCTCGCCCTCGTCCGGGCGCACGGCTACGAGGCCACCGCCACCGAGTTCATCCCTTCCGCCCACACCCCGAAAAACCGCCTCATCCTCGCCGAGCGGCGCGGACGCTACAATAAAGCCGCTCTCGCCTCCTTCCTCAGCCTCAAGCAAGCCTGCGGCCAGGCCGAGCTGTCCCTCGAGCGCAGCCTGCAGGGCCTCCCGGCGGATCTGCCAGGGTGAGGTTGCCCCGTGGCCCTAAAAACAGCAATGGAAAACTGCGGTCCTTCGGCCCGCCCTCTTTAATGTCATCCACCGGACGTAACCCGCCGGGCCAAACCCTGAACCTTAACCGCCATGAGAGGAGTGAAAAAACAGGACCTTCCTTCGAAAACCTGCCTGGTTTGCGGGCGGCCTTTCGCGTGGCGGAAGAAGTGGGA
>CAMDJM010000029.1 GCA_945900785.1 Akkermansia muciniphila
CCCTCCCGCCCCTGCTCCTGCTCCCGAAGGAACGCCCGCCGCACCAAACACTCCTGCTACCCCCGCAGCGCCGGCGACAGTTCCAGCTGCCGATGCTCCCGCTCCTGCTTCAGCCCCGGGCGATGCGGCACCAGCCACCGAGCCTAACAAGATCAAGGCCGCAAAGAAGGCACCGGACACCCCCGAACAAAAAGTTCTCAAGCGCTATGACCTTTTCCTGAAAGCCATTAACGAACAGGACGACGAGGATGTGACCAACTTCCTCCTCTCGTGCATTGCAACTGCCTACGACCCGCACTCCGAATACCTCAGCGCCCCGGAAAAGGACCGTTTCGAGATTGACATGAAAAAGTCACTCATTGGCATTGGTGCCGTGCTGCAAAGCAAAGACGGCGCGGCCGAAATCAAGAGCCTCGTCCCCGGCGGCCCGGCGGACAAAAGCGGCGGCCTCCATGTCGGTGACATGATCACCGGCGTCGGCCAGGGATTGGATGGCGAAGTCCTGCCGCTCGATGGGCTGAAGTTGGAGAAAATTGTCCAGATGATCCGCGGCGAGGAAAACACCACAGTCCGCCTGAAAATCCAGCCCGCCGACGATCCCTCGGCCATCCGGGAATTGAAGATCATCCGGGCCAAAGTTGAAATCAAAGACACCTTGGCCAAAGCTGAGCTGATCGAACTCCACAAGCCGGACGTGCCTCCGATGCGGGTGGGCTGGATAGAACTGGAAGCCTTTTACGCGGACATGGAAAACATGAACCGCAAGGGAGCCGTAAGCGCGACGGCCCACGTCAAATCCCTCCTGACACGCCTTCAAAAAGAAGGCATTAATGGCCTCGTGCTCGACCTGCGCGGCAATGGCGGGGGCTCGTTGGAAGAAGCTATCCGCCTAACTGGCCTTTTCATCAGGAGCGGCCCCGTCGTCCAACAGCGGGACAACCGGAACCGGGTGGAAGCCCGCTTCTCCCGCAGTGCGGAGCCTCTTTATACCGGTCCGCTGGTGATCGTCACTGACCGCGCCAGTGCCTCAGCCTCGGAAATCTGCGCGGCAGCCCTGCAGGACTATGGCCGTGCCGTCATCGTCGGCGACAAAACCACTTTTGGGAAAGGCACCGTGCAGACCATCCTTGGCGTGGGCGATCACATGCCCCTTTTCAGCGCCAAAGACCGCGCCGGCAGCCTGAAGGTCACTATCCAGAAATTCTACCGGATCGCTGGCGGATCCACCCAGCGCGAAGGCGTGAAGGCTGACGTCGTCCTTCCCTCCATTTATGACGCAAGGGAAGTGGGCGAGTCCTTCCTCAAGGAGCCCCTGCCCTATGATACCATCAAGGAGATGACCTACGACATGGCGACCAATAATCCCTTGCCCATCAGTGAACTGAAAGCCCGCAGCACTGACCGCGTGGCCCGCAATCCTGAATTCAGCTACGTTGCGGACTATGTCACGCGGATCACCGATCAAATCCAAAAGAACTCCCTCTCCCTCAACGAAGCCTCCCGCATGGCGGAAGACACTTCCAACGAGTCCAAGCTCAACCTGCAGAAAGCCGAACGCAAGGAGCGCATCGCCATTGCCAATAAAAGCGGCGATCCATACAAAGTCTTCCCTCTGACCTTGGATACCGTCGGGGAAGCCAGTTTGAAAACGGATGCGGAAGCGCTGGCTGCGGAAAAAGCCAAGCCCAACCCGAATGCCAAGGCCGCCGATGACGAAGAGGACATTGAAGTGCCCGAGGAGACCTTCCCGCACGGCATCGAGCCGATCAAGGCGGAAACCCTCGAAATCGTGCGCGATCTCATCAATCTGGCCGCGCCGGTCAAAGGCACGGCCAAATCAAACTAGATTCCCCAACTCTGCATTTTGTCCGGGCAACTGCCCAGGAACGGTGGCAGGAAGTCGTGTGCTGGCGGGTCTGCCAGTGGCCCGCCGTAGTCCGACCGACGCTTTCTGCATTGGCGGTTAAGCCGTAAATACGCTTGCGGAACGACCGGCCAGTGGTATCTGCCTGACTCCCCGGCTCCCGCCGTTTCCCTCCAACCCTGCCATGACTGCTGACCTCTGTCCGCTTCCTGCCCCGGATCCCGGTGCGGCACAGCGTGTTTCCCCGGTTTCCCGCCATATGAAAAGTGATCTTATCGACAAAGCTGCCAAAGTAATTCCGCATCCCCCGATTCTCATTAACCTGGTTTCCCGCCGGGTCCGGCAGCTCAACCAGGGACGGGCTCCTCTGATTAACACCGCCAATTACGGTCCCAGACTCGGCCAGGGAGACATCGCCCTCATCGAAATTATCGAAGGCCTGATCTCTGCTGAAATGCTGAACACTCCAGACTCCGAGGTCTGACCAACTGCCGGTGCCAAGCGGATATTCCTGCCCTTTTCCCAGCCCTGGGGAATCTGGCTCCTGACTTTTTTCCGCTCATGAATCCAGAAATTGCCAACAATAAGCGGGCTCTCCATGAATATACCATCATCGAGACCATCGAAGCTGGCGTGGAACTCAAAGGCACAGAGGTAAAATCTGTCAGGAATGGTAAAATCAACCTTCGGGACGCCTTTGCCCGCGTGGAAAACGGACAATGCCTGCTGTATAATTTGGATATTCAGGTCTACGAAAAGGCGAGCTGGAGCCAGCATGAGCCCCGCCGCGTCCGCCGCCTCCTGCTGCATAAAAAACAAATCCAGCATCTTTTCGGCGTCTGTCAGGTCAAGGGCCACTCTCTGGTAGCCCTCCGGGCTTATTGGAAAGGCAGCCGCATGAAACTGGAACTCGGCGTCGGAAAGGGGAAAATCTCCTCCGATAAGCGGGAAGACCTGAAAAAAAAGGAATCCCAACGGGAAATGGCACGGGAAATCTCAAGATTTAACCGGCGGTAGTAACCTGCTTCGGCAATACCTCCTCAATTCTGAATCCAAGTTCATGGTCTTACAGTTGCGCTGCCTCTATTCCAGTGCAACGTCCCGCCCCTCTTTCTTCCCTTCAACCCAAGCAACATCTTGATCGAAAAACTTAAAGCCCTGGAGTCTTCCGGTAAACGCATTCGGGTCGGCGTGATTGGTTGTGGTGCCATGGGCACCGGGGTCGCCCTGCAAGTCTCCCGGGCCCCTGGTATGGAAGTAGTTTTTGTTAGCGACCTTTTGGACGAAGCCCTCGCCCGTGGCGTCAAAGCCACCGGCAAAACAGGAATCGATGTGACGGACCCCAGGCTGGTTCCGGAAAAATCCGCAGACGAGGTCTATGTCGTCCGGGACACCCTCACCTTTTTGGAAGCAGACAATGGAGTCGTCATTGACGCCATCGTGGAATGCACGAATACAATAGCCACCGCCGGCCGCTTCTGTCAGGCTGCGATCGCGAGAAAAGCCCATGTCATTCTCATGAATGCAGAGGTGGATCTGGCGCTGGGCCGTCTGCTGGTGCATGAGGCCAAAAAGCAGAACGTCATCGTCACCAGCGATGCCGGAGACCAGCATGGCGTCCTTGCCACCATGATTGATGAAATCGAGCTATGGGGCTTCCGCATTGTCCAGGCAGGCAACATGAAAGGTTTTCTCAATCGCTATGGAGATGCTGCCGGGGCGCGTCCATGGGCCGAAAAACAGCGCCTCAGCGTGGTGCAGACTGTCTCCTACACGGACGGCACCAAAATGAACATTGAACAGGCCCTGATCGGCAATTACGCCGGGCTCACGCCCTTGCTCCCTGGCATGGAAGGTCCACAAGTCACCGATGTCAGGGAAGTGCTGGAGGCCTTTGATTTCGAAAAATATGGTGGGCAGGGTCGGGTGGACTACACCGTTGGAGTGCCTTGGCCCGGAGGTGGCGTTTATGTCGTCGGTTATTGCGATGATGAACTTCAAAAATTCTACCTCAATTACTACAAAGTCTCCTCCAAGGGAAATTTCCACCTGTTTTTCCGCCCCTACCACCTTTGCCATCTGGAGACCCCGCGGGCCATCGCCCAAGCCTGGTTCGATCACCGCGCCGTGATCCAGCCGGCCCGGCATTGGCTGAATGACGTTTTTGCCTTCGCCAAAAAAGACCTCCCCGCCGGCACCAGGATCGAGCATGGCATTGGCGGGGATGAATTTTACGGATTGGTCGATTCCATCGCCCATGCTGGCGTGGAAGGGGTTCCGGTCTGCGCCCTCGAAAGCGAAGGTCATGGCGCTGGTGCGCTCATGACGGTGCTCACGAAAGCAACCAAAAAGGACGAGGCCATCCGGCTCAGCGACTTGGAAATCCCGGATTCTGACTTATCGCGGATGAGGAAAATACAGGCCGCCCTTGCCTGAGGTGAAGTTTCCATCGGTGCAGCGGGAGAGCAACCGCCAGCCTCGAATCCGTTCCCTCCAAGTCGCCATCTGGCGAATAGGATGGCTCATTAAACATATCTGGAAAATATGATTGAAATTTTCCAGAAAACAGACATGATGATCTTGACATGATGGGATGGCGTGCATATAGTAGAGGAAATGTCCGAATTTCGCCAGATGATCGTCATGAATCCAGCTATCCCATACAACAATCTGCCGGAACTTCCACCTGCTGGGGTGATGCTGGAAACCCATGCCGTGCTGAAAACCTGCATCAGGGCAAGGACGGCATTGATGGAAATGAAAACCGCGGCGGACCTCATCCCAAACCAAACCGTCCTGATCAATGTCCTGCCGCTCCTCGAAGCCCGTGCCAGCACAGAAGTCGAAAACATCGTCACTACGAATGACGAACTCTTCCGCCAAGCCGCGATGGGAGAAGGCCGGCCCGACGGCGCAACCAAGGAAGCCTTGAACTACCGGGCTGCGCTCATGGCCGGATACCAAAGCCTGCAGGCACGTCCTTTATGCACAGCCACAGCGGTTGAAGTTTGTTGTGAGATCAAAAATCAGCCCATGCAAATCAGACGGGTGCCGGGCACCCGTCTGGCGAATGATTGGACTGGGAAAGTCATCTACACGCCACCGGAAGGAGAGCACGTGCTGCGGGACAAACTAGCCAATTGGGAGGAATTCATGCACACCCGGATCGATCTTGATCCCCTCGTGAGAATGGCGGTAGCGCATTATCAGTTTGAAGCCATTCACCCCTTCACAGACGGAAATGGACGCACCGGGCGTGTGCTGAACCTGCTATTTTTAATCAGCGAAGGCCTGGTGCGGGAACCTATGCTCTACCTGAGCCGTTATATCCTGCGCAACCGGGCAGACTACTACCGCCTGCTCACCGGGGTGACCCGGGATCAGGCGTGGGAGCCTTGGCTGCTCTTTATGCTGCGTGGAGTGGAGCAGACCGCGCGGTGGACCACCGCCAAGATCGCCGCCATCCGCCAGTTGGTCGATGAAACAGCGGCTTTTGTCCGGAAAGAAGCTTATGCCATCTACTCGAGAGAACTGATAGAAGCGATTTTTAGTCAGGCTTATTGCAGGATTGGGAATCTGGTCGATGCGGATTTGGGGAAACGGCAGACCGCCGCTGGTTATTTACGTCGTTTATGCGAACTTGGGGTATTACGCGAAATAGGCTCAGGACGGGAGAAACTGTTTTTGAACCAGCGCTTTGCGGATTTGCTGTTCAGTGATCCGGAGGAAGAAATCACCTCTTCAGTGATGAAGGAAGATTCACTGCTGCACGTGCCGCGCAGACAGCCGGTGATAGCCGTGAAGTTGCTAAAGAAGGTCGATTTTCCTGCATCTGGTTCCCATCAGCATGAAATCAACGGACCGGGAACCTTCCGGCGCGTTTTGGGATTTGAACGCGCGTCAGGGCGCATGCGGTGGCTCTATTTTAAGGAAGAGAAACCGGTGGAGACACAGGGGGATTTTACGTGGTATGATGCCCGGGCCCGCAGTGCGGAGCGGACCGGACGGTCGGAGTGGAGGCTCTACTATGACCGGGCTTTCCCGGCAGATGCGGCGGAAGGTGACCTTCTGCTCGTGATGCGGGGCAGCAAGGGGAATCCTGTTGGAGCGGTGCTGGCAGCTGGTTCAGAATGGGCGGAGGCAGCTCAAATGCTGGAGCAACCGGGCGGGCTACGTGCTGGTAGCAGAGCGGAAGCTTTGTTCGAAGCCCTGGAAGCTCAGGGACCCGACTGATGGTGTGAGAGAAGGGAGTTCCTGTGGATTTCTGCAAGGTTTTTCTCCTATTTGCTATGGTTCCTCCAGAATAGCCGAAGCGGCGAGGCGGCGGGCAAGGCGGACGAGAGCAGTATCGCGGACGAGATCACCGAGGACAAGGTGACCGATGCCGCTTTGGGCCGCGCCAAGGAGGTCGCCGGGGCCGCGGAGGAGGAGGTCGGCTTCGGCGACGGCGAAGCCATCGCTGGTGCGGGCGAGGGTTTGGAGGCGTTCCATGCCTTCGGGGCTTTTTCCGGAGGTGGCGAGGATGCAGTAGCTTTTGTGTGGACCCCGCCCGATGCGGCCACGGAGCTGATGGAGTTGGGCGAGGCCAAAGCGCTCAGCTTCGAAGATAATCATGACGCTGGCGTTGGGGACATCGACGCCGACTTCGATGACACTGGTGGAGACGAGGGCGTGGAGTTCGCGGGCGCGGAAGCGGCGCATGACGTTTTCTTTTTCGTCAGGTTTGAGCCGCCCGTGGAGGAGGCCGGTGCTGTAGGGCGCGAGTTTTTTTTCCCACGCGAGGTATTCTTTGGTGGCGGCTTTGAGATCGAGGGAGTCGCTCTCGTCGATGAGGGGGTAGACAAGGTAGGCCTGGCGGCCGGCTTCGAATTGTTGTTTAAGGAAGGCGGCGACCTGAGCGAGGTCGGGCTGGTCGCGGACGGCGGTGACGACAGGGTGGCGGCCGGCGGGGAGTTCGTCGATCAGGGAGACGTCGAGGTCGCCGTAGACGGTCATGGTGAGGGTGCGGGGAATGGGGGTGGCGGTCATGACCAGCACGTGGGGGGCGATGCCCTGGCGGACGAGGCGCCCGCGTTGTTCGACGCCGAATTTATGCTGTTCGTCGATGACGGCGAGGCCGAGGTCGGGGAGTTCGGAGTCGCCGTGAAGGAGGGCGTGGGTGCCGATGAGGATTTGGGGGCGGGATTCGCCGCCGGCGAAGAGAGGGTCGAAGCTGTCTTCCTTGCGGGAGGAAGTGCGGAGGCCGAGGCGGAGGCCGAGGGGATCGAGCCAGCGGCGGAAATTGAGATAGTGTTGTTCGGCGAGGATTTGGGTAGGAGCCATGAGGGCGGCCTGGCAGCCGCTTTCGACGGCGAGGAGCATGGCGGCCATGGCGACGAAGGTTTTGCCGCTGCCAACATCCCCCTGGAGGAGGCGATTCATGGGGCGGGTGCGGGCGAGGTCCCCGCGGATCTCAGCGATGGAGCGCTGCTGGGCGTTGGTCAGGGAAAAGGGGAGCGCCTTGAGCCAATGGTCCAGGAGCAGGCCCGGGCCGCAGTGGTTGGCACCGCCGAGGGCGTCCCATTGCTGGCGGCGGCGGAGGACCTGAAGCTGAAGTTGATAGAATTCCTCAAGAGCGAGGTAGCGCCGGGCGCGGTCTTTGGCAGCGGTGTTGTCAGGAAAATGGATGGCGCGGAGGGCGCGGACGCGGCTTTGTCCGGCGAATTCGCTGCTGCTGGAGGGGACGGGTAGGAGGTCCGGAACGGCTTCATCTTCAAGTTGTTCAAGTAACTGCCAAATGGCGCGGCGGAAGGTTTTCTGGGGGATGCCTTCGCGGGCGCCGTAGATGGGAGCGATGCGCTGGAGGTGAATGGTGGCTTCCTCGCGCGGGGTGTCGTTGAGGATTTCGTATTCCGGGTGGTCGATGACGAAGGAGCCGCGCTTGGTAGGCTTGGGTTTGCCGTAGAGGATGAGGTCCTGGTCGGCGGCGAAGGATTTGGCGATGAAGGGCATGTTGAACCACCGCAGGGTGATCGGGGAGCCGAAGCTCTGCATGGCTTCGAGGCCTTCCATGCCTGCGCGGTCTGGAGGAGAGACGGTGACAATCACAAAGGGCCGGCCAGGACCGGCGCGCTTGAGCTGGACGTCGGTGACCACGCCCTTGAGGCAAAGGGCGGTGGGGATTTCGCTGGTGCCATCCGGCCAGCCATCGAAGGCAGTGCGGTCTTCGTAGCGGGCGGGGTAGTGGGTGAGGAGCTGGGCGACCGTGGTGAAGCCGCCAGCGGCGAGGGCTTTATGAAGCCGGGTGTCGAAAAAGGTGAGGGTGTCCAGCGGGGTGGATAAGGTCATGGGTCGTGCCTTAGACTGGCATGGGCATGCCGGGTGGCAACCGGGTCAGCGGTCAGCGGTCAGCGGTCAGCGATCCTCTTTTCCTCAAGTCTGTGGCGGCGGCGGTGCCTGATGGGGTTCGTTTTCCTTGGTGGTGTCGCGGAGACGCAGGCGGAATTGGAGTTTTTGCTGCAGTTCCTTAAAGCGTTCCTTTTGCTGAGGCGTCAGGATGTCCACGATGGGGGGCTGGGTGGTTTCCATGAGGAGCCGGATGCGGCGGCGGCGCTCGCGTTCGATTTGCAGGAGCTGGGGGCGGGTGGAGGCGTAAATTTCCTTAATGCGGCGGGCTTGGCCGGGATCCAGTTTCAGCTCAGTTTCCAGCCGTTTGGACATAGTTTCCATGGCGGGCACAAGGCCTTCGGCATCACTTTTGCGGATGCGGTCGCGCTCGCCTGTCACTCCCACGATGGCACCGGCCACGCCCCCGAGGGCGAAGACCGAAACAATACCCGTATAAAGACGCCAGCGCATGGAATGTCGTAAATTTAGTTAATAAGTTCGGTATCCCAGGCGGACTGCCCGCCATCCCAGAAGGCGGTCATCTCGTCCTCCGCAGCCTGAGGGGCTTGGGCGAGGATAAACCACACGGCCATGATGCCCACCACGGCGGCGCACCCGGCGACGGCACGCCAAACGAGCGCAGTGATTCCATCACCGGCTTCCTGCTCCTCCCGCAGACGGGCGCTCAGACGGGTCTCGAATCCGTAGGCCGCGCGGCTCCAGTCCAAGCCTTCCTGAGCATGGCGGGCTTGCTGCATCAATTGCTGGAGGTCGGGGTCATTCATGACGGAGAATTGCAAAATTAAACGTGATATATGAGGAGAAGGCCAGGCTGGTCAATCGCGGGCGGGGGCGGTATAGCGGATCCGTTGGATGTATTTTTTCAAAGCCTGACGGGCGCGGAAGGCACGGACTTTGACATTGGTTTCCGACCAACCCGTTAGAGCCGCAACTTCCCGCACCGGCCTGTCTTCCAGTTCCAGCAGCGTGAGCACGAGGCGTTCCTTCGGAGCGAGGAGCGCCATGCCCCGGCGCACGGTCAGCAACGCTTCGGTTTCCTCCGTGATTTCAGGGCTGCCGATGCCTTCCAGCCCGGGATGGCCGCTTTCCACCAAGGCATCACGTGAGATCTCCTTTTCGCGGCGGGTGCGGTTTTTCCGGAGAAAATCATAACAAGCCCGGATGGCCAGCCGCATCATCCAGTGATCAAAGGGCGACTCGGCGCGGAAGCCCGGGAGCCCTTTCCAGATTTTGATAAAAATATCCTGTGCCAGGTCCTCCAGTTCGTGGTGATTCCGGGCATATTTCGCCGCTGTGGCAAAAATTCGGGATTTATACAACGTAATCAGTCCGCTGAAGGCCTCCATGTCTCCACCCTGAGCGGCCGCGACGAGGGGAGAATCGGGTGAAGGCTGGGGCATCGTCCGGGGGTAGGGCTCCAGACTTTGTGCACAGGTAAAGGGCACCGGGAAAGCGGAAACGGAGACAGCAGTCATGGCGGAGTGGGAAAGGGAGGGAGGGGGATCCCCTTCCCAGACCGCCCGCCCGCTCCGTGAGGTTACAGGAAATCCAGAATAAAAATTCCCCCCTGCCACCCCCGTTGGACTGGCGGCCCCGCCGGACTTCCCCTATCGCAGCCCAAGGGCGGCACTCCACGCCATTCACCGGAATTCGAGGTCAGGGTTGCGTTTTGCCCGCAACTCCGCTTTAGATACGGTTCCCACGCTGCGCGCCCCCTTGCCAGCCTCCCGAATAGACCTCCCATGCCAGACCAGGACCCTCCTCTCCCCGAACAGGATAAAGACATGATGCCCGCCGTTGGCCAGGAATACGGCGTGGACCAGATTGACAAGCTCGAAGGCCTCGAAGCCGTGCGGAAGCGACCCGGCATGTATATTGGTGACCCGGATGAGCGGGGCCTGCACCATTGTGTTTTTGAAGTGCTGGACAATTCCATCGACGAGCACCTCGCCGGTTTTTGCAAAGTCATCGACGTCTATCTGCACACCGACGGCTCCTGCTCCATCCAGGATGATGGACGCGGCATTCCCGTGGCCATGCACACCAAGTTCAAAATGCCGGCCATCGAGCTGGTCCTCACCAATCTGCACGCCGGGGGTAAATTCGGACAGGGTGCCTACAAATACTCCGGCGGTCTCCACGGCGTGGGGGCGAAATGCGTCAACGCCCTCAGCGAGTGGTTCAAAGCCGAGGTCTTCCGTGATGGCCACATTTATATGATCGCCTTCGAGCGCGGCCGCACCACTTCCCCGCTGAAGATCGTGGGTGATCTGGAAAACCCCGCCCACACCGGCACCCGCATCACCTTCTTCCCGGACGCGGAGATCTTCCGCATGACTACGGAGTTCCAGTTCGACCGCCTCGCGACCCGGATGCGGGAACTCACCTTCCTGAACCCCGGACTCACCATCAACCTGACAGATGAACGCGGCGAAAAGCAACGCCACCAGAAATTCCGCTACGACAAAGGCATCATCGAATTCGTCAATCAGCTCGCCGAGAACAAGACCGTCCTCCCCGCCGAGCCGATCAACATCCGCAGCAAACGCAGTGTGGAAATCGAGCCCGGCAAGCCGGAGGACGACATCTATTGCGATGTGGTGCTTCAATACACGGATTCCTACAACGAACAAATCCTCTGCTACGCCAACAGCATCCCAAACGGCGATGGCGGCACCCACCTGACTGGTCTCAAAACCGCCCTCACCCGCGCCATCAACGTCTACGCCAAGGCCAATAACCTCATCAAGGACAAGGACCCTGCCATCACCGGCGATGACTGCCGCGAGGGAATGATCTGTGTGCTCAGCGTAAAATTGCCGAACCCACGCTTCTCCTCCCAGACCAAGGGCAAGCTGGTCAATAACGAAGTCGAGTCCGTGGTCAACTCCATCGCCTACGAAGGCCTGAACAAATACTTCGAGGAAAACCCCGCCATTGCCAAGCGCCTGCTGGAGCGCATCCTGATGGCCGCCCGTGCCCGCGAGGCCGCCCGCAAGGCCCGCGAAACCGTCCGCAAATCCGCCCTCACCGGCGGCGGGCTGCCCGGCAAGCTGGCCGACTGTTCCGAGAAGGACCCTGCCCTTTCCGAACTCTACATCGTGGAAGGTGACTCTGCGGGTGGCTCCGCCAAGCAGGGCCGCGACCGCAAGACCCAGGCCATCCTGCCCCTGCGCGGTAAGCTCATCAACGTGGAGAAAGCCCGCCTCGACCGCGCTCTCGAAAACAAGGAAATCCAATCCATGATCACCGCCATCGGTGCCGGCATCGGCAATGGTGAGGAAGAAGGCACCTTCAAAATCGAAAAAACCCGCTATCACAAGATCATCATTATGACCGATGCGGACGTGGATGGCTCCCACATCCGCACCCTGCTCCTGACGTTCTTTTGCCGTCAAATGCCGGAACTGGTGCGCCGCGGCTACCTCTACATCGCCCAGCCCCCGCTCTACCAGGTGATGCGGAAAAAACGTCAGGAATACGTGCAGGACGACGTTTCCCTGAACCGCATCCTCATCGACCTCGGGGCGGAGGAAGTGAAGCTCAAAAACCTCGCCGATGGCAAAATCATCGCCGCCGGCCCGCTCCGCGAGATCCTGGAACTGCTCATGCGGCTGGCCCGCTTTTCGGATATCATTTCCCGTCAGGGCGGCAACTTTGACACCTACATGAGCCAGCGCGATGGCGAGACCCACCGCCTGCCGGAATACCTCGTCATCGTCCGCACCGGCAATGACGAAAAAGTCCACTACCTCAGCGATGAGGACGCCCTGCGGATTTTCAGCGGGGCCAACCCCGACCTCCACCTCGGAGCCAGCATCGCGGCTGCGCCCGCCCCCGCCCCGGAGCCCGGTGCCGTAGCCCCCACCGGCAAGGCCGAGCCCGTCACCAAACGCCGCGCCCGCCTTTACGAAGTCCACGAAGCCCGCGCCATCTCCCGTCTCCTCGTTCAGCTGCAGGAAAAAGGCCTCGCCCTGGACCACTTCAGCGCCCAGGACCAGCCACTCTTTGAGATCATCGAAGGCGAAGACAAAGTGCAGCCACTCTTCTCCGTCCCGGAAATCCTCGAACGCGTCCTCGACATTGGCCGCCGCGGCGTGGAAATCCGCCGGTTCAAGGGACTGGGGGAAATGAACGCTTCACAGTTATTTGACACCACCATGGACCCCGCCACCCGCCGGCTCCTCCAGGTGAAAATGAACGAGGACAACAGCGTCGAAGCCGACCGCATGTTCACCATCCTGATGGGCGACATCGTGGAGCCCCGCCGCCAGTTCATCGAAGACAACGCGCTCAATGTCAGAAATCTGGACATCTGATCCAGCTTTTGCTAAACCTTCCCGGCATGAAACTCCCCCCTTCCGCCATCGCGCTGCGGCCCCCGCGTGGTCTGACGATCATTGAGCTGATGCTGGTCATTGTCATCATCGCTATCCTGGCCTCGCTGAGCTTCGTCGGCTATGGCCAATACGTCGCCAAAGCCAATTCCGTAGACGCCATGAACAAACTGAAAGGCATGTATGGCGCCTTGAGTGCCTACCTCCTCGATAAACAAACCTGGCCCCAGGAACCTGGGGATGATGACGTGGATGTCTCGGACGACGAACTCTGGGAATGGTGGGGGGAAGAAATGAAGCCCTATGGCCTCAGCGAGCGCGATTGGTATACCGAAGCCCACCTCCGCCGCCTCAACCGCCAGTTCAAGGAATCCGGGGGGAAGTCTGTCTCCATCGACCAAATGGGCAAGGAAGCAGAATTGAAATTCCCCTCCATACTGCCTGCCAAATTCGACCCCGGTCCCACCGAACCCTATCGTTATGAAGGACAGCCCTGGGCGGGGGAAACCGGCGAATATCACGGCGATGCCGGCGCTTACTTCATCATGCCCGGCGGTGCCATCCACCAAATGCCCAGCACCAGCCAAATGAACCGCGCCAAAGGCAAATCAGCGGGAGGCAAGCCCTAAAACGGCCGCACTCCAAAGGGCGCAATTTCCCAATCCTGGCAGGTCGCCCCACGAAGGCAGCTTGCTCAACCCGCCCGCTCGCCCAGGCCCAGAAGGGTTTGGAAGTAAGGCGGCTCCGTCTCCCGGTCGACGGTGCGCACCGTGATATTGCAGAAGCCGGCGGCCTCCAGAAAACCATACAATTCCACTTCTGCAAAGCCCAGCCACAGATCTGCATACAGCTCCCTCGCCTGCTCGAATTCGTGCTTCAGCAGATCCAAAATGACAACGCGCCCCCCGGGACGCGTGATGCGGAAGGCTTCCGCCACCGCCCGCTCCGGCCGCGCCGCGTGGTGCAGCGATTGGCTCAAAAACACGAGATCCACCGAACCCGCCGCAATCGGCGTTTCCTCCAGGTCACCGAGGCGGTATTCCAAGTTGGTAAAGCCATTCTCCCGCGCCACCCCTGCCCCGTATTCCACCATCTTCTCTGAGGAATCGACCGCGATCACATGCTCCGCCCGCTGCGCCAGCAATTGGGAAAAGGTGCCCTCCCCGGCTCCCAGATCAGCGATCACCCGGGCCGGCATCAGCAGCAACAAAGTCTCCGCCAGTGCCTTCCAGGAGCGCCCGGGCAGATAACTCCGGCCAAATTTCCCCGCCAACTGGTCAAAATAAATCCGCGCCGCGTCCGAGCGTTTCCTGAGCACCAGCTTGAGCGCCATGCGGTCCTGCGGGGCATCGGGGATTTCCGGCCCGCCCTCGCGCAGCAGCGTGCGCAGCGGCTGACTCACCGCCCCCAAGCCATAAATCGAGTTCTTCCCGGAGCGCCGCGCCTGCACCAGACCGGCATTCTTCAGGAGCCCCAACTGAGTCGAAATCCGGCTCTGCTTCATGGTCAAAATCTCCTGAATCTCCGCCACCGTCAGCTCCGCCTGATCCAGCAGGAGCAACAAGCGGAGCCGCGTGGGCTCACTCAAAAGACGCAGGGAATCCAACAAAGGCAGCACAACAAATAAGGGGAGGTCGAAAAGAAGTTGGTCGCACGCTAATCGCAATTTCCGATTTGGAAACCAGAGAGATGAGCCCAAAGAACACATGGCGGTGGCCGGATGGCAGGCTTTTCTATCCGCAAAAAACCCGCCGCCTGGGCGGAGCCAGACGGCGGGGTGCTTGGGTTGGGTCCGATGGAGCAGAAAAGGACGTGGCGGTGCATCTGCCTGCGGATGGCGAAGACAACGGGTGCGACCGGGAATTCATGTAATATCCCAAGACAAAAGTGGAACACGGGCGTCCCGCCGGTGATGGCCGGCGGTCATCCTGACCACTGTAAGCCTCTGCAGGCGGGACGCCAGCAACCCAGCACAGCCGGGAAGGCTGTGCTCCGTTCCATGAATATGCGGTCGCGCCCAAGACGGCACCGCTCCAGGTGCTGGAGCCTTTGGAGTTGACGGTGCGGTGCGGACGCGGAGCTGCATTTGCTTGCCGATGGTGGCGCGGGGCAGGACACCGCTGGCGCTGGTGGTGGTTCGGCGCACAGGAACGGGTTCCCCAATCGGGGCTGCTGCTGTGATCCTCCGGCAGGGTCATCCGGACTTCGAAACAGCGGAAAGTGATGACTCCGCATTGGCAATTTTGGCGACCCCTACGAGAATCGAACTCGTATTACATCCGTGAAAGGGACGTGTCCTAACCGTTAGACGAAAGGGTCTTGTTTTAAACCACAGCGGGCGCTGCGGGTTATCAGAGTGCGCAGGAAGGAACCCCGTGCAAGTGATTTTTGAACGTTGCTGCAAAAAAAGTGATGGGCTGAGGGTGTCCAATTCGCCCGATGGATAGCTCCTGCCAAGTGCTGCCATCCTTGTGGCCGGATAGGGACGGACAAGGGTGTCGGGAAAGGGTGGGCAGAGAGGATTCCAGGGACGAAAAATTGTCCGTGCCATCCCGGAAATCCGTGCCATCCATGGACCTTCCCATTTTCCCCGTTCCTGGCCCGGCCAGTTTCCTCCATGCACTCCGTTTCCGATCAACTCTCTCTCCTCAAGCGCGGCACCGTTCAGATCCATTCCAAAAAAGAACTCAGCGAAAAACTGGCTCTGGGCCGACCCCTGCGGATCAAACTGGGGGCCGACCCCACGGCGCCGGATCTGCATCTGGGTCACAGTGTGGCTTTGGAAAAATTGCGGCAATTTCAGGAACTCGGGCACACTGCCGTGCTCATCATCGGGGACTTCACGGCGATGATCGGCGATCCATCCGGCCGCTCCACTACCCGCCCGCCCTTGACCCATGAGCAGATCATTACCAATGCGACGACCTACACGGAGCAGGTCTTCAAAATCCTGGACCGCAGCCGGACGGAGATCGTTTACAATGGCGAATGGTTCAAGAACATGACATTCACCGAAGTCGTGAAACTGAACAGCCGCGTCACCCTGCAGCAAATGCTCCAGCGGGAGGACTTCCGGAACCGCATCGACGCCGGCAGCGAAGTGCGCCTCCACGAACTGCAATACCCCATCATGCAGGGCTGGGATAGCGTGATGGTCCGGGCAGATGTGGAACTGGGCGGCACGGACCAATTGTTCAATCTGCTGGTGGGCCGCGACCTGCAAAAAGAGGAAGGCCAGGCCCCGCAGGTGGCCATCACGGTGCCGCTGCTGGAGGGGCTGGATGGCGTGAAAAAGATGTCCAAGAGCTACGGCAACTACATCGGTCTGAGCGAGCCGGCTTCTGAAATTTTCGGCAAAGCCATGAGCATTTCCGATGTGCTGATGACCCGATACTATCTCCTGCTTTTTGGCGAAATCCTCCCAGCGGACGCCCACCCCATGGAGGCGAAAAAAGCTCTGGCCGCCCGCCTTGTGGCCCGCTATCACAGCCCAGCCGACGCGGATGCCGCCCGGGCGGACTGGGACACGCGTTTCTCCAAAAAGGACCTCAGCGCGGCTGACCTGCCGGTCTTTACCCCTGGGGCGGATCTGCGCATCCTCGCTCTCTGTGCGCAGGCCTATCAGGATTGCTTTGGCGCTGCCAAATCCAATGCCGACCTGCGCCGCCTCGTCGAAGGCAAATCCATCCGCCTCAACGAAACCATCCTCAACGATCCCAAAGCCGAACTGACTCTCACCCCCGGCGACATCCTGCGCTTGGATAAGAAACACGCGGTGCGCGTAGGCTAATCCCGAAAACCTGGTGGATATTCGGAGACGCTTCCAGAAAATCAGGAGCAGAATGAAGCGGTGCCGGTTTTTAAATTACCTCAATCCAAACCCCGGCACCGCTCCGGGTTCCTCAAACACAAACCAAGAACTCAAAATGGCTCATGCTTCCGGAATATAAAGCAAACTTAAGGATTTGCAAGATTTTTTCTGGTAATTTCAATTTCACGCTGCTCCGAACCCGCTGAAGGAGAGCTTTCTCCATGCCCTTTCCCGGATTCTCCTCCCCATTATTTGACAGGCTCCAGTTGTGGGATGACCGGGTGCCTGAGAGGGATGGAGCGTGGCAGATGGCGGTGGATGAGGCCTTGCTGGCTGGGCCGGGACCGGATCCGGTGTTGAGGATTTACCGTTGGACGGAGCCTACCCTGAGCTTTGGTTATTTCCTGCCATACGAGGCAGCTTTGAAGCTGCGCCACACGGGTGAAGCGATGGTGCGGCGCTGGACAGGCGGTGGGTTTGTGCATCATGCCGGGGCCTTCACCTGGACTTTAGTGGTGCCGCGCAGTGATGCTTTTTGTGCCCTGCGCCCAGCCATGTCATATGCGGGATTGCATACCGGACTGGCGGTTGCCCTGGAGGCTGCCGGCCTGGGGCCGGTAACGGTAGTGCCCCCGGAGTCGCCCGCTCCCGGCGGAGGGCTCTGCGCCGGGATGCCTGCCCCAGGAGATGTTATGAAAAACGGCCGGAAAATCGCCGGAGCCGGCCAGCGCCGCACCCGGAGCGGCGTGTTGCATCAGGGCGTGATTTTCCTGCCGGAAACCGAACTCCCCGCCAGTTTTCCAGACCTGCTGGCAAAAGCTCTGGCGCGCGAGGTGCAGCCGTTCCTGGCGGAATCCCTGGGCGGCATTCCGCTCGCCCGTTACCTTGACCCGGGCTGGCTGATGAAACACTAGCCAATCAGATCCCTTCGTTGATCCCGGTCGAATCCTGCGTAGAAATCAACCCTATGACTTTCCTGAGTTCCGGATCCACGCGATAAGGTCGGCCAGTTCCTGAGCAGTCATGCCGGCTTCCAGACCTTCGGGCATCAGCGACAGGTTCGCGCTCTCCAGCGATTCCAGTTCGGTGCGCAACAGGGTGCGGGTGGTGCCGTCGGTGAGTTTCAGCACAAGGCTATTGCCGGTTTCGGCGGCGATGATGCCGTAGAGCTGCTCCCCGCCCTTGAGTCGTGCGGCATAGGCTGTGAAGCCGGGCTGAATGCTGGCGCTGGGATCCAGGATAGAGGCGAGCAGTTTTTCCGGGGGATGATTCGCCACGGACTGGAGGTTAGGCCCGATGTCTTGTCCCACGCCGCCCAGCTTGTGGCAGACCGCACAAAGTTTGGCGAAGACAGTGGGGCCATGGCTGGCGTTGCCGGTCAAGGCCAACGCCGGGCGGTAGCGCGCGATGACCTGGGCGCGGGTGGAGTGTTCGCCGGAGGCCAAGGCCGTGGTCGCGGCTTCCTTCACCCGCGCGGAGGCATACCGCAGCAGCCGTTCGCGGCGGCTGGCATCCAAAGAAGCTGCCATGATGTGGCCCTGCCCGATTTGGCGGACCAGTTCGAATGCCCACGCTTCGCGCGCCAGCAATTCATCCAGAACTGCAGGACGGCTTTCCGGCCCCAGCGCCGGCCATGCTTTTGCCAGACGCTCCGGGACGCTGGAATCGCCGCTAGCGCCCAAGGCCCGGATGGCGGCGAGCTGGGCTGCGACGGGTGTTCTGGGCGGGAGCATTTCTGATAGGACGTCCAGGCCAGTGCTGCGGCGGGATTCATCCCTGACCAATAATCCCGCTGCCGTCACGCGATTGGCTTCCGGCTGCTTAGGATCGGCGGCGGACGTTTCCGCGTTGGAGAAAAGACCTGCTGCGGAGGCGAGCAAAGTGTCCAAAGCATCCCCCGACTTGTCCCCGCGCAGCCTGCTCAAGCCGCTGTCCCGCTGCGCCAGAATCTCGAGAAATTGACTAAAGCCCTCCATCTGAGCCACTTCGAACTTTCCGTCAGACGGAGCCAGCAGGGGACCGAGCAAGCGTGCCAGAGCATCCCGGTGTCCGGCGGCGAGCGACAGATGGATCAACGGCCCGGAAAATGACGCCAGGGCAGGCCCACCGGCGGATACCAGCGCATCCACCAGAGCCAGACTATGTGGCAGGGCCGAACTCAGGATGGCGGCGGAAATGAATTGATCCTTGAAGTGAGCCACGGCCATGTGGCCCAGAGCAAGACCGGCGCGGGGGTCCTTCCATTCACCCAAAGTGCAGGCCAATTGCAGCAGGACTTTGGGATCGGGGTCGTTCACCAGATGGGCGGCCGCTGCCATGATAGCAGGCGTGAGCCGCGATTCCGCAAGACGCAGCGCATTGGCCCGCACACCGGGGTGGGCATCGGCCAGGGCGCGCTCCACCAATCGTTCCGAAAGCTGGCTGAGCCCATCAAGAGTGCAGAGCGCCTGCAAGCGGGCCTGCGGCAGGGCGGCGTCCCGTGCCATCGCCTCCAACAGGGGCACGGCAGCGGCGTCCTGTTTCCAGACCAGCAGCATCTGAGCCTTGTCCCGCTGCCAGCCGTTAGGTGAATCCAGGGCAGCCACCAGTTCCGGCAAGGTCAGGCTCCCCAGCGGACGGATGGGGCGCGGCGGGCGGGCCTTGGGGAAGACGCGGTAGATCCGTCCGCGTTCCTCGCCGAGGCGGTAGTGCGGCAACAGTTCTGCCCTGCCCTCTTCCGGCAGCCATTCCGGGTGCTCAATCATATAACGATACATGTCCACCACCCAGAGCGCGCCATCCGGGCCGGTGCGGGTCATCACCGGCCGGCACCAGCGGTCTTCGCTGGCGAAAAAATCGTGCCCGGATTCCTCTGCCGCACGATGGGAAGAGAAGCTCACGCCATCGTCCTCCATCACGTTATGCTGGACCAAATTATGGAATGGCTCGCAGGTGAAAGCGTGGGTGCCCCCATCATCAAAAAGCAACCCGTCCCGGTAAATCATCGCGGAGCAGGCGGAGGTAAAGTGCCCGGCCTGATCGAAGCTGTGGAAGCGTTTTTCCAAAGAGCTGACAGGATAAACCCGTGGATTCACCGGCAGGACCACCTGCTGCACCGGATCCGGCGCGGGCACGTGAGGGTTCCTTCGGAGGTAATGATCCGCCAGAACGTAATGCCAGAGCGGCCACGAATTCTGCACGCCAAACCAATTCCCCCAGTCGTCCGGATTACGCCCAAACTGCGAGGGCCCGCTTTGCGGATCGAGTTCCCCCGTGTCAGGGCGGATGCGGAAATCCCGGCTGCCTATCGCGTATTCCCTGCCATTGCGGAGGGACTTCAGTCCGGCCCCGGCCCCATAGCCGCGCCAGGCCGCGCCACTCGCGCAGTAGACCTGGTTATCAAGTCCCCAGCGTAGCCCGTTCACCCGCAGTTGCAGGTTGCCTTCAAAGAATCCGCTGAACAGCACCTCCTTCACGTCCGCCTTGCCATCGCCATCCGAGTCCTTGAGAAACAGAATTTCCGGCGCGGCCGTGATGAGCACGCCATCGCGCCAGGTCAGCAGGCCGGTGGGAAAATTCAGGCCATCGGCGAACAGGGTGGACTTGTCATAACGCCCGTCCCCGTTGGTATCCTCCAGGACCCGCACACGGCCGCCGGGCTTTCCCTTCCCGTCCATGCCGAGGGGATAGCCGTTCATTTCAACGACCCACAATCGCCCACTCCCGTCCCAATCTATCGCGACCGGGGATTCCAGCAGCGGCTCGGCAGCGACGAGTTCTGCCTGGAATCCCTCGCGCAGGTGGATCTTCGCCAGGGAGTCCTCCGGCGCCAAAGGCCCGGAGACCGGTGCCTGGACGGTGGCGCGCCGGGTTTCGCCAAGCACCGCCGCACTGGCCAGCGCCGGGATTTCCACCAGCTTCAACGCGCGGGGAAAGACCGCGATGTCCGTCATCCGGCCTTTCAGATTGGCAAAGTTATCAGAACGTCCGCCGAGGAAGATCTGATCCACCTCCGGAGCATATCCTGGAGCGATGTCAGCGTCTATCTCGGGCTCACTCCGCCCGTCCAGAAACACGCGGGCACGGCGGCCCTCGCGCACGAGAATCACGCGATGCCACGTTCCCGGCTCCAGCACGGTGCGCCCTGCCACCAGGTCTCCACGCTGGTTGCCATTGAACAGAATCAACTGTCCGGCATGGCTATGCGAGCCGCCGATTCCCAGATGATCGCCTGGTGCTCCCGCAGCGCCATCCTCACCACGCGAAAACAGATAGGCGGTCACCGGACGTGAAGTGTTGGCCAGCTCATTGCAGCACCAGAAAGCAACGCTGTAATCTGTGCCCAGGCCCGGCAGCACCGCCCGCAGGCGCCCCCCGGAAAAGCTGGCTGCCGCCGCTTCCGGACTGGGCAATTCCACCCCGGCTTCCGCCACCGCCGACACCTTGCCTGCCGTGTCCTGAACCTTGTTTTCCCGCGTTAGGGGAGGGAGCCAGTGGGCCACCGGCTGCAATGAGGCCGCGCCTGCGGCGTTCGCTTTCAGCACCGGGCCGGCGTTGGCCAGGACTGGCGCAGGCATGGCCGCTAACTGATAATGCTGCGCCACCTCAGCCGCTCCCAGAGCCCGGCCGTAAAACGCCACTTCATCCAGCTTCCCTTCAAAGTTGGCCGCGTTATCACTGCGTCCCCCCAGGAAAATCGGATCGGCCTCCGAACGGACGCCGGGGTCAATTTCCCCCTGAATCTCCGGCTCGGTATTGCCATCGAGATAAACTACGGCCTTTTTCCCATCGCGCACCAGGACGACGTGGTGCCAGGTTTTCAGGCTCAGGTTGGTGTGGCCGGTCAACTGCGTGCTGATATCACTGCCGCCATTGGCAAAGATGAGCCGTCCGCCCGATGTCCGGGTGCCGCCGATGGACAGGTGCTCACCCGGGGCTCCATAGGCCCCGTCCGCCCCCCAGGAAAAGAGATGGCCGGTCACTGCCCTCGCGGAATCCGGCAGGCCATTCCAAAACCAAAACTCCACCGAGTAAGCCGGCCCCAGCCCCTGCGCCGGGGCCTTCAGGCGTCCGCCGGCGAAATGCCAGGCCCGGTTGACCGTCTCAGCCCCGGAGAACGCCTGCGAGTCAGGCCCATCCAGGTAGAACACCACCCCAGGCTCGCTGAGCACCGCCCGGTCACGTCCGTCAGCTGCAGGCAGGCTGCGGCCATCAAATTCATTCATGCGCCAGTAAGCCAGGGGTTTTGAGGCGCGGACGGCAGTGGCATAGGCCCCATCCGTCTCCACGATAGCCCGGCGCGGCTGGCCGGAAACTTCCTCCAGCAGTTTCAGCAATCCATCGACTATTTTCGTTTCCGCATCCGCTTCCAGGCAGGCTGTGCGGCATGCCCAAGTGTTATAACTGCCGAGGGCATGATGTTCAGGCGGCGGGATGTAGCCGTCCTCGCCATTGGCCAGTTCGATGCAAAACGTGGAGCGGAGCGGACTTTGCGCTTTGATCTTCAGGCCGGAAATCGCGAATACCTCGGCCGAGGCCATCACGATGCCCAGTTCCCCAACGCGCAGCGCCTGGAGCTTCACCGGCCGGACGGGATGCTCCTGCAGCCAGAGTTGTTCCCGGGCGTAGACCTCCGGGATCGTGGAGGGTTCACGACCCTGAAGTCCCTGCATGATTTCGCGGGACTTGGCCAGACGCTCCTCACTGGGCTGCCGGGTGCGCAGCGGCAGGTCCTGATCCCGCATGGCCAGGGACACCCACTCCTGCCATTGAATTTTTTGGTAGGCCCCATGCGCAATGCGGGCGAGTGAGGCGGCATATTCGTCGACCGTCGTCTGCTGGGCAGGCTTGGCATAATCCATCCACTGCTGATCCCCGCTGGTGCCGTGGGACATGATGCCGACAAACGAATCCTTTGCCCCAGCTCCCAGCAAGACGCCCAGCTGATCTGCAAAGCGGCCGAAGTAGTCTGCGCTAACCGGCGGGGTTCCTCCATGATAGTGCATGGAGTAATTGGCCAGCACCGCGATGGGCTTGCCATCCGGGGTTTGCACCGCGAGCAGCGACAACTCCGGGTCAGAGGGGCCGGAAGGCGCGATAACGTCAGGATTTTCATGGCCGGGATGCATGTTAGCCCGCACGATGCGCTCGCCAAAAGGATCCGTCCCCACCCGGTCGGGGCGGCGGATCCAGACCCGGGTGTGCGTCTGGTCCGGCGCGGGTGCCGAAGCCCACCCGACCCGGGCGGGCGCAAGGTTACTGACGGCCTGACGGAATCCCTCCACAAGGCGGGGAAGGAGAAATGCCGGGTAATTCGGGTCGGCATTGGCCCCGTGCGCCTGCATGAGGGAAGGTGCCGTGTGCGTGTGCGTCGCCGAGATCATGATGCGCTCCGGCGGCAAACCAGTGACTTTTTGAATCTCCCGCTTCGCTTCGTCCGCGAACTCCCGCGGAATCAGGCAGGTATCCAGCACACAGAGCGCGACCCGCGTCCCTCCGTCATCCAGCACCAGGCAGCGCGCCTGCAGCCGGTCATTTGCTTTGGTCGCATTGGCAGCAAAGAACCCTCCGTTGACGATCACTGGAAAAGTGGTCGGAGTCACGTCAATCACCGAAGCCCCGGCGCGGAAGACTTTCCCGCCGGCGGCGGTGCTGGCGGTGCCACTCAGGCCCAACGCATAAACCAGCACCAGACAGGGCAGGAAGAATGGAATGAGGTATTTCCATGGGAAGCGGTTTTGACTCCGGACTAAAACATTTTGGGATTGATCCATGTGGACGCATACGTCAGTGCCGGGTTGGTTTTGTCTCAGCCGGGTTTTGTCTCAGCCGGAACCGTTGCCGGCTGCGGCTGCGGCCGCGGTGGCGGTGGCGGTGGCGCCCTGCCTATAGTCCAGCAAATCCCGCCTGGGTTTGTTTTCAGCGTCCCGCTGAAAGTCCGGCCCCCCGGAATGAGTTCACAGAACGAAATGAATCCCCTGACCCGCCGCCAACTTTTTTCCGGTTCCACCCTGCTAGCCACCGGAGCGCTCCTGGCGGAGTCCTTGCCGGCTCTGGCAGATGAAGCCCGCGTGGTCCGCTTTGCAGACCGCTGGAAAAACGACTTGGACCGGGTTTGGCTGGGCGCGGAGGTCTGGGCCGGGCCGATGCAGGATTGGCGGATCAGGGCCGGGCGGCTGGAGTGCATCAGGGCACTGCCCGGGCGGAATGTTCAGGTGCTGACGGTGCAGCATAACGGAACCCCGGGCACGTTTTCCATGAAGGTGCGCATCGGCAGGCTGGATGGCACGGCCCTGGGCGCAGGCCAGGGCAGTGCAGGGTTCCGCATCGGCATTCTGGGGACGCTGGGCGACGATCCGGCGCTGCGCGACTACCGGAATAACCTTGCCTTCAGCGGCGGATTGGATGCAGGCTTTACCACTCAGGGCGGGCTTTTTTTTGGAGATGTCAGGAAAGCCGCCCCCGGCAAAATGAATCTGTCAAAAGTGCAGGAGTTGCTGCTGGAACTTATCAGCACCCAGGGCGGATCCCCTGCTGAAGCCACCCTCAGCCTGCGGGCCATGGATGTGGCGACCCAGCAAATCCTGGGTGAAACCACCCTGACCGTGCCGCAGGCGAAACTGACTGGCAATCTTGCCCTGGCCGCGAACTTCGGTCCACCCATGGGGCCTGGAGGGAAGCCGGACAAATCATCCAAGCTGGAAAACGGGATGGCGGGGCCGGGCCTGGGCACCTTTTGGTTCAGCGATTGGTCGATCGAGGGCTCCAGTCTGACGCAGGATGACTCGCAGACCTTCGGCCCTATCCTGTTCAATCACTACTCGCTCAGCGGGGGCATCCTGAAAATGACGGCGCAGCTGCCGCCGCTGGGCGAAAAGGATAACCAAACCGCAGGCCTGGAAGTGCAGCGGGATGGGGCCTGGAGACTCCTCGCCGAAGAGGTGATTCACCCGCAGGCCCGCACTGCGGCCTTCCGGATCGGAGGCTGGGATGCGTCGCGGGATCATGCCTACCGGCTGGGCTATCAGCAAAAGTTTGCCGATGGCAGCACCCGGCAGCATTACTATGAAGGCACGGTGCGGCGGGATCCGGTGGACCAGGAGGTGCTCAGCGTTGCTGACATTTCCTGCAATATCCACACCGCCTTCCCGAATACCCCGTATGTGAAAAATG
This sequence comes from Akkermansia muciniphila, assembly GCA_945900785.1. GTDB lineage: Bacteria > Verrucomicrobiota > Verrucomicrobiia > Verrucomicrobiales > V1-33 > CAIZWU01. Next base: position 24,551 of record CAMDJM010000029.1, read on the forward strand.
TGGCCAGACTGAATCCCGACCTGCTGGCGTTTGTAGGCGATCAGTTTTACGAAAACACGGCGGGCTTCGGCATCGTGAATGGGCCGCTGGAAGTGTCCTCCCTGGACTACCTGAGGAAGTGGTATTTCCACGGCTGGACCTGGCGCTCCCTGACCAGGGACCGGCCCAGTCTTTGCCTGCCGGATGATCATGACGTCTATCAGGGGAATATCTGGGGCGAAGGCGGAGCGCCGCAGGGGCCTACCCAGGAGTCCGGTGGATACCTGATGGAAGCGGAGTGGGTCAACGTGGTGCACCGGACCCAGACCTCGCACCACCCTGATGCATGGGACGGCCAACCCTGCCGGCAGGGCATCCTGAATTACTACGGGCCGATGACCTATGGGCGGGTCAGCTTTGCGGTGCTGGCCGACCGGCAATTCAAGTCAGGCCCACAGGGCAAGGTGCCACCCACCGGGGGCCGGGGAGACCATGTGACTGATCCGGGATATAACATTAAGTCAGCCGATCAGCCGGGGCTGGAGTTGTTGGGCGAAAAGCAACTGTCCTTCCTCAAGGCGTGGGCGGAGGACTGGCGTGGCTCGGACATGAAGGCGGTGATCTCCCAGACAATTTTCACCGGCATGGCGACCACCCACGGGCAGCCCAAGGGGGAGTTGCGGGCGGACTTTGATGCCAACGGGTGGCCCCAGGCGGCGCGCCATGCCGCCCTGCGGGAGATCCGCAAGGCCTTTGCCTTTCACATGGCCGGGGACCAACATCTGCCGGCCGTGGTGCACTACGGCATCGACTCCCACCGGGATGCGGGCGTGGCTTTTGCAGGTCCGGCGGTAAATGTGGGCTATCCCCGCTGGTGGCACCCTACGGCCCGGGGCAATGGCCGGGACCAGCGCGATGGCCTGCTGGGGGATTTCAATGACTCCTTCGGGCATCCCCTGAGCGTGCTGGCGGTGCGGAATGGAGCCACCCAGCCCCGCCGGCCCACCATGGATTTTCTGGCCGATAAGGCGAGTGGCTTCGGCATGGTGCGGTTTAACAAAAAAAACCGCACGATCACCATCGAGTGCTGGCCCTTCGGCACCGCTTTTGGCACTGCAGGGGCGGCCCAGATGCCCACCTGGCCGGTGGTGATCCAGCAGAGCGATAACTACGCCCGCTCCAGTGCGGCGTGGCTGCCTGAGCTGATCTTTGAAGCCGGACCGCTTCCCGTGGTGCAAGTGGTGGAGGAAGCCAGCGGGGAAGTGCTTTACACCTTGCGGGCCCCGTCCTCACCTTTCAATCCTCACACCTTTGCCGAAGGGAAGCATACCCTGAGGATCAGCGATCCTGACCGCGGACGCTCCCAGGTGCTGAGTGGGGTGGCAGCCCGTGCCGGCAGCAACGGGGATCAACTCAAAGTGACCTTGTCAGCCAGTTCAGGCTAGACCGCACGCCGGACACGGCGCAGCAGGATCAGGCTGCCCAGGGCGGCGAGACTGGCCGCAGAGGTTTCAGGGATGGCCGCAGACGCCGATGGGAGAGGGACGGCACTGGCAAAGCGCAGTTCCATTTTCGGGCGGTCCACCGAGCTGTTGCCGGAGAAATTCATCAAACCGGTCACCGTGATATTTTCGAAGGCTTCGCCCGGGTTGCTGCTGCCATAGTAGTGGGTGGACGTGGAACTGGCTTTTGAGGCGAGATTCGAGACCGGAGCACCGTTGAAAACCAGATTCGTCAGAGCGACCCCTGCGGCGGGGGCCGCCGTTCCCTGGACGCCGAGGGAGAGATATTTAAATCCCGTGCCGGCAAAATCGGTGAAAGTATAGCTGGTCGTTTCCGGCCTGGTGCCGGAGGTAACATCACCCGCAGTGCCACTCCTGTCGAAATCCACACTGAAAGTCAGGGTGCCGGTGCTGCCGGTGTAGGTGGCCCGGAACACATAACTGTATCCATAGGTCCAGACCGGGCTGCCCTGGGGATTCAGGGAGGATACCGTAACGGCCGCCTTGGGACGATTGTCAAACACCACCACCTCGGAGGAAGTCAGCCCATTGCGGACCTTCACCCCAAATTCGGTCACAAAACCGGGGTTGGGAATGGAAATGATCGCCGCGTGGCCGACTCCCGCCATGCTGGAATAGGTCAGGAAAAGCAGAGTTTTTTCGATGATCTTAAACATGGGATTTAAGGCATACGATAAAAATTAAAACAGTTTACTATAATTTCAATAATTAATTTGTCCTTCCGTAATAATTTAAGGGATTTGAAACTGGTATACCATTGCCACCTGCGTCGGCAGGACGTGGCATGCCGGTTCTACCGGTTACGGCAGATAGGTGGCGCGGACACGGAGCATGGAGGCGGCTGGGGCTGGGGCTTTCCAGCCAGCACAGACTTCCCTTGGGCCGGTGGAACTCAGAAACATCCAGCCCGGAACGGTGGGGGTCCAGTCCTGGGTGCTGGTCGCGGAGGCGAGGGTCTGCCACTGTCCAGCGGGATTGAGGCCTTCTATCGAAAGGGTAATGCCGGCAGGGAGGGTGGCGGGCGTGGTAAGGCGCAGTGATGGGACGGGCGTGCTGTTCTGCGGGCTGGGGACGGAGGTTCCCTGAGGTGAAATGGAGAAAGTGGACGATCCTGGCGTTTTTGGAAGGGTGCCCAAAGCAAATTCCAGGAGGTTCTGGATCCCGTCGCCGTCGGGATCGGCAGTGGGGCCGCTGACGGCTGGGTTGGAGGCTTCGGCGGCGGTGAAGGCACTCTGCTGCCACATGGATGGGATAGTAGTTAGCGGGCCGGGGAAGAGTTCCGCCGGTTAATTTAACATGAGGGAGGCAGCATTAGCACAGGAAAAATTTGCCGGCCAGGCGGGCGGGCCATGGCCCATGAGCTGGCGCGGGAGACCAAGCCTTTTTTCCAAAAGAAGACCAGGTCCAGAGCAGGGTGGTGCGTTTTGGCTCCAAATCCAATCCGTGGAAGCTTCCCTCAACAGCAATAGCGCAGTTTTCCGGTTTAGTTTTGGCCATCCCGTCCGATGCGTGCCATTATGAAACCATTCTGATCCTCTCCCATGCCCGGCCCCCGCAGCCACCCTGACTTTATGCTTCCAGAATCCGTCACTCCCGCGCCAACGGAACCCGCCACTCCGCCTCCAGTCCTGAGCGCCGGGCACGGGGTCACGGCGGGGACCTCGTGGTGGGACCGCTTGGGCGGCGGCAGTCTGACGGTGAGCCTGGTGGTGCATGGAATTTTGATATTAATCGCCCTTCTGATCGTGCGCAGCTTCACCCTGCCGGAAAAAGAGGAGGTGAATTTCCTGCCGGGGGGCGGCGGCGGCGGGCAGGCTTCCGGTGCCCAGGCCCTGCAAAAAAAGCGCGCCGCCGGTCTCAACGCTCCCCAAATGCGCACCGCCAGCCTGGCCACCAATGCCGCCGTCAGCCTGCCGGACCTGCAGACCACCCTGACTGATTTCAGGACCCTCTCCGCCGCCAGTCCGGCCGCTGGAGGAACCGGTGGAGGACAGGGCGGAGCCGCTGGAACCGGTGCCGGAGGCCTGCTGGGAAATGGTTTTGGCCAGGGTATGGGGCCCGGCGTGGGGAAAGGCTTCGTCAGCATCCCCTTGATTTTCGGCCAAAAAATCGACGCCCGCCGCATGGCCGTCGTGTTGGATATTTCAAGGTCCATGTATCCGTTTTTGCCTACCGTGATCAAGGAAGTGGACAAGGTCGCCCCGGGCTCCATGGTGATCCTCCACTACGGCTGTGGCTTGAACGATCAGGAAATCCGCAGTCCCGGCCTCGAAAGCACCAGCGAACGGGATTTTATGAAGGACAAGATCGCCACCTCCCTCCTGGATACCGGCGCGGGGTCCTTGGATCAGAAGGAACGGGAAGCGCTGCTGGCGATGGTGAAAAAGCGGGCCAAAACCTACTTTGTGCCCTCCACCACCACCGGCACCACCTGGGTGGCCCTGCTGGATGAAAAATTACGGGACGCTGATGCCATTTACTGGTTCGCTGACTTCGCCGATACCGTCAACGCCGCCTGCATGGAAGAAGTCAGCCGGATCCTGCTCGGGAGGAAACAAAAGCTCTATCTTCATCCCTCAAATCCGGACTGGCTGGTCAGCAGCGATCCCTTGGCGGCGAACGTGGCCAAGGTGGAAGAAGCCATCGTCAAGCCCAGCGGCGGCAAGGTCCTGAACATTGCCCTGAAAAAGGACAAGGCAGCGGAGCCTCCGAAACCTGCCACCATGGGCCGAAAATAACTGAACCTGACGCGCCTCGCGGGCCATGCGGAGCACCTTGCCGGAAGCCGGGAAGCCGCAGCCCGAAATTTTATCCCGGAAAAAAATTAAGGAATGGTGCTTTTTCCCGTAAAGCTACAGGATTAGCCCACCTCCCCCCCACCAGGGAAGCGCTCCCTGCTACACTTATGAAATCCTGCGGTCTGTTCTTTCTTCTGCTTACCCTGCTGCATCCGGCAGCGGCTTCCGTGCTCACCAGCTTTGAGGAAGACAGTCTGTCGCCCCGGATCTTCCGGGATATCCCGGCGGGGGCTCCGGCGACGATTGTTTTTGATGCGGTAAATGACGAGCTGGATCTGAATGCCACCGGCAATACCGACATGTGGACCACCCGGAATGGGGCTCCCATCGCCTGGACCGCCATTCCGGAAGGGCTGGTGAACGGCCGCACCTGGACCGTCGAAACCGAAGTCCGCCTCAATAACACGGTTCAGGACGGCCAGGTGGCGGGCCTGACCTTTTACGGCGGACCCGACGGAGCCCGCCCTGACATTTCGTTCGGCCTGGATAACTGGGATCCGGCCAACCGCGCGGTCCGGCTCCATGGGCTGGGGGACGGGGATCCCAATGCTTTTGCCGCCACGACCGCCAAAAGCGTGATCCTGCGCGTGGACATAACAGAAAACGGGGCCGCCGATGTCTATAACTTTTTCTTCAAAACGAGCGCTGCCGGTTCCTGGATCCGGATCGGAGGTGCGGCTGTCAATTATACCACCAGCTTTCCCAATACCCGCGTCGGCCTGACCTACAAAACCGGCGGAGCCAGGGCCGGAGCCTCCTTCACCTATTTCAATGTCTACGATCCGACCACCCTGCCCCCGGTGCTCACCGCGCATCCCGTCAATGCCCAGGCTGTCGAAGGCGGCGTGACCTCATTTTCCATCGGCGTGACCGGTGCCACCTCCTATCAATGGCGGCGGAACGGGGTGCCCGTGCCAGTTGGGGGAATCGGCGCGGTCTACCAGATCGATCCCATCCCGCCCGGCGAGGATGGTGCCGTCTACGATTGCGTCTATGCCAATGCCTTGGGCTCCGGCACCAGCAACCCAGCCACGCTCCAGGTAACCCTGCCGCCGGTGGGGTCCGATTATTACACCAGCGCGGTGCAGGCCGAGCCTTCCCTGCTGGCCTGGTTCCCGGTGGATGGCAGTGAATCCCCGGCCCTGACCAATCTGCTGCAGCCCATCTACAGCGGAGCCGGCAGCGGGGACGCCGTCCCTGGCAGCATCCCGGAGCGCACCGTGGGGACGAAGAGTATCGCCCTGAATGGGAATGGCTGGGTCAACCTGGCCAAGGATCCCGCATGGGATTTCACGGATGGAAATGGCACCGTGGAGATGTTCGCCTATCAAACAGGATCCCCCGGCTATATCTCCAACCTTTTTGGAGTGCGCAGCGATCTTTCCGGGAGCATCCGCTACGCCCTGCAGGTGGAATCCGCCGGAACCCGCGTCCGCCTGACCAATGGCATCGCCCTCGTGAGCTGGACCCTGCCCTCCACCGCCGTGGGCCGCCTGATCCATCTGGCTGTGGTGATGAATGCCGGCAAGGTCACCCTCTATCACAATGGTGCCGCTCTCAGCACACAAAACTTTGTGCCAGGCAGCAACTTCGGCCTGCCTGCCGTCTGGGGCGCAGCGGGCTCCGGCCCGGCGGAGTCCTTTCCGGGAAATCTCGATAACCTGGCCATCTATGCCGAGCCCCTGCCCGCCTCCGCGGTAGCCCTGCACTATCAGGCCTGGCTGAACCGCACGGCGGGCGAGGCCCCGCAAATCGCCTCGCCCACGGCCGATCAACAGGTGGACGAAGGCCAAGCGGCCAGCTTTACCGCCACCCTCACCGATGCCACCGGGGCCAGTTACCGCTGGCTAAAAAATGGCGTGGACATCCCAGGCGCGGTGGCCGCCACCTATGCCCTGCCCACTGCCACTCTGGCAGATGATGGCGCAGAGTTCCGCTGCGTGATTTACAATGCCTACGGTGGCACCGCAACCCGCCCTGCCCTGCTGAAAGTGCGGAATCTCCAGCCCGCCCAGCTTCTCACTGTGACTTCCTCCCTGACCACTTCCCAGGGCACGGAAATCCTCCTGACTTTCAGTGAGGAGCCCCGGTTGACGCTGGCAAATCTTCCTCTTGGCATCGTGGACGGACGCATTAACCGGATGATCCCCGGACCCGTGCCCGGCACGGTCACCCTTTGGGTCAGCGGCCTCGTCCCCGGACAGCCCTACACCCTGAGCGCACGGGAGGTGCCCTTTCTATCCGGAAAAACCCTTGCCTCGGTGGACCTTCCCTTCACTGCCGGGCCGCTTCCGGTCCCCGCGCCGGTGGAGCTGGTCCGGCCAGGGGCAGAGGCCATCGGACCAGCCACCCGGCGCGGTCCGTTCATCTTTTCGGAAATCCACTATCATCCCGCCGGGCGGCCGGATTTGAAGAATACCGAGTTCATCGAAATCTACAATTCACAGTCCTGGGCCGAAGATTTGGGTGGATTCCGCATCACCGGGGAAGTCAATTTCACCTTTCCCGCCGGTACCACCATCGCTCCGGCGGGACGCCTCGTGGTCGCAGCAGTGCCAGCGGATGTCATGAGCGTCTACGCCATCACCGGCGTGCTGGGCCCTTGGAGTGGTTCCCTGAATAATAGCGGGGGCCAAGTCCGCCTTCGCGACTATTCCAATGCCGTGGTCTTCACCGTGGACTATGACAGCGGCATGCCCTGGCCTTCCGCCGCCGACGGCGCGGGCCCCTCCCTGGTGCTCGCCCGCCCCAGTCTGGGCATGGAGTCCCCTCAGGCCTGGGACATGAGTTTCCAAAACGGCGGCAGCCCCGGCGCGGCTGAACCCACCTCTGCAGATCCCTACCGGACGGTGCTCCTCAATGAAGCCGCCGCTGCCCGCAGCAGCGGGGATTTCATCGAATTGTATAACTATAGCACGGAAGCCGTGGACCTCTCCGGCTGTGCCCTCAGCGATGACCGGGACCTGGCCAAATACGTTTTTCCTGACCAGACCAGCATCCCGCCCGGGGCGTGGATGGCCGTGGATAGCAGCACCCTGGACTTTTCTCTCAAAGCCGGTGGCGACACCGTGTTTTTCCGCGCCCCCGCCGTGTCAGGCTCCCCCGGGCGGGTGCTGGATGCCCTGCGCTTTGGTCCCCAACGCGGTGGCACGTCCATTGGCCGCTATCCGGATGGAGCCTCCACCTTTTCCACCCTGGGAGCAGAAACGCCCGGCTCGGAGAATGCCGCTCCGGCCGTCCGTGAGGCGGTGATTTCGGAAATCCATTATCACCCGCCTCACGGCACTACACAGCCGCCCTTCGTGGAAATCACCAATCCCACCAGCGCTCCCCTCGATCTCTCCGGATGGCGGCTGCGGGGCGGCATCAGCTATGATTTTCCCGCCGGCACCCTCGCGGCACCGGGCGGCAGCGTCGCCGTGACGGCCTTCTCCGGCAGCCTGAACAGGAGCAGCGGAGAGCGCCTCCGACTGGAAAAACCGATCCCCAATCTCAATGGTTTGACTGAGGAAACACTCTACCCCGTGATCGACGAAGTCACCTATGGCACCGGAGGCCGATGGGGCAAATGGAGCGACGGAGGCGGCTCCAGCCTCGAATTGAAAGACCTGCGCGAAGACGGCCGCCCCCCCGGGAGCTGGGCAGACAGCACCGCCTCCACCCGCGGCGGTTGGGTCACGATCGAGGCCACCGGGCGCATCGATAACCACTCCGGAGCGGCCATCAACCGGCTCCACGTCCTCCTGTTGGGCGCGGGCGAATGCCTGCTGGATGACGTGGAAGTGATCCCGGAGAATGGCGGGAACCTGGTCCGCAATAGCGGCTTCCAGCTGGGCGCCACCGGCTGGCTGATGCAGGGCACGCACGATGCCAGTTCCATCGAAATCAGCGCCGGGGGCAATTTCTCCCTGAAAGTCCGGGCGGTGGAGCGGGGGAACCTGGCCGGCAATCTCCTCACGGTGCCTCTGTCCTCAACCCTTTCCGAAAATACCAACGTCACCCTACGCGCCAGGGTCAAATGGCTCAGTGGCCACCCGGAAATCCTGCTGAGGCTGCATGGCGGCGGCATGGAAGCCACCGGCAGCATCCTCCCGCCCGGCGTCACCTTCGGCACCCCCGGCCTCGCAAATTCCCGCGCGGCAGCGAATGCCGGACCTGTTATCACAGAAGTGACCCACCGGCCCATCCTGCCCGCCGGCACCAAAACGGCAACGATTTACGCCCGCATCAGCGATGTGGACGGGGTGCATCTTCCTCAGGTGCGATACCGGGCGGATCCTTCCAGCGTGATCAAAACCCAGCCCATGAGCTATCGCGGGGCCGGCCTTTACAGCGCAGAGCTGCCCGCCCAGATTGGCGGCACCCTGATAGCCTATCATATCGTCACCGGAGACCCGTTGGGGGCACGCAGCACCTTCCCCGCAGAGGCCCCCGCGCGGGAATGTCTGATCCGCTGGGGCGACCCCACCCCCAATGGCACCCTCGGAGCCTATCGTCTTTGGATGACGGCGGCGACGCGGAATCTCTGGACCAACCGGATCAAAAACAGCAACACGCCTCTGGATATCACCTTTGTTTACGGCAACTCGCGCGTCATTTACAACGCCTCCGCCCAATACAGTGGCAGCCCCTTCCACACCCCGGCCTTCAGTGGCCCTACCGGAAACTCTTGTGACTACGACTGCAATGTCCCGCCGGATGACCGCTTCCTCGGGGAGACGGATTTTATCCTTGCCGGCCCGGGGACCTTTGGGGATGATCTCTCTTTCATCCGGGAGCAAACCATGTGGTGGATGGCGCGGAAACTGAAACTGCCCAGCCTGCACCGCCGTTTCTGCCGGGTGCTGATCAACGGGGTGACCCGGCAGACCGTTTTCGAAGACAGCCAGCAGCCCGGCGGAGAATGGATCGATGAATACTGGCCGGACGATAACAATGGCAACCTGCATAAAGCGCAGGACTGGATCGAATACGGCAATGACGGCGGGAGCTTCGAGACGAACCTCCGGGCGCTCTTCACCAAAGCCACCACCACCCAAGGAGCCCACAAAACCGCCGCCTACCGCTATCAATGGGCCCCCCGGTCCGTGTCCGGTTCCTCCAATGACTGGGCAGCCCTGACGCAACTGGTGGACGCCCATCAGACCGGCACCTCCGCCACGGATCCCGCTTACTTTGCCGCGATGGATCCACTGGTGGACCAGGACTGCTGGGCGCGGGCTCTCACCATCCAGCGAATTGCCGGCAACTGGGACACCTGGGGCTGGCTCTATGGCAAAAACATGTATATCTACAAACCCCAAAATGGCCCATGGGCCATGACCGCATGGGATATCGATTTCAGCCTGGGCTTGACCGGATCGGGTGCGGATGCGGATCTCTTTGCTGAAACCCAGGATCCGCTCTGTGTGAAATTCCGCAGCCAGCCGGACTTCCGCCGCGCCTACTGGCGGGCCTTCCGCGACGCCGTGGACGGTCCCATGCTGGCCGCCACGGCCAATGCCCGCATTGATGCCATGACTGCCGGCCTCAGAGCCAATGGCATTTCTGCCGACGTCTCCCAGGTGGGCGCCGTAAAATCCTATCTCTCCAGCCGGCGCTCCTTCATCATTGGCCAACTCAACACCGTTTACCGCAACACCACCTTCGCCTCCACGGCGGGCAGCGCGATCACCGACGATGACGGCAGCCTGAAGCTCACCGGCACCGCCCCTCCCGGCGTCCAAAGCATCCGCATCAATGGGGTCATCCAGGCCCCTGTCTGGACCAGCGAGACCGCCTGGTCCCTGCCCCTGAAACTCTACGCCGCTGCCAACCAGCTCACTGTGGAAGCCCTCAATTCCAGCGGCACCGTGATCTCCTCCTTTCCGGTCTCCGTCACCATCACCGGCCCTCCTGGCATACCGCCAGTCATCATCAGCGAATGGATGGCGGATAACACCTCATCCGGCGGTATCACCGATCCTGCCGATGGCAAATCCCAGGACTGGTTTGAACTGCACAACACCGGCAGCACCCCGGTGCCCTTGGATGGATTTTTTGTCAGCGATGATCCCGCCACTCCCTTCAAATACCGGATCCCTGCCAACACCACCCTCGCTCCCGGGCAATATTTCATGGTCTGGGCAGACGACGAAATCCACCAAAACACCGACCCCGCCCAGGATCTCCACGTGCCCTTCAAGCTCAGCGCCTCCGGCGAAAGCCTCCTCCTCAGCACCCCCGATGGACGGTTGGTGGACCAAGTCAGTTTTGGGCCGCAAACCCCTGACCTCTCCGAAGGCCGCTACCAGGACAGCGCGGCAAAAACCCTTACCCTTCCCACTCCCGGTGCCCCCAACGCCCTGACCCTCATCACCGGCCTCACCACCACCCCCGGCCAGGTCTCCCTCAGCGTGCAAACCACGCCTGGCCTCAGCTATCTCCTCGAAAGCAGCGCCAGCGGCACCACCTGGACCCCCGAAGGCTCTTGGGTCCAAGCCAACGGCAGCCTACTGGTTCTCGAAGCTTCCCTTGGAAATTCCCCGCGCCACTTCTTCCGGGTCCGCGTCCGCGGCCGGCAGTAGTTGAGATTGATTACACAGATAATAAAGGGTCTTTTAGTTCTACTTTGTTAAGTTCCCCGTGGCGCAGGCTTCCAGCCTGTGCAGCCCGCTGATTTCCCAACTTAGCAAAGTAGAAAGCCGGTGGTTGAGCACCAGCGACACCACCGGAACCAAAGGCAAAGTTCTCCCGACCCCGGAGGGGTCGCAGCCGCATCTTTGAGGCGCAACGCTCCAGCCTGCCAGCCCTTCCGGGCTATTGGGTCCGGGCGCGGAAGTAATAGCGGGTCTGACCTACCGGAACGCTGACGGTCACCAGCTGGGAGGGAGAAGTGAGGGTGATGGTTTGGAGGTCCGTCCATGTGGTGGCGCTCATGCTGGGGGAGCCCTCGATTTTGTAGGTAGTGCCGGTGTTGCCCTTGAGAGTGAAGCGGAACGTATCGCCGCCCGGGGCTGCGGTGTATTCCAAGGTGTCCAGGACAGCCGGTTCCAGCACCGGCGTGTAGGTGATGTTCATCACCACGAGGCCATTGTTGGTGTCCAGAGCGTAAATCCGGTTCCCGCCGATGTCGACGGCCCCCACGAAGTTCCCGTTCAAATTGTCAGACAGGAAAAACTCCTGATCCAGCAAGCCGCCCACCTGGCCGATCCGGTTGTAGTTGTAGAGCCGGAGATTGTTGGGGGTATCCTGGTTATGAATGCCACCCAAAATCTGCTTCACAGGATCCACCGCGATGGGCCCGAGTCCGGATGGGATGTTGGCAGTGGTGATGGTTTGCGCGATCTGCGCCAGTGCGGTGCCCGGATCAAAGGAAACCTGGAGCAGGCGCCCGCCAAAGGTTTTCGCCCAGATGGTATTCCCGGCCCCAAAGTCGCAGGCAAAGAAGGACGTGGAGCCAACCGTTGCTCCTTCAGGCCTCGCCTCTGGGACGGAAAAGACCGTCGGCGTGAAGGTCAATCCGCCATTGCCATCGTCGGCGGCGGTGAAGATGGCAAATTTTTCCTCATTGCGGGCCCCCACCAGAATTTGCGTATTCACTCCGGAACCCCGCACTTTAATGTGCTCACCGGCCCGGTCACCTCCGGAGCCTGTGTCGAAGAGATCGCCCGGACCGTAAATAGCCACCGGGGTGGACTCCACATTGTCATTGGCCCAGCGGTAAATTTTAAATTGTCCCTTCAGCTCAACCGTAGCCAGGTTACAGGCATAGACCGCTCCAGAGTCGTCAATATCGATGGAGTTCAAGGCGAAGAACCCGCCATTGGCCGCTCCGGAGTTTCTGATGACATCATTGGGACCTCCATCCTGGCCATCTTCCGGGTCCTGAAGCTGAAGGGTGCGCACCACTCCGGTATCCAGAATTTCGTTTCCAGTCGCCGCGTCCAGAATGACCACGGAGGGATTCGGCAGACCTGCCACGGCAGCGCGGTTCACAATCAGCAGGTGATCATTCGCCGGATTCCAAGCCAAACCCCGTTGGGTATCGCCCGAAGTGAGATAGGGCCGGCCCGGGGTATCGACGGGGAGTTTATAGCCTGGTGTCAGCACGGCGGTGTCCACCCTGGGTTGCACCGTCAGGGTGCCGGCGGTGCTGGTGACGGTTGATACCGGATTGGTCACCCGCACCGTGAATACGGCGTTGTTATCCGCCGCTGAGACTGGATCCAGCACGTAGCTGGGGCTGACCGCGCCGGGGATATCAACATCATTCCGCATCCATTGATAAGTCAAAGGAAGGGTGCCCGCTGCCGCCACACTGAAGGTCGCTTTCCAACCGGCGAGGACCGACGTGGAAGCGGGAGGAGTGACCACTGTAGGAGGCAACTGCACCGGGATTACATCGTAGGCCATGATGGAGTTGGCGACGCTCATCAGATAAAAACGGGAGCGGAGCGGAATGCCATCAAGACCCGGCGTCTGGCCAGGCGCTGGCGTGAAGACATCTGCGGCCGCAATCCCATTTCCATTGGCATTGCCAGTGAAGAACTGGGTCGCATTGGCAGAGTCAGGGGCGATCAAATTGGGCAGAATACCACTGCCGAATTCATAGCCATAGGCGTTGGCCCGCACCGTGGCGGAAGCAGCGACAGGCAAGGCGCTGACCCCAGCCAGGTAACGCTGCCGGGGGTCGGATCCAATCGCCGTGATAGCGGCATTGATCGCTGGAGGATTGCCCCCCGCCCCATCATACACCACGACAGAGGTCGCCGTCCAGGTGTCCGTGCGGATATTCACCCGGCGCATGGCTGTTCCGGTAACCTTCACAAAAACCGACATCAGCGTCAGATTCTCCGTCGTCCCAGCCGTCGCCGGGTCATCGTAACCAGGAATATCCGGACCAAAGGCCACCCCGAGAATCGCCCCGCCGGTAAAAGTCACCACGTGCGGTGCAAAGGTCAATCCATCGGTGCTGGTAAAAATAGCCAACGCTGGACTATTGCGCGCCCCGAAAACCAATTGCGTATTGGACCCGCCCCCCCGGACGTCCATCGTGTCACCCCAGCGCTGGCCATTGGTGCCCCCAGCGGGATCTCCCGGGGGGAGCACCGGAAAAGGATCCTCTTCGGTCGGGGCCGGCAACACGGGCCATGCGAGAGTGGGATCCACCGGCGTGAAGGGATCCGGCAAAGGATCGGGTGCCGGATTGCTGTCATTCTGCCAGCGCCAGATTTTAAAAGGATTGGGAGAAGTATTGAGCACCAGATTTGAGGCGTAGACCACCCCGTCGTCAGCCACTCCCAGCTGGACCATATTTAAAGTCGCCCCGCCGCTGGCTAAACCCGTTTTGCTCAAGGTATGGAGATAGACTCCCGAAGAGTCCAAAACCCGCACATTTTGGGAGGTATCGCTGACCAGCACATTGCCGTTCGCGGGATTCGCGGCCACTCCCCGGACGTTATTATTGGCCGCATACCAACTGTAATCCGTGTAGGTGTTGGCCGCCGTCAAACCGGCGGGCAGAGTGAGGGTGCCGGCATCCGTGAGATAGGGCACCACCGCCCAGGCAGGCTTGACCGTATCGGCAGCGGCAGGCAGCCCGCACAGCGTCAGGGACGCCGCTGCCAGTTGGAAAGGATTGACTGAAAGGGAAGTTTTCATCGGATGCGTTCGGGGGTTTGAAGAAGCCTTGGATGAGACACCACAAGGAGAATGCCCCCTCACGCGCCACCCAGACCAAATCGCATTACGTCTGCAACCCCAGGAGCACATGAAAGTTTCATTCCAACAAAATTTAAGAGCGGATTTAGTGCCGAAGGAAAAGGAAAAATTTCATCACTCCGTGAAAAAATACTACAAAAAGCGGAATAAAGCCTCCGGGACTGCCGCTTTAGTATCAGTATCGGGTTCAGAGTCTGCATTCGGGTGCTCTCCTTGGGGTTTGGCAAGATATTCCGGCAAGGATGGGGTGGGGAGGAGGGGCAAACGCCGTCGAAATCAAACAATCTCCTCTGCGGCAGCGAACTCACCATGGATGTTGAGGGCACCGGTTATGGCCCGCTCACCGCCGGCCAGGGCGGCGCATGGTTATCCCGTATTCCCAGCCCCAAAGGGGCGTTCCATATCAGCCTGGGGCAAGGCCCCAGGAAACCCATTGCAAGAGGTGATAGCCCTGTAGGGGCGTTCCAACCCGCAAGGCATGTGGAAGATGGCCCGCCCCTTCAGGGCTCTCATTCTATGGGGCGGTATTCCTGGGGCGTTGCCCCAGGCTGGGATGGAATGCCCCTTTGGGGCTGGGGCAACTTCCGGCCACCGGTTCCCTGGCAGAATAGCGTTCAAGGGCATGGCGGGTCCAGGGGGGCACAGCTACCAGACCGGCGGTGCCCCCGATGGATTCCTCCCCCTTGCCTCTCTCCAGCCCATCGCGCTGCCGCCCCACCGGGAACTAACGCCTTCCCATACCGCCCATGCCTCCCATGCCGCTCACACTGCGGAAAAATGAGCTTGGATCAAATCCGCCAAAGGCATCGGTCAGGCGGGACTTTTCGGCTTTTTGTTTCTCCTGCCAGGCGCTCCAATCGTCCATCTGTTCCGGTCGCAGCACGCTGGCGATGGCTTCCTCTTCCTTGAGCGGCGTGGCGTTGGGCTCATTGGCCTGGGCTCCGGTGACGCCTTCCACCCCCAGGGAGGGATCGTAGTCCGGGTTGGTTTTGACGAGGATGGAAAAGACCTGATCCTTCTGGCCTTCATCCAGTTTCAGGGCCCCGCTCATGCGCTCCAGTTTCCATGTGGCGGTGCGCTCCAGTTGGTCCGCTTTGGTCTCGAGCTTCCGGTTTTCCCACGAGGCTTTTTGCTCCGGGGTCATGGTTTGCTGGACGTAGGCGTCCATGGATTTTTGCGGGTTCATGTCATTCATAGGCCGCTCCATGAGGAAGGAAGAAAATATGGCCATGCTTTACTCCCACAAAAGGCGTGACAAGTTGCGTTTTAGGGTTTTAGGGGACTTCAACGCATCATCGAAATGAAACGTCATTGGATTTGGTCTCTCCTCCCGGGTCTCCTTCCCGGCATCGCCCTCGGCTTTGGTTTGTCCGCCCTGTTTTCCTTGCGAAACCCGGCAAAAGGCACCGGTTTCCTCCGGCAGTTTTCCTTTTCCACCCTCGCTACCCAAGCGGGAAAACCCAATTGGAAGGTGCTGGAAGATCGGATCTATGATCGTGCGACAGGCTTAGGCGGCGGCGGCGCCATCGCCCGCCGCATCGTGGCCTCCGCTACCATGCGCGATTCAGAACAAAATGGATTTGCAGAGCAATTTGACGAAGATGTCACGAAGTCGCTTTCTTCACAGAATGGAACCGTGCAAGGGATGTTTGATGCCGACGGGACCTCAGTGGTCATGGAGAACGAAAAAATGATCCAGTCACTCATCCATGCGCCCCGCCGCTTTTACCGTATCGGTCAAACCCACGGAGCGATCGATGTTTCCTGTATCGGCGTGAACGGCCAGATGACGGTGATGATTTCCATTACCGAAGGGCCTTGAAAAGGCTCAGACATCCTGACCTGCGGGAAGGTGAGTGCGGAACCTTGGGGAAAGGAGATGAACTGGCCGCCCTGGCATTTGGTGGCCACCGTGGTCCCTGATCCCGGAGGGATCACAGCCATTGGCCGGTGGTTGAGCGCCAGCGACACCACCGGAACCAAGGCCAGGGTTCTCCCGACCCCGGAGGGGTCGCAGGCACAACAGGCACAACAGGCACAACAGGCGGAATGGAGCAGGATGGGGCTGCGACCCTGCCGGGGTCGGGACAGGTGATGATTTCCGGTGGTGTCGCTGGCGCTCAACCACCGGCTACCCGCTGTCAAGCCTCCAGCTTGAATGCCGCAAACCGGTTCCCCTTCAGGGCTCTCATTCCAGTTGGCGGTGTTCCTGGGGCACTGCCCCAGGCTGGGATGGAATGCCCCTTTGGGGCTTTTCCTGACCATGGTCCGTAACGCGGAGGGGATTTTTACGAAGTAACAGGGGGAAACCCATGGGCTTGGGCCGGGGTGCCGCTGCGCTTCCTGATTTTTTTATGAAATCTCCCGGATTTTCCATTTGGCTGGTGGGCGGCTCCGTCTGGGAGACCGGTGGCAGGGAACTTGGGGCTGGTGGATGGGCGGTCAATGGTGATGGCGCTACCACAAAAAAAGAGGGAAAGGCAATTCAGGCCGGTGGTGTAAACATTAAGCTCCGTGGCGTAAATAAAAAGCTCGGTGGCATAGCAATTTTACTTTCAAGCAGGTTAATTTTGTTTGTCGGGATAAAAATTACTAACCGTGCCTTAAAATGCCGGGCTCCAGGCAGCAATCCAAAATATCTAGGATCAAAAAATGAGCTCTTTCGCTTAAAAATTGCGTGTCTACGATTTATTTACTAGACAATTCCTG
This sequence comes from Akkermansia muciniphila, assembly GCA_945900785.1. Taxonomy (GTDB): domain Bacteria; phylum Verrucomicrobiota; class Verrucomicrobiia; order Verrucomicrobiales; family V1-33; genus CAIZWU01. The sequence goes on from CAMDJM010000029.1 coordinate 41,262, forward strand.
CGTCGTAGGTATATTTTGTTTGCAAATCCAATTTTAACCTTTTTTCAACGACTATGCCTATTGCCTCGAATGTTGACTTTATTCTAGTGATGGATAAGTTTATCTTTCACTGGAACAAGACGGATCCCGGATTAAAGCTGTCCGAAGGAGATGTGGCGGTCACTTTTGCTAATTTTGAAGCGCTGCGGGATGATTTGGACGAGTCCAAGACGACCTTGCAGGGGAAGTTGAATGATTGGGAGGGGGCCCGGGTGCATTTGGACCAGTTGCGGCAATCCATCGGGGACCGCATTGCGGAGTTTAACCGCCGCATCCGCGCGGAATTCCCCAACAAGCCGGACTTCAACCGCCTGCCGGATGTCCCGAACCGCAATGCGGGGCGGGATGCCTTTTTGAATGCGCTGGATGACATGATTAACCTGTGGGGCCGGGTGAATGGGCTGCCGCCGACTCCGGTGTTTACCGCCCCGCTGCTGCTCCGCGAGGGCTTGAGCCGCGATCAGGCGCTGGCGCTGCGGGCGGATTTGGATGCGGCGTTTACCGCCCGCGGGAATGCGGAGAAGGCCTTGGGTTCCCAGCGCCTGGCGCGGGATACCTTCCAGGACCGGGCGCGGACCCTGATGGTGCGCTACCGGGCGAAGATTGAGGCGCTTTATGCCCTGGATTCGGCGGAGGTCGCCACCCTGCCCAAGGTCACCCCGGCCCAGGGCTCCACACCGGATGCGGTGGAGCTGACGGCGGGGTGGTCCCCCACGGAGCAAGGTGCGGAACTCTCCTGGACAGCCAGCGAGAACCCGGATCTGGCCTCCTACCAAATCCGCTATGTGCCGGGCCCGGACTACCTCTCCGCCGACGAGGCCCCCCTGGCCACCATCCCGCCCGGTGCCCCGCTCATCTTCCAAACCCCCGCCGGCTTCCCCGACCCCGGCTCCGCCCGCTCCTACAAAGTCTACGTCCGCCTCACCACCGGCCACGAGGCGGGCAGCGAAGCGAAAACCGTCTTCCGGCCCGCCTAACCCCCCCCCGTCGGAAACCAGCCTCTGAATCTTCCGAATCCCTTAAACACACATTTAATTTCCCGTAACTCCACTTGGCTTGGATATCCCTCCCATATCCACTCAATACCAATGACTTGCAATCCACTCAGGCACCCAATTGAATACAACACCATAAACTGCTAGCCAAGAAAATGAAAACACCACCTCCACCTCCACCTTGTAGGCGACACGTTTCGAACTTAACGAATTCCTCAATGAAGAGCTCTGCAATCCTCGCATTATCCATGGCTTTTGGCATTTCGCTGCAAGCGCAGGAGGTGGCACAAGTTGTAGCGGACATCGAAAAGGAGCTTCCGATTCCAAGCGCAGTTTTCATCCCACCCCCCCCGCCAAAGGAGGTGCCGCCAATGAAGGTGGAGGCGGCGACAACGCGCAAGCTGCCGACACACCAGATTACGGTGATTCGCAGCGATGCTTCGACATTGCCCGACATCCCCCCATCGCCCGAGCCGAAGCCGTTTTTGCAAGGTCCTGTAGCCAAGCCGCACCATCTGCTTTCCTTCGGCGCTACGGTCTATGACCACCGCCTCAGCCATGTGAAGTGGTATGATCCACACACCAAGCAGAACTTCGAGGCGTGGTGCGCGTGGGATTGGACGCTGCTTTCCCCGATTTCTAACATCAATCCCGGTGAGCGAGTCCGTTCGTTTCATCTCTTCGCATCGAACATCGATACGGCTTCTGGCGTCCGCTTTGGCAAAGAGTTCAAGATTCCTGAACATCCCGAGCTTGCGGAAGGGGCTTTCTCGATCACCAAGGGTGACGAGAACGATCCCGAGACGCTGAATGCATTAATTACCCTTCGCGATTACTACTTCAAGCACAAGGAAAGGCTCATCCTGATTCAAAAGGCGGGGGAAGAGTATCGGGCGGCGGCTGCCGCTTGGCATGCCGCCCATCCGTCGAAACCTGAGAACCACACCTTCTGGCTGAAGCCCCATCGTGGCAGCCGTTACCTGAAGGAAAATGGAGGTGCCCGATGAGATCTGCCCTGTTATCGATAGCCGCCGGAGTCGCCCTTGCAGCCGTAAGCCCGCTCCTTGCGGACGAGCAGAATTTGGAAGTCACCATCAATGGCAGTGATAAGTGTCTGCATTGGTATGGTCATGCCGGCAGGACTTATTTTATTCAGGTTTCGGATCCGGACGACCACCTGCGCACGTGGACTTGGGCACCGGTCATCGAGACGGGTAATAATACGGACATTAGCCACGAGGTTGGTGGCACGGCGGACAAGGGCTTTTTCCTCCTCTGGTTCAGTGACCAGCCGACGACCGATCCAGACGGGGATGATTTCGATTACGACTACCTCACGAACTGGGAGGAGGTTTCCATCTACCAGACCAATCCGCTAGACGACGATTCGGACGGCGACGGCATTTGGGACGACTACGAGATTTTCGGATACAATGGATACACAACCAACCCGAACTCATTGGATACGGACGGTGACGGACTCAGCGACGGAGATGAGATCAACCTATATTTTAGCGATCCGACATTTACCGATGTTGATAGCGATGGCGATAGCTTGCTCGATCTCATCGAACTTTGGCTCGGGCTGAATCCCGCCACGACCGACAGCAACAACAATGGCATTACAGACGATCTTGAGGATGCCGACCGGGACTTGCTCAGCAATATCGCCGAGGTTTCCGTCCATCTCACAAACGCCAAGCGTTTTGACACCGATCTTGATACATTGAACGATGGCTGGGAGGTAGCCAACGGATTCAATCCCCGCGTTCACAATCTGACCGACGGCGACCCGAGCAATGATCCTGGGGCTGATCCCGACAACGACGGTCTGACCAATTCCGAAGAGGAGACAATTGGGACAAAGGCCAAGAATCCAGATTCTGATGGAGACGGCGTGGACGACAAGACCGAGCGCGATCAAGGCAGTAATCCTAACGATCCGAACGACAGCGCCCCACCACCGACGGGGACGACATCCGTTAACGTCACCTTCGGTGACGATAGTGGCAGTCATTCTGAGAAGTATCGGGTGCAGTTGACCCCGCTGGAGGGCGACAACACCGGGCACACGAAACGTTCCAGAACGAACCGGGGTTATGGAGTATCGCAGACCGATACGTTCCAGTTGCCAAAGGGCGCGAAGTATCGCGTGGAGCTCCTTCACATCGACACGAACAGAAGCGACGGCGTTCCCGATTATGACCACACGTTGGAGATAGATACTTCGCAGGGTTGTCTCGTGGTCGATGACCCCGAGAACACTATGGGCACCTCCCCGGAGTCAGGAGGCACTGTTTTCGTGATCGAAGGCAAGAGTGCTACGCTCTACGTCCCGCTTTTCAAGCCGCTGGAAGTTTCATTTTCTAACTCGACCATCCCTGGCTGGCTTACCAGCGATGATACTATTGTCACCTATGACGCTCCTCATTGGCAGGACGACAACGACGACGGCGACGCGGACGATCCTGGAGAGCGCAGGTATCCCATTGCCTACGTCCAAAATACCCCGCCGTCCATTGCCGGGACGATCAAAGTTAAGCCCTCCGGGCTGACCGCAGTTAGCGGCTTTTCGGCGAAGATCAAAGTCACAGGGCCGGGAAACATCAAGATCGACGGGACAGCCGCGACCATCGGCACGGACGAGATCATGCTTCCCGCCACCCCTTCCAGTGGTAACTTCGCCCAGGAGATCGACTACCTCAACCCCATGACCTTGTCCTGGAAGGTGGAAGTGAACGACAAAGGCCACTGGTGCGAAGCTGGGGAGACTTCAACCAAGACTTATGTGACATTCGGCACACCCGCAACGTCCATGCGTCAGGAGACACTATTCGACATCGGCTGCCGCAATGCGGACGGCCAATCTGTCGAAGATTTGGCACGCGACGCCATGTTTGGTGAATTTACTGACCAAACAGTAACAAGATTAGATGGTGTCCAAATGACATACTGGAAAAATGATCAAATGGGATGCACGGACACGCCAGACCTTTTAAAACGACCTGATGGAAACGGGAACTGTCAATCGTGGGGTGGATTGTTTAGAGACATACTTCGCACTCATGGAATTGCGGCTGATCGTATCAAGGTATGGCCAAAGAATAATGATACTTTACTCATCGTTAAGAAATGGAGCTTTACCAACCATACAAGTGGACCGCCGAATCATCCCTATCGTGAAGGAGTAGATGTAACTAATTTGAGTGGGATCGAAGGACAAGGGAATCCCGATCCACCGGGATACTTCAATGGGCACTGGATAACCAAATCCGGGGGATTTTATTATGATCCTTCTTACGGCACACAACCTGTAACACAAGCTAATGTCGATAAAAATTACGAGGATGGTGCGTTCGCGGGATTCGGCGCAGTATACGGGTCAGGGGCTACCTCGTTTATTGGCATCCGAAAAAATAGCACAGCAGCGCCTTCGGCCGAGGTTGATTATTTCCTTGCAAATTAAACTTATGAAAGTAATACCAAACATAATATTTTTCGTTTCCCTTGCTGGGCTAGGCTGCAAACGGTCTTCTCCTGAAAAACCTCAAGACCATAAACCAACAGATTCGATAAACGCAAAAATAAAATTAGGCACATCTGAGTCGCAGCCGATCCATGAGTTACCCAAAGACCGAATAGAAATCGATTCCCTTGAGTCAGAGAAGCATATAGCGTCCGAGAAATTCATAAAAGAGGGTGGAAATCCCACCACTGAAGCGCGATTAGCTATAAGAAAAAAGTTGGAGTCCAAAACCTTAAATCGAGAACAGACCGAGGAAATCAATGATTCAATTAATGACAAACCTGTCCTTTCTGCCAGTCCTGATATTCAGATCAAAACGCCCGCAGAGGCCTTCGAAAGGATTAATTTTAATTTAGCTATGGCATCACCCCCTGAAGTATTTTCCGAGGATGCAATCTATTATTATTTCTCGGGGGGGCTATCTAATAGTCGTGTGGATGATTTCTCCAGTGGGATACGGATTTCAAAAATTGGAGGCATCATTCATGTATGGGAGCGTCGGAAGTAAAACCCAATCAGATCATGACAATAGATAAGGCAGACTTTCGTTCTGAGCGTCGTGGAAGTATGTGTGTCTTTCCTGCTAAGGCGCTCGCTATGGCCGGAGGTAGTAGGCGGGGCTGAGGGGCCAGGCTGGGATTGCAAAGCGGCGGGAAGGATGGCGGGCTGCGGCAGGAAACCCAATTGCCCGCAATTCACCCCTGGCGCAGGGGGTGGCGCTGGTTTTACCTCGCGGCCCACTCAATGTTGCCTTTGGAAGAAAAAAGAAAATTATCTGGCTTCCAAATCCGCTGTTCTGTCCCGCCGGCCGGTCGTTGACAAGAGGCAGCGGCGAATCACATTCATTTCCTCATGAGCACTGTTTCGATCCGGGATTTGCGCACCTCCTTTCCAAAGGTAAAGGCGATGCTGAATGCCGGGGAGGAGGTTTTGATTTCCAAGCGGGGCAAACCTTTCGCCCGGATTGTGTTGGGGACTCCCCCGTCTGAAACCAAACCGGATTTTGTGGCGCGCTTCGGTCCTGAGGCGAAGATTCAAGCGGTGGCCACGGTTTCCGGACGACCGCTGAAGGACTTCCTGAAGTGGCGGGAGGAGGAACGATGATTTACAGCGACTTCAGTTCTCCTGATCCGGGACGATGAATCGCCGACACTTCATAGCCAGCACGATGAAACACTTTGATGCACCGTGGAGCCGGTGGCTGATCGTCATCCCGTCACTCGTTGCCGCGCTCAGTGCTGGCATCGCGATTGGTTTCATCTGGAGCGGCCATGAGGTGCTGCCGTGGGTTGCCGGGCTTCCGATTGCCATTATCGCTGGCAGCGCGCCATTCACGATCCGTGGCTATACGGTCACCGCCGGTGCCCTCCTGATCCATCGGTTGTTCTGGGCGACGCGGCTGCCTTTGGGTGGACTTCAGTCGGCGCGGTTTGAACCCGACGCCATGCGCGGAAGCATTCGCCTGCTTGGAAGCGGCGGCCTGTTCTCTTTCACAGGTTGGTTCCGCAACAGGACGCTGGGGACCTACCGCGCGTTTTCCACTGGACTGCACCGGACGGTGGTGCTCCGTTTTGCTTCACGCTCCGTCGGCACCGGAGGCTTTCGCCGATGCCATTGCCATGTCGAGCCATGCCGCCCGACATGGCCTTCCACTGAGCACCAATGACTTTCCATCAGCCCCACCACCCCATTTCACCCCAAACCCAATTGGATTTGCCACCAGATCTGGAGGCAAAAAGACTGTGACCGCCAGAAATAAAATGCCCCGCTACACAATAATTGCAGAACATGGAGGAGGAACTTACGTTTCTCAGGTTCTGGCAGGCAGTCGTGACTCGGCCCTTCGAATCTGGCTCGAGGATACCAATCCTGCGACCGCTTCAGCTCCATACATCCATAACAATAAGCGAAAGCACCGGGAGAAACTGGAGAAGCAACTGACTGATCCAGATTATGGTCTTGGTTCTCTCTCCGGTTGCGCCAATGTCTGGCAGTGCCTCTTTCGAATCCGAAAAGAAGCAGGCTCATTTCACCTCATCAAAACAGATGAAGAAGAAGAACACGACGCTCCATCCAACGGCGGGTAGGCCAGCACGTGCGCTGTGGCCAGGCCGCTAAACCAAAGGGGCCAGCAGTTCATCCAGGTCTTCCCCGGTGAACTTCGGCGTCGTGCCGTCGCCGGACAGGAGCCCGTTTCGCACTCAGCTCTTATGGGAGACTGCCAGTATCGACGGCTATGAGAAGGCTTGTGATCCCGGGGGAGGTGCGCCACCGCTACTCGTTTACAAGGCCGATGACCCTGCAATTACTAAAACCGTATTTATTCCAATGCCATGAAAATCAATATCCTTATCTATTCTTTGTTCTTTTTATCAATATCCGAACTCATACAAGCACAAGAAAAGCTCGTGCCGATGAATCCTAAAGGAGATCCAGTGCTAGTTGAAAAATCAAAAGCAATTCTGGAATCTGAGTTTGGTGTCGACGCAAAAGTGACAATCACTTCAGTTGAACCGTTCGAAGAACCGGCATGGGAGGCACTTTTTCCGAACTCGTCTCCTACCATCGTTCACGCAGTAATAGCGCATCCAGATTCGGGGCACGCCGCAGGAATTACCTTTATAGTCTCTACATCAGGAACGAAGTATGCCGTCTCCCGAAGCATGGAACCTTCAGGTTTCTTAAAAGCCCTCAAAAGCCATAACAAGCGAGTCGAAAACACGCAGGATGCAGAAGCGATTGCACGAGCATTCGCTGAACTGTGCGGGCTGATTTTAAACGATAAGATAGAAACCCAGAAAAGCGGAAACGGATACACTGTGAGTCTTTCGACCCAATCTGGTAAAAGTGATGCGTCGAAGGAAATGCGAATAGACTTAGAACTCTTGGTTGATGGCGAATCAAGACTTGTTTCCGAAGCAAGGGCGAAGTCTTGGGTTCCAGCCGAGTCCGATAAAAAAGAATAGCAGAATCGGGTCGGGATGACAGGATTGCGCCTGCCACCCCTCCCACACCACCCGGCATGCGGCTCCGCACCGGGCGGTTGCAGTAAGACTCGTTAGACGGCCAGCTGGCCCGTTCCTTTGGGTTTGGGCTGGCCGCCGTAGTGCAGTCGGATCCGGATTTCTCCCGGATTCACCAACGGGCTTAGCTGTGTTGTGCCAGCTCACCCCATCGCGTCGGGCCCGCATTATTACAGTTTTAGTGGCGGGCTGTCTCCGCTGCGCTCCGGCTGTATCAGGTTCTGGTTCATCGGCTCGCGGGTTTTGCATCGTGTGGCTTACGCTGCGCTTCACCCCTGCGGGGCAGCCTGGCGGCTGGCTGTCTCCCTGCGGTCGGCTCTTTCAGAGCACCGGTCGCCCATTACTCCTTGACCTCTGCTGGTATTTTGGTTAATCACTTTCATGATTTCTGGTTTTCATACAGGGGACTTGAACCCCATTTGGACTGTGCCCATGCTGGGCACACACAAGGCACCGGAGCCAACCGCCGTTGGCGATGTCAGTTCCGCTGTCGCGGTTCACGTCGCGGGTCGGCGGTGGCTCAGCTTTTTTCGTTCGCCCAACTTCAAAGCGTAATGCCATCACTCGAAGAGCTTGAAGCGAGATTGAGAGCTTCCCACGATGCCTACTACGCACAGTGTAAAGAGCGATGGGACGCTGAGGCATTGAGTCGGCTTCAGGCAGCTATCCATGTCGCAGAGGCTGACTTGTGTGCCGCCAAGGGTGAGGCATACGCCAGATTGATCGACATTGGTCTTGAGTATTGTGCGGAGGGAGTCCGTCTTCTTCAGTCCTCAGAGGCATGTTTTCTGATTGTCGGCACGATTTCACGGCAGGCAGGAGCTATTGCCAGCAGAGCATATGCTGTATTGAGATTCACCTCCTGCATGTGGACTACATTTGGCTACCCGAACGATGAAGCACTCGAAGGCCACCCAATGTCTGGGCGAGGTTTTGATTCATTTGGCGTTTGCGAGGTCTTCAACTCGCCTTGGATCACCCGGATGAGAGCGCAGAACCGGATTCGATTTCCTGAGTTTGATATGCATCCTGTCCGCCATTTGATCTTCTCGTTTATCGGCGACACGTTCGAGTGTCTTTGCACTGGGGTAGAGGTCGTCTTTACTCACTCCGATTTTCAGACCGTTTTTGCACATACCACCTCCCTCCTATCCCATGAGTAGCCGACACAGCCAACAAAAGGGCGAATAAGACGGATGCAGGCAACGGATCGTGTGGCATCAGTCATGTCATCGACGCTTCCCGCCCGCCGTCGCCTGATCCGAGGCGTTGGCAGCAAACCTTCTCCTTGGCAAATAACATTATGGACCCATCGAAACAAGCCCCACACCGCTGCGTTTTGGCCGCGCTTGACTATGGGCGGCGGCATGGTGGCCCCGACAACCTTCCCGACCTCTTTATCTTTCTCAGACGGGCTGCAGAGGGCGGTGACGCCGAAGCGCAATTCCTGTTGGGTGAGCTTCATCGTGAAAAGCGGTTTTTTCTTGAACGAGCCGGGATAGCGGAGTTGCTGCTTCCTTTATCACAGGAGGACTGTTCAACAGGTCCGCGGGAAGCCCTTCGGTGGTTTGAGATGGCCGCCGCCCAGGGTCACTCCGATGCGGCGAAACTCGCTGGTCTGATGTATACCGGTAATTCCAGCATCGAGCAGGATTACCCGAAAGCTATCGGGTGGCTGAGCGTCGCGGCACAACAGGACAACCCAGATGCATGGTTTTTCATGGGGCAAGCCTACAGCAAAGGCTGGGGCGTCCCCCGCGACACCGTGGAAGCCGCCCGTTGGTTCCTTCGAGCCGCGGAGAGGGGGCATTCCTACGCCCAGGGCATCCTTGCCACAAGATATGAGAAAGGACAGGGAGTCCCCGCGGACTTTCAGGAAGCCCTGCGGTGGTATCAGGATGCCGCACGTGGAGGTCATTTTCCCTCAGCGTTCCGATTGGGTTGTCTCTACGGGGAGGGGGATCGCGTCGATCAGAACTACACTGAGGCTCAGGGATGGTTCGAGCAAGTCGTGTGCCGCGGTGTTGGGCCAGAAAAGGTGCATGCCATGATTAGGCTTGGTTCAATTCACCATCGTGGATTGGCTGGGGTGGAAGATCCCGCGAAGGCCGCCGATTTGTATGAAAGAGCACACAAGTATGCGGTCCACTTTGCCAAACAGCTGATCCCTTTGACGCAAAAGCATGTTGACCAAATTACCCAATGAATGCCGAAACGGATGCAGGCACCGGCTCGTATGTCATCTGTCGCGTCATCGACGCTTCCCGCTCGCCGTCGCCTGATCCGAGACGTTCGGCAGCAATAAACACAATGAAATCAATCATAGCCATCTTCGCGGTCGTATCTGCGGGAATCATTCCCTCAGTCAAGGGAGCGATTTATTCCCCAACCCCCAAGGCAGGTGAGTTTTTACGGCAGTTTGAAAAGGCATACAGATCAGGTGATTTAGAGTGGATTCAGAGTGCGGTCGACAAAGAAGGAATAATCGCGGAGGCGAAGGATATTTTCTTTGGATTCCTTGGGCCAAAGAAAGAAGGAGAAGCCATTTCCGACTTGAGAATCTTAGCTGCTCCGGAGGGCTACAAGCTCCAAAATTCTTTGCTTGATGCTGAGATTGATCCAACGATTCCCGTGGATTTCATCATCACTTTCACGAGGATGACGGGAGAAGTTAAGACGACAATCAAGGTTCCGGTTGGCTATCGGGACGGGATGATTTGGTTCGCCGGCATCAAGAAAAAATAATGCCGAATGACGCTCCATCCAACGGCGGGTAGCGTCTAATTTTGAATCCAAGTTTCCATTCCCGCCGTCGCCTGATCCGTGACGTTCGGCCTCATCGCACACGCTATTCGCTCATGGACTGGATAAGTGATTCAATTGCCATCGGAAACTACCTGGATGCCACCGACACGGCTCTGCACCGCGCAGAGGGGATCAGATCTCTTCTTTGTCTCGACGGTAAATTGCGTCCGAGTGATGCCGCCCGGCTGGAATTGGATGAGCTTGTCTCCGTTCCGTTGATCGACGGCGATGGCAACCGTCCCGAGGCATTTGAGACAGCGGTTAGAACGATTGATCGCCTGGCGACCAGACGCCCGAAGCTTCTTGTGCAGTGTCATGCAGGCCGCAGCCGATCTGTGGTCGTAGTCGCAGCGCATTTGATGCGCACCGAACGACTGAGACCGGCAGAGGCTTTGCAGCGTATAGCAGAGCGCAGGGAGGTTGCCATCACACCCGGCATAGAGCGGTTGCTCCGCAGTGCATGGTTGCCCGGAGGCGATTAGCGGCTACGACATTGATGCAACACACCACCAATGCCGAACCACGCGCGGCTGGCAAGCCTCCGGGCTCTCTGCTTTCTCCGATATCTCACTCCAATTCCAACCCTCACCCTGCGTTCCACGCGCTACCCTGCCCGGAGGCTGCCAGCGCTTGAGACGTTCAGCTAACCACAAAGCGAGATGACCGAAAACCTCAAGGCCCTCTGCGATAAAGCTGACAAGCTGGAGCTTCACGGACTGAGCCGTGAGCTCACGCAGCGGCAGCTCGAAGCTCATCCTGAAGATTACCGACTCCTGCTCGACTTGGCCACCCACGAGATGACCTTTGGCCGTTACCAGGAGGCGAAGGCAGCTATCGACCACGCTGAGCGGGTCTGCCCGCCCAAGGCGATGAAGTGGGTTTTAGCACGAAGGGGCCATTTGAGCGAGGGCTTGGGTGATCGTGATGCTTCCATTCGATACCACTTGGCTGCACATGAATTGGACCCAGAGGAGGCGACTTATCTTATCTACGCTGGTTCAGTTTCCTTCAAGGCCGGTGATACTGATCGAGCCATTGAGTTTGCCACTCGTGCTACACAGTGCGAGAAGGGCTGTATCGACGAGGCATATTTTAACCTCGGCGGTTATCTACTGGCCATGAGGCGATACTCCGAAGCTCGGGACTGCTACCGGAGAGCATTGGAGATTGACCCGAACTACCGTATCGCGCAGACTCGACTTGAGGATGTTTCACGGATCCTTGCACTTGAGACAGACAACCATGAGTGACCGACCAACCAAGCCGACAAGACGGCACATCCAACGGCGGGTAACGTCCTTCTTTGAATTCGGGCTTCCTTTCCCGCCGTGGATGGCCTAGACGTTGGCTGAAGAAATATGGCATCTAAGAAGGAACTACGGCAACTCGCCATTGAGCGCGAGCAACAGCGCCGCAATCAACAGCGGGCAGAGGCTTGCCCCATTTCGCATGTCGACTTTGAAGCCATGGTCGATCACGTCAGTGATTACCTGGTAGACCACGGACACAGCCACGATTTCGCGGTCACCGCTGCGTTTCTGAAGGATCACCGGTTGCCAGTCGAATCGACACTATCGTTTCTCACTGAGAGACGCATCAAGGACGACTGGGACGTTCTGGTTAGCGGGGATGCTCATGGATTCTTCGGGTCATCCTCTGATCGTCTTGTCCGAATGCCCCTTGAGGAGAGCGAATTGAATGACCTCCTGGATTGGGTCGATGCCGAGATTCAGCGCAGTGGGTGCGATCACACGCATCGCCTGACGAGAACTTGGCTGACTGAGCATGGGCATCCAACGACACGCTCGTTGGGGGCACTGATGGCTCTTGGTGGATTCTGTGACTGCGAGGTGGCGATGAATATCGAGACGGACGGCATCTACCCGCGAAACAACAGCGAATCGGGTCGGGATGGCAACCCCAACTAGCCCCTCTGTTTTCCATGCTCTATCTAACTTTAACATCAACCCCGCGATCAACGCTGGCTCCCGCTAGTGGGGTTGCCATCGCTTGAACGTTGGCTCAGAAAAATGACTCCGGTTGATAGAGATCGCATGATTCGAGAGATCGAGAGCACATTCGTTGCGATACCGAAACCAGAGTGCACGAAACGAGTTGCTCGATCTCTCGACGACGAATGGTTTCCATCCAGAGAGAGGATGGAGGAGCTTCGATCACTGGATCAAGAGGAAGATTGGCGAGAAGTGGAGCCAGACGACATCCGCGAATTCCCAGACGTCCTTTTCTGGATTTCTCCCGACGGCTTTCGATTCTACTTCCCCGCTTTTCTGCAATACTCAGTTATGAATTGGAGCAATTCTCATTATCGCGTCCAACTTGAGTGTATGGAAGTTATTGGCCGGCAGCCAGACGTCTTGGACTCCCTTTCTCGAACCGAGGCGATAGCATTGGCAGAGATATTGACAGAACTTTCTGTAGATCCTGGTGGCTCCCACTATGATTCGGATCGATCGATTCGCGCGCTTGAGCATCACGCCGCCAAAGCCGAATGACCATGGTTATCATCGGGCGCAGCCCCGATGATAACGGTTGTTGAACGATTCGCGCTTGGCCTTTGGGCATCGTCCGGTTCAGGACCGGTTGGTGGCCGGGGCGTCAGTGGGTAAAGCTTCCGGGCGCTTCTCCTCACTTAAATCCGGTTTTTGCTTCCATCGGGTCAGGCTGGACGGGATGAATGGGGGCTTTGATCGCCCTCGTGACTCCGGGAGCGGGCTCTGTTGGTGCCTGGAAGCAGAGGCTGGGCTTGGACTTCCAGGGCCGAAATCACGCAACCTCATGAGAATGAATCTCTCAACTCTCCACCTTCAACTCTCAACTCTCAACTTCCCGTTTACCTTTATGAAAAAGGGCGCCCGGACGCGGCCCGCCGGATTGCCAGCCAGTGGAGGGAGGCCCCCATTCTGGAAGTGGTAATAATGCTCCAGTGGGTTGGAGCTTTCCCGTTTGGGGTGGCCGATGGCGGCAGTGAGAAGAAGGAGTTCCTGGTTCTGCTTTTTTAAGTTGGGGAATCAGCGGGCTGGAAGCCCGCTGGCCGCACAGGCTGGAAGCCTGCGCCACGGGGAACTTAACAAAGTAGAACCAGGGAGTAAGCGGGTCTGCGGGGGGCCAGTTGGCATTGAAAAACGGCCGGCAGGACGGGCGGCTGCGGCAGGAAATCCCATTGCCTGCAATTTACCCCTGGCGCAGGGGGCGGCGCTGGCTTTACCTCGCGGCCCCCTCAATGCTGCCTGTGGAAGAAAATTACAAAGTCA
>CAMDJM010000030.1 GCA_945900785.1 Akkermansia muciniphila
ATTTCAGCATATCACCGCATCGTGATGAATCTTCATCCCGGTGGATCCGTCTCCTTTTCCGACTGCCTGCCATCTGCAAAAATCATGCCTGACATGAACTGGAATCCACATGCCTACTTGACAAAACCGCAGCCATATCAGCCGGTGCCCCGCCCACCTCCGGCAGCATCCTGCGGGAATCTCCCATTTCTGAAACCCCGAAAGGCAGGCCGCAGTGCCGTTTGCCATGGGTCCGGAGCGTGCCATGATGCCGCTCTGCTTTTTCTCATGACTTGCCGCCTGCCCATCCGTCTTTCCCGCGCCCTCGCTGCGGCTTGTTTCCTGACCTTGGCCAGTTGCGGGGAGCGCACCACGGTCCCGGCCGATTTGGTGTTCATCAATGGCGCGGAGGTCGGCTCCATTGATCCCTCACAAGTCAGCTCGCAGGTGGATGGCCGCGTCGTCACTTCCCTCTTCGAAGGCCTGATGCGCTACAATGCCCAGGGCCGGGCAGAGCCGGGGGTCTCCATGAATCCCAGCGTATCTGCGGATGGAAAAACCTGGACCTTCCCCTTCCGGGAAAACGCCCAGTGGAGCAATGGCGACCCCGTGACCTCCCGGGATTTCATGCTCTCCTGGCAACGATTCCTCGAGCCTACCACCGCCGCCGACTACGCTTCCATCTTTTACTGCATCAAAAATGCCGAGGCTTTCAACACCGGCAAAACCACCGATTTCAACGAAGTCGGCGTCAAAGCCCCCGACGGGCGCACTCTTGTCGTCACCCTGCAAAACCCTGTCCCCTACTTCAAGGATCTGGTGGCCTTCATGGCCTTTTGTCCCGTCCACATCCCTACCCTGGAAAAATTCGGCGCGGCCTATTTCAAACCCGCCAATCTGGTGGGGAACGGCCCCTATCAGTTATCCGAGTGGCGGCTCAATGACCGGATCCGTCTCACGCGCAGCCCCCATTACTGGGACGCAGGCAATGTCAAAATGGCCGCCGTGGATGTCCTGCCCATCGACAACCCTTCCACGGCAGTCAATCTTTTCCTGACGGATGGCGCGGATCTGATGATGGACAAAGGCCTCATCCCCAGCGCCCTCGCCGATGAGCTGCGGAAGAAACCTTATTTCCACCACAAGCCCTTCCTCGCCACCTGGTTCCTGCGCTTCAATGCCCAGCGGAAGCCCTATAACGACCCCCGGGTGCGCCGCGCCCTGACGCTGGTGCTCGACCGGGAGCGCATCGTCACTGCCGTCACCCGCCTTGGCGAAGTCCCCGCCTTTTCCATCACCCCGCCCGGGACAGGAGATGGCTATCAACCGCCCGCCGGCCTCCAACCTGACATCGCCGAAGCCAAACGCCTCCTCGCCGAAGCCGGGTTTCCGGAAGGCCGCGGCTTTCCCGTGCTGAGCTTTCTCTATCCCAGCAATTTCCCCTCGGACCGCGGCATCGCCGTCGAACTGCAAGCCATGTGGCAGCGCCACCTCGGCATCACCGTCGCCCTCACCAGCGAGGAATACAAAACCTACCTGGATTCCCAAAAGAAGGTCGACTACGACGTCAGCCGCTCCAGTTGGGTCGGGGATTACAACGATCCCAACACCTTTCTCGACATGTTCCTCACCACCAGCGGCAACAACCGCACCGGCTGGGCCAGTCCTGCCTACGATACCCTCATCAACCAGGCTGCCGCCGAGCCCGACTCTGCCAAACGCTACGCCATCCTCCAGCAGGCCGAAACCCAACTCATCGAAACCGAGTGCGTCATCGCTCCCGTCTACCACTACGTCGGCGTCCAATTTTACCAGCCCGGCCAGCTCGGCGGGGTGGAGGCCAACCTAACGGATGAACACCCGCTGCGCTGCATGTTCTGGAAGCAAAAACCCGCCAGACTGGGCGGCGGCAGCCCTTGATCCAGCGGCTGCCTTCCATGGCCCTGCCGGGCTCCAGGCCAGCAATGCGGCATGATTTTTAAACTTTACGAAAAAAATCTCGCAAAACCGGGCATTTTGAGCGTTATATAGGGTCAGCCGCGTGCAGAGTCATGCGCTTCCACATCCCACCTAACTCCACACCCATTATCCCATGAAATTCCTAGCTGCTCTCCTCGCCTCCCTTCTCCTTGCCGGAGCCGCCTCCGCTGACACCAACAAAAAATGCCCCGTCAGTGGAAAAGACGTGGATGCTGCCGTGACCTCCGAGGTCAAGGTCACCGTCGGATTCTGCTGTTCCAAATGCCAAGCCAAATTCGAAGGCGATGCCAAAGCCAAGAAGGAAGCTGTGGAAAAATACGCCGGCTCCAAGGATTCCCCAGCCAACAAAAAGTGTGACACCAGCGGCAAGGATGTCGCCGCCGGCAATACAGCCGAAGCCTCCACGACCGTGAGCTTCTGCTGCACCAAATGCAAAGCCACCTTCGATGCCGATCCCAAGAAATACATCTCCAAGGTCAAATAAGCTGATCTGCCAGGCCAATGCCTGACCCCTCTCCAAGGCTGCCCTGAAAAGGGCAGCCTTTTTTTGTCCTGTCAGATCGCTCTTCCGGAATTTTCCAAGGCTCTCATTCCTGGGAGCGGCATTCTGCCGGCCTGAATGCGCGGACAGAATGTGCGCAATCCCTTATGAAGCGCCGCCTGAAAAACCACGCCCGCTGGGGGGAGCGCCCGGCCACGTCCTGCCCTTGTCAGCCGGGAGTTTGGAGCCGTTGACAATCCGGGGGAAATGACGAACAAGTGTTCGGTATCGAACATTTGTGCTGATGGATGCGTTTTCTCTTTTTCTTTTTCCCCGGCGGCGGGGTGTCACTACTTTTACGGGAAAGGATTGACCGGTGAAATCGCGCTCGATTGTGCATTTGGATGCGGATGCGTTTTTTGCTTCGGTGGAGCAGGCGGCGGATGCGCGGCTCCGGGGGAAGCCGATTGCGGTGGGGGGGGAGCGGCGGGGGATTATCGCATCGGCTTCGTATGAGGCGCGGCGGATGGGGGTTTATACGCCGATGCCGACGGTGCGGGCGCGGCAGTTGTGCCCGCAGTTGGTGGTGCTGCCGGGGGACTATGAGCGGTATGAGCAGTTCTCGCGCTGGATGTTTGCCTACGCCTTCGATTTCACGCCGGAGGTGGAGGTGACGGGGATCGATGAGGGGTATTTCGATTTGTCAGGGGCGCAGCAGCCGGCGCGGGAGATCGCGCAGACGATCCGGCAGGCGATTGGGCAAAAACTCAAAATCAGTGTCAGCGAGGGGATCGCATCGAGCAAGCTGGTGAGCCAGATTGCCTCAAAGCTGAAGAAGCCCTCGGCGTTCATCGAAGTGCCGCCAGGGCAGGAGCTGGCGTTTTTGCATCCGCTGCCGAACAAGTGGCTGCCCGGGATCGGGCCAAAGACGGCGCTGCGGCTGGATGCGGCAGGGCTGCGGGAGATCCGTCAGGTGGCGCAGACCCCGCCGGAGCTGCTGGAGCTGCTGCTGGGAAGCGGGGCGGCGCGCGTCAGGGAATTCGCCAATGGGATCGATGAGCGGCCGCTGGTGCTGAACCGGGAGGCTCCGAAGTCCTTTGGCGAGCAGGAGACCTTCGCGGCGGACCTGACCGATGAGGATTACCTGGAAGCGGTGCTGCGGCGGATGGCGGACCGGCTGATGGCGAAGGTGCGGGAGGAGGGAAAATGCATCCGGACGCTGACGGTGAAGGTGCGGTATAACGATATGTCGGAGGACCAGCGCAGCGAGAGCCTGACCGAACCGACGGATCTGGAAACGGATCTCTACAGCCGCCTGCGGCCCATGCTGCGGCAGGCGTGGAAGCGGCGGGTCTCGCTCCGGCTGGTGTCGCTGAAGCTGGGCAATCTGTATGCGGGGCACCGGCAGGGGGAGTTGTTTCTGGGGGACCGGCCTGACGCCAATCCCGCGCGGCGGAATCTGGCGCGGACGGTGGACGCGCTGCGCCGGGAGCACGGGGAAAGCGTAGTGCTGCGCAGCCATGATCTGCGTCTGCGCGAGGGCCCGCGGGAGGCGGCCGTGGAGGTGAGGGAGGTGACGGCCAAACCGGTGGCCCCGCCGGGAAAGGTGACGTCGTATTTGAAGACGGTAAAGCCTGTCAGGACGGTGCCGCTGAATGTGCGGAGCTGGTATTCGTTTTTGGATAGCACGCTGTCGCCGGAAGCGATCGTGAAGCTGGCGGTGCGGTATGAACTGGATGCGGTGGCGCTGACAGATACGGGGAATCTGCATGCGGCTCCGGAGTTTGCCCGGCTGGCGCGGGAGGCGGGGATCAAGCCGGTAATCGGGGCGGAGCTACGGGTGGGGGGACATGGCTTGTTGTGTTATGTGCAGAATGAAACGGGTTACCGCAACCTGTGCCGCATCTTGACCCGTCATGCCGGCACGGAGGCAGTCGGGGATGAGGATGACAGCACGGCGGCCCGGCAGCGGCTGCCGATGGCAAAGGAAGGGCTGCGGGATTTGACGGAGGGGCTGCTGGCGGTGAGTGATGAGGTGTCGCTGGCAGCCTTGTTTCCGGGGCGGTTTTATTATGCGGCGGCCTCGCCCCGGGCGGAGGTGCCGGCGGGTTACCGGGCGGTGCTGGCACCGCGGATTCACTATGCGGTGCCGGGGGACCGGATGAAGTGGAATGTGATGCAGAGCATCCGCACGCGGACGCTGCTGGCGCAGGAGCATCCCGATAAGAAGCTGAAGGGAGCCTACCATTTCAGAACCCCGGTGGAACTGATGCGCCTGGCGGGGGCAGCCCAGGAGTTGTTAAGCCGCAGCGGCGAGCTGGCGGACCGCTGTGAGTTCGGGTTTCCCTTTGGGCCGCCGCAGTTCCCGGCGTGGCATCCGCCGGATGGAAGCACCGGTCGGGCGTTTCTGCGGAAGCTGGTGATGGAGGGGCTGCGCTGGCGCTATGGGCTGGAGGCGTGGCGGCATGAGGCGCAGGCGGAGGAGGAGCTGGCGATCATTGAGGAAGTAGGGTATGAGGACTATTTTTTGATCGTATGGGATCTGCTCCAGGATTGCCGGCAGGCAGGGATTGACTGGATCACGCGGGGCAGTGCGGCGGATTCTCTGGTTTGTTATTGCCTGGGAATCAGCGGGGTGTGCCCGATCCGGTTTGAGCTGTATTTCAAACGCTTTTTGAACAAGGACCGGATGGCGCTGCAAAAACTGCCGGACATTGATGTGGATTTCCCGCATGACCGGAAGGATGATGTGATTGATTTGCTGTTCAAAAAATATGGCCCGGGGCATTGTGCGGTGGTGGGCGGGTTTTCGACGTTCCGCGCGCGCGGATCGATGGGGGATGTGGCGAAGGTGCTGGGAGTTTCGGAATTTCAAATCCGGCGCTTCACGGAGCGGATGCCGGGAAGTTATGGCGGAAGTGTGGTGATGCCGGATGGGAGCACAGGACAGACCGGGGAGGCGCTGCTGGCGAAGCTGCAGAGCCGTCCGGAAAGCGCGGATCTGCCGCTGACGGAGGAGCCTTACCGCACGGCGCTGATGCTGGCGGCGTTTCTGGATGGCTGCCCGCGCTATCCAAAAATGCATCCCTGCGGGGTGGTGCTGTCGCGGCAGCCGATGGCGGATCTGACGCCGGGTTTTATCAGCCGGAAGGCGTGGCTGACGAGTCACTACGATATGGATGCGGCAGAGGCGATGGGGCTGATTAAAATGGATATCCTGGCGCAGGGCGGGCTGGCGGCGATGCGGGATGCCTGTGCCTCGCTGGCGGCGCGCGGGGTGACGGCGGATTTGTCAGCCCTGGAGCCGTGGGAGGATGCGGGGGTGTGGCGGATGATCGCCAGCGGCGGGGCGCGGGCGGTGCATCACATTGAGTCGCCCGCGATGACGAACCTCTGCGGGATGACGAATGTGAAGGAAATTGATGGCTTGATCGCGATTGTCAGCGTGATCCGGCCCGGGGCCTCGAATGAATCGAAGAAGCTGCGTTTTACCCGGCGCTACCAGGGGCTGGAGCCGGTGGAGTATCCGCATCCCAGCCTGGAGCCGTGCCTGCGGAGCACTTACGGGCTGGTGGTGTATGAGGAGCATATCCTGCAAATTTGTGAAGCCTTCGCCGGGATGGCACCCGGGCGGGCGGATGTGCTGCGGCGGGCCCTGGTGAAGGGGAAGACGCAGCAGATTGCGGAGCTCGGGAAGGAATTTATCCTGAGCGCGCGGGCGCTGGGACACGGGGATGAAATGACCGGAAAGGTGTGGGATCTGGTGACGGGGTTTCATGGTTATGCCTTCAACAAGGCGCACAGCACGGCGTATGGGGTGGAGGCCTATCAGGCGGCGTGGCTGAAGCACTATCATCCGGCGGATTTCATGGCAGCGGTGCTGACGAATGGGAAGGGATTTTATTCGCCGCTGGTGTATGTGCTGGAGTGCCACCGCATGGGCCTGCGGCTGCTGCCGCCGGATATCAATGATCCGGGGCCAGGGTTTATGGTCAGGGACGGCGCGGTGCGGGTGCCGGTATCGGCCGTGAAGGGGCTGTCGGCGCAGCTGGTGGAGACTTTGTTATCGGCGCGGGGCAGGGACGGGCGCTTTGCCAGCCTGGTGGAGTTCCACGAAAGGGTGCGGCCCACGCCGGATGAACTGGAGCGGCTGATCCGGGCGGGGGCGTGTGATGGGCTGGGCTTGCCGCGCACGCGCTTGTTCTGGGAGGCGCAGGTGTGCCGCCGCCGGGAACAGGATGCGGGCGCGCAGGGCTGGCTGCTGGCTCCGCCGGTGCTGGCATTTTCCCTGGATCTGATGCCGGCGGAGCCCGGGCTGAAGGACCGGCTGCAGGCGGAGATGGAGCTTTTGGGCTACACCGTTAGCGCGCACCCGCTGGAACTGCATCAGGAGATTGCCTGGGAAACATACTGCCCGGTCGACCGGCTGGCGGAGTTTGTGGGGGAGACGGTGGTGCTGTGCGGGCTGACGGTGGTGTCGCGGGTGCATTGCCAGACGACGGGCGAGCCGATGAAGTTCATGACCCTGGCGGATCACACGGGGATGGTGGAGGCGGAATTGTTCGGCGGAGTCTACCGCCGCTTCGGCCTGGCCACGGTGCGCTATCCAGTGCTGGAAGTGACGGCAACGGTGGAGCCGTTTGAAAATGGAAATGGTTATAACCTGCGCGTGCACCGGGCAGGCCGGCCGCGGCGGCAGAAAGGAGGAAGTGAACCAGAGGGTCCGCCGTAGCGGGTAAACCCGGGAAGAACTGGAATTCAGGCGCCTGGGATTCCAAAAACCGCTTATGGGAAATCCATTGGCACATCGTCCTTTTCCAGGCGAGTTTACCGCACCCTCAACCGCCCCTCTTCATGAACACTACCACGTGGGAAACCCTCCTCGCCGACCGGTCCCTGCAGGATCTGCCCTACAAGATCGAGACCAACCGCTATGATAAAATCATCATGAGCCCTGCATCAAACTGGCACAGTGACTACCAGGCCGAAATCGCCTGGCAATTGAGACAATTGGCACCGCAAGGCCGGGTCAGCGTGGAATTCGCCCTGGAGACCAGCGACGGCGTCCGGGTGCCGGATGTCACCTGGATCTCCAAAGCCCGGCGCGCGCCTTTTGGCCGGACCATCGTGCTGCCCATCGCCCCGGAGATCTGCATCGAGATCCTTTCCCCCTCGAACCACCGGGAGGAATTGCTGGAAAAAATGAACCTGTATTATGCCAAAGGAGCCCAGGAAGTCTGGCTCTGCGATGAGCATGGCCTGATGGAATTCTTCAGCGTTTCCAGTGCACCGGAACCCATCCCTGCTTCCCTGCTCTGTCCGGGCTTTCCCCGGCAAATCGTCCTGGAGTAATTTCCCGGGCTCAGGCCAGGATTTCAGCCAGGAGTGTCCTGAACGGTTACCCCTGGTAGTGGTGCCGGAGGGTCCCAACGACTGGGACCCGGGAGGGAGGCGGCGGCGGGATGGACTTCTCCCCATCGCGATTTCTGAATGCCTTCGACAAGCACCGGGGCGGACGACGGGTTTGCTCCATGAATGTGCTTGCCCGGGCAGATAGTCAGGGCCGGCCAGCCGTGCCCTCACACCTTGGCCGGGTCCGGATGTTCCCAGGGTGCCCGGTAGGGGCGGGCCAGCAGGGCGGTGGATTCGGCGTCATCCTTCACCACCCCGCCGGGCGCGGCGTCAGGGTCATAGTGCAGGGTGCGTCCGGTTTTCAGGGCGAGATTGGCCAGGATGCAGGAGGCACTGGAAATATGCCCCTGGAGGATATCCGCTACCGGTTTCCCCCGGCTGGCGATGTTGCGCAGCAGGTCCTTCATGTGCCCGCGGATCGCCGGGGCGACGTGCTGCTCAAGATCCTTTTCCGTCCTGTCCCCGGGATACTGCTCCAGCTCTGACACAAAATCCCGGTGGATCGTCTGGCCCTTGGCCGGGATGAAATCGAAGCGTTTCACACTGGCCTTCAGGGTGCCGTTTTCCCCATACAAAATGGCCGCCCAGGGATAGTCAGGATCCGGGGCATTGCCCCAGGAACGGTGGGTCCAGACCAGATTCAGATCGCCATAGGTGAAGGTGGCGCTCTGGGTATCGGTGATATTGGCCCGGCTGGCCTTGTCCTGATAGATGCCACCCTGACTGGAAATCGCCGTCGGCCAGCCCAGATCCAGCATCCAGCGCACCATGTCAAACATGTGCACGCACATGTCGCCCACGATGCCATTCCCATATTCCATAAAGGCCCGCCAGGAGCGGGGATGCACCATGGGATTGTAGGGCCGCAAGGGAGCCGGACCCGTCCAGAAATCGTAATCCAGCGTCGCCGGGGGCGTGGTATCCGGATCCGTGCGCTTGGAGCGCATGTGATAGTAACAGCACATTTCCACATGGGAAATCCGGCCCAGTTTGCCGGTTTTGATGATGTCATTGACGGCTTCGATCAAATGCGGGGTGCTGCGCCGCTGGGTGCCTACCTGCACGACCCGGCCGTATTTCCGGGCGGCGGCCACCATGGCAGCGCTTTCCATGACGTCCACGCCGGTGGGTTTTTGCACGTAGACATCCGCTCCAGCCTGCAGCGCTTCAATCATGGGCAGGGCATGCCAGTGATCCGGCGTGGCAATCAGCACCATATCCAGATCCTTTTCCTTCAGCATCTCCCGGTAGTCCTTGTAGAGGCGGGGGACTTTTTTGGAAAGCTGGCGGGAGGCGGTCAATTCCCCCGCCGCCTGGAGCATCTGGCTATCCACGTCACAAAGCGAGACCACCTCGACCGGGGCCACCTGGATGAGGCGCATCAAATCAGTTTTTCCATACCAGCCGGTGCCGATGAGACCCACCCGTTTTTTCATCCCACCGAACTCATCGGCAAAGGCGGGACGTCCTGATAGAATAAATGGAGCCGCGGCAGCGGCGCTCTGGAGGAAATGTCGGCGGTGCATATTGGAAAAGAATAGCGATACGGACCCATCGTGGCAAGCTTTCGCCACCTGGCACCGGAAAAGCGTCCCCTCCTGCCCAAACCAGAACCCCAAATACCTGGAAAACCATGGGAAAACGATTGAATGGCCCGCCATGGCACGTCTTCTTTCCAAGATCCTGCTCCCTCTCTCCACTTATCGATGCCTGAACTCCCCTCCCCTTCCCGCGACCCACTGCATGGGGTGACTCTGGAAATGATCCTCCACCGCCTCGTCGATGACTACGGCTGGCCGCTGCTGGCCGACCGCGTGCCGGTGCGTTGCTTCATGTTTGATCCCACTATCACCAGCAGCCTGAAATTCCTCCGCCGCACCCCCTGGGCCCGCACCAGGGTGGAAAACCTTTACCGGGACCTGGTCTCCCGCAGTTCCGCTCTATAACCACTGATCCGCATGTCCCTTTTTTCCGAAAATATCCGCCGCGTCACCCGGCGTCAGCTTTTTGGCAAAGCCGCCACTGGACTGGGCGTGATAGCCTTGGACTCCCTGCTCAGCGGGCGGGCCATGGCCGCACAGACCACTGGGGGCGGCCTGCCCGGGTTTCCCAACTTCGCCCCAAAAGCCAAACACGTCATCTACCTCTGGCAGGGCGGCGGACCGTCCAGCATTGACCTGTTCGATCCCAAACCAACTCTGGTCAAAATGGCGATGCAGGACATCCCGGAAAGCATCCGGGGCACCACCCGCCTGTCCACCATGACGGCGGGCAGCAAAAAATGGCCGATGGTTCCTGCCATCCAGCCTTACAAAAAATGGGGCCAGTGCGGCACGGAAATCAGCACCCTGCTGCCGGGCATCGGCAGCATCGCGGACGAGATCACCGTGGTGCGCTCGATGAATACGGAAGCCGTAAATCATGCCCCGGGCGTGACTTTTTTCCTGACAGGATCCCAGATTCCCGGCCGTCCCAGCATGGGGGCGTGGACCACTTACGGCCTGGGCTGCGAGACCGATGAACTGCCTGCCTTCGTGGTCATGACCTCCTCGGACCGGCAGAAGAGCTGCGGCCAACTCTTCTTTGATTATTATTGGGGCAGCGGCTTCCTGCCCTCCAAATATCAGGGGGTGCGCTTCCGCAGCAATGGGGATCCGGTCCCTTACCTGACCAATCCCGCCGGCATCGGCCGCTCCGCACGGCGGCTGCTCCTGGATGACATCCAGGCCATGAATCAGGCCCACCTCAAGGACTACGGCGACCCTGAAACCGATACCCGGATTTCCCAATACGAGATGGCCTACCGCATGCAGGCCAGCGTGCCGGACCTGACCGATCTCTCAAAGGAACCCAAACATATCCTCGACCTGTATGGACCTGACGTTTTGGAAAAAGGCAGCTTCGCCAATAACTGCCTGATGGCCCGCAAGCTCGTCGAGCGCGGCACCCGCTTCGTTCAACTCATGCATAGCGGCTGGGACCAGCACGGCAACCTGCACACCCAGCTGGCCGTCCAGTGCAAGGATACCGACCAGCCTTCCGCCGCCCTCGTCCAGGACCTCAAACAGCGCGGACTGCTGGAGGATACCCTCGTGATCTGGGGAGGGGAATTCGGGCGCACCCCGTTCGGTCAGGGCGATCCCGCCAAACCCACCGGCCGCGACCACTTCGGCCGGGCCTTCAGTCTCTGGATGGCCGGCGGCGGGGTGAAAAAAGGCCACGTTCATGGAGTCACTGATGAATTTGGTTGGAACATCACGGAGGACAAGGTCCATGTGCACGACCACCAGGCCACCATCATGCACCTGCTGGGCATTGACCACACCCGCCTCACCACCCGCTACCAGGGACGGCAATTCCGCCTCACCGATGTCCACGGGGAAGTGGTCAAAGGCATTCTCGGATGAACCGGAAAGGCCCCGTTCCTGCGAGGTTGCAAGACCCCGTTCCGTTCCTGCAGCAGCAGGGAAGACCTTGCGTTCAGTCCGTTGTTGTTCAGTTTTATTCAAGGATGAAACGCTTGCTCCTGCTATGGCTATGGCTTTTTCCGCTGCTGCTGGTGTCCGCCTCAGGGGCAGAGCCTCTGGTGGAATTGAAAGGCTGCCGCCGGGTGCAGGCAGACTGGGCAGACGGAGACAGCTTTCCTATCAAAACCGCGGATGGCCGGGAATTGACCCTGCGGCTTTATGGGGCGGATTGCTTTGAATGGCAGGTGAAGGACGAAACGGATGCCCGCCGCCTGTTTGACCAGCGCCGCTATTTTGGCATTGCCAGGGTAGGCGGTCCGCAGGAATCGATCGACCTGGCCAAAAAGTTCGGCGGCCGCGCCGCCGCCCGCACCTCGCAACTGCTCGCGGACGGATTTACCGTTTTTACCTCCTACGCGGACGGCCGCGGCGATGGACGGCACCCGCGGGTCTACGCCTTTGTGCAGTTGCCGGACGGGCGGGATCTGGGCTCCGTGCTGGTGGCGGAAGGCCTCGCCAGGGCCTTTGGGGTTTACCGGACCACTCCGGCAGGCCTTTCCCTCAGCAGCTACCGCGACGGGCTGCGCGATCTCGAACTCAAGGCTGCCAAGCTGTCCCAAGGGGTCTGGGCCAAAACAGACTGGGCCGCCCTGCCCGCCGAACGCAGCGCCCAGCGCGCGGAGGAAGCCGAACTGGGCCTGGCCACCAAGGCCACCAAAAAGCCCCCTGCCCTGCTCCTTGATCCCAATACCGCCGCCCGCGATGAACTGCAGGCGCTGCCCGGCGTGGGTGAGACCACGGCCAACCGCATCATCGAAGGCCGTCCCTATCAATCCATCACTGATCTCCGGCGCGTCCCGGGGATTGGAGAAAAAACGCTGGAGAAACTCACCCCATTCCTGAAAATCAGCGTCCATCCCGGCAAGCCATAGTTCTCCGGCGTCATCCCCAGGCTGGTTTCCTGGCAGGTGGGATGCAGGGGAAGAGGATGACTCGACCTGAATCAGGATGGGGACTTCCTCGACCCCGGAGAAGCCCTGATCGTGGATGATACCCTGCACCCGGGAGCCACCCTAACCGGAATTTGACCCGGGCTGCCAGCGGCCGAACAGGCCCTTCGTCCAGGCTCCGGCGACGAGGCGGGCTTTGCGGAGATTGGAAAGGCGGTAGCGCTGGTCGAAGACGTGATAGTGGTCTTCCTCGAGCAGGTCCAGGGTTTCGCTGTAGATGCGGCGCATCGCTTCGGCCGCGAGGAGGGGGCGGCGGTCGCGTTTTACAATGGCAGCGCGCGCCAGATGATAATAATCACGCGCCCGGGAGACCTGTTGGCGCATCAGGAGGCTGAAGGCAGCATTATAACGCATCGCAGCCAGGTCCGCCACGGTGTATCCGGCGGCCTCCAGATCCTCCAGGGGCAGGTAGATCCGCTGGCCGTTTTCCCAGTCAGCCCGGACATCGCGCAGGATGTTGGTGATTTGGAGGGCGTAGCCCAGGTTGATGGCGTAGTCGCGGCTCTTTTCATCCCGGCAGCCGAAGATGCGGATACTGACCAGACCCACACAGCCCGCCACGCGATAACAGTAAAGCTTCAGTTCCTCCCAGCTTTGATAGCGCCGGGGTTCGATATCCATGGCCACCCCATCAATGATCGCCAGCATCTCTTCGGCAGGGATTTCATAGCGGAGGCGCAGATCCAGCAGGTCCTCCTCAAAGGGCTCGCGGTCCGTCGCATCGCCGCGCACCACGGCCCGCCAGCGGTCGAGGGCTTCCATCCGCTGCGGGGTGGTCCAGCCTTCATCATCCGCGATGTCATCGACCACGCGGCAGAAGGCATAAAAGACATACATGTCCTGACGGCGGCGCTTTGGCAGGCAGGCCAGAGCGAAGGCAAGGTTGGAGCGGCTGCGCTTGACGATGTCGCGGGCAGTCAGGCCTGAAGGAGTAGTGGTCATGGGGAAGTCGCCTTGCGGGAGCGCGGCGGGCGGGACGGCAGGGGTTCCTCTGGGGTGCGCAGATGAATCCACGCGGCGAGGGTTCCCATTGTCAAGCAGATGTGCACCATCGTATGAACCGTAGCAAGCAGGAACCGCAAGGCCGGAGCAGCCTTGGCGGTGAGCGCGGCGGCCTGATTTTCTGCCAGAATCCAAAGGCTGAAGATCAGCCCGGAAACGGCCGCCCAGGCGGGAACCTGCCAGCCATGGCTTCGCCAGAGCGCCACCGCGTGGCTCAAGCCTGCCCTCCCGCCGGAGAGGTGCTTCACATGAAGGAAGACCAGGGGCGCAAAGGCCAACAGCACTCCGGGGGGCACCATCATCCAGGATAAGGTCCCACGCCAGCCCTCAGGCAGCCAGCGCAGCAGCCACCACAAAAGCCCGTGCCACAGGGCCCAGGGCCACAGCCGCGCGGCGTGGGCCGCACTGGATTCCAGCCACCGCACCCCGGCGGTTTTTTCCGGAGCCCGCGCCTCCGTCTCTGCCAGCAGGAGCAGCCCGGCCAGCACGGTGGCGGAAGTCCATCCCACCAGGGGCATGGCCAGGGCTGTCACCGCCAGATGCCAGGGCAAGGGAACATCCTGCCGGGCCAGGGCCGGTTCCGCCACCAGCGCCAGCGCTCCCAGCCCCAATACAACCAGGCTGGCCCGGCCCGGGACCCCGAGCACAGATTCCACGCCCTTGAGGCAACCGCGCCGCATTCCCTGCACATTGCCTGCGAGCAGCACGGCGGTCACCAGGGCGGCGGCCCCAGTGCCGGGAAAGCCGGTGCCATGCCAGACCTGGAGCAAGGCCTGGCCGGTGCTCAGGAAGCTCAAAGGAGCGGCCTGATCCACCGTCTGGCCCAGCCACGGCAGGCGATCCAGCACGCTCAGCGCTGCCGGAAGCACCCAGGCCATGGGATATTTCCACAGCAGCCTGAAACCCCGGGTGAACTCGGTGCGCCAGGGTTGCACGCCGAAAAACAGCAGAAGGCAGGCCGCAGCACCCGCCCCCCAGCACACCGGCAACCAGCGCGGATCCATCACAGGGCAACTGTTGGGGCTACCGGATCAGGCCAAAGTGGGGCAGGAAAGGCCAATACACAAACAAGGCCGGACCCACCAGATTCTCCTCCGGCACGGGACCCCACATGCGGCTATCAAAGCTATTGGCACTGTTGTCTCCCATCGCCATGTATTGTTTGGACCCGAGCATCAAGGGCTGTTCCCCTTGCACAAACGGGCTGTTCACCATGGTATAACCCTGGTATCCATTTTGAAGACTCATGACCCGATTGGGACCTGCTTCCACCGCCCTTGTCCCATTGATGTTCAGAATGGCATTGGCCTGTTGGCCTGAGGGTGAGGTCACAATGGTTTCTGTCTGGGTCAATTTCAGCTCATCCCATGGCAACGCGGTCAGACGCTTGATGTAATGCTGCGAATCGACCCCCGCAGGCGGCGTGATCCCGGTGATCCCGGCGGTGCTGAAGACAAACACCTCGCCCCTCGTGGGCCGCCGGAAATGATAGGCCATCTTATTGACCAGCACCTGATCCCCCGTATCAATGAAGCCACGCACCATCAGCGTTCCAGCCGGCACCACAGGGCCAGCAGGCACCGCGACCGCCAGAGTCTCAACCCCACTGGTCAAGGTGACGTAATTGTCCCGGTTGATCTGGGGCTTTGGACCGACCCACAAATCCTCCCACATCTGGCGTGTTGGAACATAACCAGTCAGCACCCGCTCCTGGTTGCCTCCATCCATGAAGACCAAATCCGAAATCGTGAAAAATTTTGCCCGGGTGCGTTGCCGGATCCCCACCAACCTGACGGAGCCCCAGTCCTGCGGCACCCGCATTTCCACGTAATTGCGCCCTTTCACGATATACTCGATCCCCTGCACCACGGCATTGGGAAAGGCCTCTGTCTCCGGCATCGCCCTCGCGGTGATCCCGTTCAGGGTGGGCTGCATGGAGGCGGTGGGAATTTTAAACGGCTGCAGGAAATAGGCCCGGATCCCCAGGGCCACCACGATGGCCACCACAATGACCTCGATATTTTCCTTCACCGGCGAAGATTTGTAATGGGGCACCGCGCCCTCGCAGGATTTTATCAGTTCCGTTTCCAAGGCAGTGGTTTCATCCTTGTTGCGGTGCCGCAGCGCCAGATCAAAACGGGCATGCAGCGCCTTCACGTGCTCCAGTTTGGCCGGCGTCATCAGATCGCGGTTATACTGGACAAATTTTTTCACCCCATTGGAAAGATTGATCGCCTTTTTCATCCACCCTGGCTTCAGGAAGGGCAAAGCCGGAGGGCGGCCCGGGGAGGTGGAGGCAATAGCAGGGGAAGGTTCCGTGGACATGGGTAAAGCAATCAGGAAAGTAAACCAGAGCGGCTATTTCCACGGGATCCGGCCTGCCCGCAAGCCCGCTTTATGCTCCTTTGCACTGCGGGTTTCCTCCTCCTTTGATACATCGGCCTTGTGCCCAGCGTTTCCAAGCTTTCTTCCACCTGCATGAGTCTCCCCCGCTTTTCCCTGTTCTGGCCGCTCCTGCTGCCGCTGCCTCTCCTGGCGGATGACCTCCCGGTCATCACCCTGCGCACCCCGCCGGCCCAGATGAAATACGACCGGTCCTTCATCACCGCCAGCCCTGGCAGCCAGGTGAAGCTGGTCTTCGAAAACATGGATGAAATGCCGCACAACTTCGTCCTCTGCCAGCCGCTCCCTGACAAAAACGACAAGGGCATGGAAGTCGCCCAACTGGCGTGGCAACTCGGAGCGGCCGGCAACGACAAGGCCTGGATCCCGGACAGCCCCCGCATCCTCGCCCACACCGGCCTCGTCGCCGCCCATCAAAAACAGGAAATCACCCTGAAAATCCCGGAAAAGCCCGGCGTCTATCCTTACGTCTGCACCTTCCCGGGCCACGCCATGGCCATGAATGGCGAACTTCGGGTCGTTGCGGAAGGCCCGGGATTTTCGGAGCTGAATTACCAGCTTTACCCCGGGGAATGGACCAGCCTGCCGGATTTCACCGCGCTCACCCCCCACCGGAGCGGACCCATCCCTGACAAAAAAATCGCGGTCGCCCTGGAGGGTAAAACGGAGCATTTTGGGGTGCGTTATCAGGGCACGCTCCATGCCCCGGTGGACGCGGACTACACCTTTCACCTCGCTTCCGATGATGGAGCCCGCCTCTCCATTGATGGAATATCCGTGATCGATCACGATGGCATCCATGCCTCCGCCGAAGTGAAGAGCCATCAGCTCAAACTCACCAAAGGCCCGCACCGGATCCAACTCGACTATTTTGAATTCGAAGGCCAGGAGGAACTCTACCTCGGCTGGTCCAGCGCCACGTTTTCTGAAACCCCGCTGAGCAGCTGGATTCACCCGGACTATCAAACCAACCCCACCACCGATGCTGACAGCGAATTTACCGGCATCCCCCTGGCCCCGGAAAACGGTGAGGCGATCCTCTACCGGAACTTCGTCACCCAGACCAGCCCGCGGGGCATCGCTGTCGGTTATCCCAATGGGGTGAATCTTTGCTTCGATGCCGATCAGATGGCTCCCTCCATTTTTTGGGAGGGGGCTTTCATGGATGCGAAGCGCCACTGGACCGGACGCGGTGCCGGAGCCCAGCCCCCCTTGGGCTACAACATCATCCAACCCTTCCCGGCTGGCCAGAGCCTCGCCCGCCTGCCCGAAGCGGATACCCCCTGGCCTGCTAAAAAAGACCGCGCCATGGGCCTGCGCTTCCGGGGCTACCGCCTGGATGAAAAACGCTTCCCGACCTTTAAATATGAAATGGGCAGCGTGACCGTCACCGAAACCTACGAACCCGCCGGCAGCGCCGCCAACAATGACCACCATGTCACCCGGAAGCTCTATTTCACCGCTCCCGAACCTGCGGAGCATCTTTTCGTCCGCGTGGCTGCCGGAACGGTGACGGCGGATGGCGACGGCTGGAATGGCCCCGGCTTCCGCCTGACTCACGAAAGCAGCGCCCCCATCCTGCGTGGGGAAAATCTTCTCGTCCCCGTCGTCTTCGCCGGCCCCACCGCCATTGTCTGCGTCACCTACCACTGGAATCCCTGACATTTCCCCCTTTCATGCACTCTGCTGTCCCCCTCCTCCTGCTCACCACCGGCACCGCCCTCGCTGCCACTCCGGTGGAATCGGATTACTACCCGATCCAATCCCTGCCGAACCCCCGGAACCTTGTCCTCGAAACCGGAGCTATCACCAGCACCCCGGACGGCCGCGTCTTCGCCGCCACCCGCCGGGGCGATGTTTTCCTCATCAGGGACGCCCTTGGCCCTGACATTTCCACCGCCCGTCTTACCCCCTATGCCAGCGGCCTCCATGAATGCCTCGGCCTCGCCTGGAAAGAGGACGCCCTTTATGTCACCCAGCGCCCCGAAGTCACCCGCCTTACCGATGAAAACAAGGACGGACGCGCGGATCTCTTCGAGACCATCTCGGACGCATGGGGCATCAATGGGGACTATCACGAATACGCCTTCGGCTCCTCATTTGATAAAGAAGGCAAGCTCTGGGTCGCCCTCTGTCTGACCGGTTCGTTTACCAGCGACATCGACTACCGCGGCTGGGGCCTGACGGTTTCCCCCGACGGCATCACCACCCCCACTGTCTGCGGCCTCCGCAGCCCGGGCGGCATCGGCTTCAACGCCCAGGGCGACGCCTTTTATACCGACAACCAGGGCCCGTGGAATGGCTCCAGTTCCCTGAAATGGATGAAACCCGGCTCCTTCGCCGGCAATCCCATGGGGAACAAATGGTTCAGCATCACCACCGGAATCGGCGACCGCCCGCCCGAGCCCCACGACAACAGCCGGATGGTGACAGAGCGCAAACGCATTCCCACCCTGATCCCTCCTGCCGTGATGCTGCCCCACGGACGCGTCGGCCAAAGCTCCAGCGGGATTGTCTGCGACACCTCCGGCGGAAAATTCGGCCCCTTCCAAAATCAGCTCTTCGTCGGCGACCAATGCTACTCCAACATTGCCCGCGTCAGCCTGGAAATGGTTAATGAAGTGTATCAGGGGGTCGCTATCCCCTTCGTCTCCGGATTCGGCAGCGGTCCCATCGGCATGCACCTGACCCCGGATGGAAAAATGTTCGTCGGCGGCTCCGACCGCGGCTGGGGCTCCCGGGGCGGCAAACCCTGGAACCTCGACCGCCTCGTCTGGACTGGACAGACCCCTTTCGAAATCCTCGACATGAAGGCTGCCCCCGACGGATTCACCCTCAGCTTTACCACCCCCGTCCATCCTGAAACCGCCGGCAACCCTGCCAGTTACACCATGGAAGCCTGGACCTGGGCCTACCGCTCTGATTACGGCGGTCCGGAAGTGGATCAGATCATCCCCAAAATCGCCGCCGCCGAAGTTTCCCCCGATGGTCTGCGGGTCAAACTCACCATCTCCCCCCTCACCAAAGGCCACGTGCATTACCTCAAATCCCCAGGTGTCCGCTCCACGACCGGCCTGCCTCTACTCCATCAGGACGCCTACTACACGCTCAACGAAATTCCCTTGAAGGGCTAAAGCGAAATTTTCCAAATTTCATGTTGCCAAATAATCCCAATCCAACCTACTTTGCCAGCACTTCGACTTTATGAAAAAAACCATCCTGATCCTCCTGACCGTGGGCTTCGCCGGCCTGAGCATGGCTGACTTCCAAGCTCCCCCAGCTGAAAAGAACGGCCCCATCCGCAAATTGAGCCGCGCCCTTTCCAACATCGTTTACGGTGTCACGGAAATTCCCAACCAGTTCCTCAAAACGGACCGTGAAGAAGGCGGAACCGCTGCAAGCTCCTACGGCGTGTTGCACGGCACCCGCAAAACCGTCGCCCGCCTCGGCTTCGGTATCTTTGAACTCGTGACTTTCCCCTTCCCTGCCTACAAAGGCGGCTACCGCCAGCCCTACCCTGAGCGCCTCCGCGAATCCACCCACCCCAGCACCGGTTACCTTGAGTTCCCGCCTGAATTGGGATTTGTCTCCGGCACTCAACACACCCGCGAGCAATTCAACTGAGCCAACTGCCCAGACTATCCCTTTCAAAAGCCTCTTTTCCTTGTGGAAAAGAGGCTTTTTTTATGCAGCGCCTTATCAAAGACCCACCGGCAGCGCGAGCTTGCCGTAGGGCGGGCCGTCCTTGCCCACAACCTCTTCATCCTGGCAAAACTTCAGATCACCCAGGAAAAAGCCAGCGGCCAAGCCATCGCCCAAACTTAACGGTTCAGGGGTGCCTTCCCCGGTTTGCTTTCTCCCGCGGCAGCGAGCGAGGTAATGGCGCGTTGGTGCCGGTCGTGCCCTCAAAGGTGTTACTGAGACCATCGCCATCCAGATCCACCGCCGTGCCGGAGAGTCCCACCACGCGATAGAACAATTTGCCAGAGCCAGGAATTGTCCTCGTAACGTGCGTGCGGTGGAATCCATTCTGCCCTGCGACCGGCGAGAAAAAGGCCCCGGAAACAGCCGTTCATTCGCCTGCGGCCATGGAGGGGGAGCTTTCCAGCCGGAAGGAGGTGGAGCCCCCCGTGTTTTGCACGGTGAGGGTGATCCGGGTGTTATTCAGGGTGAAGCTGGCCCATTTTAAAAAACGGTTTCCCTGCCGCCCAGCCTGCGCCATGATCGTCTTACCATGCCCTGCGACCAGACTGCTATCACCGAAGCCCTCATCCGGTCATATCAGACCGAGGGCGGCATCAATCACCTTGAAGGCGTGGACCTGCCGTCCAAATGCGCCATCTCCGCCCTGTGTTCCGATTTGCTGCAGATCATCTTCCCCGGTTTCTATGAAACGGAAGCCCTCCATGCCGGGAATCTAAGCTGCCGCATCGCCACGCGGGTGGAAAAAATCACCACCGGTCTGAAAGGTGAAGTGCGCCGCAGCCTGGCCCACCAGAGTGAATCCCCCGACGGCTTGGATGGGAAATCCCACCGGCTGGTTTGCCAATTCATGCATCAGCTCCCGGAGGTGCGCCGCCTGCTCAGCACCGATGTGAAGGCCGCCTTTGATGGCGATCCGGCCGCTGGAAGTTACGAGGAGGTCATCCTCGCCTATCCAGGTCTCGAGGCCATTGCGATCCAACGCATGGCCCATCTGCTTTATCAGGAAGGACTTCCCCTGATTCCCCGGATGATGACGGAATGGGCCCATAACCGCACCGGGATCGACATCCATCCGGGAGCGGTGATTGGAACCCACTTTTTCATCGACCACGGCACTGGTGTCGTCATCGGGGAAACGTCCGTGATTGGCAGCCATGTGAAATTATATCAAGGCGTCGGCCTCGTCGCCCGCTCTCTCTCCGCCGGACAGCGGCTCAAGGGAAAAAACCGCCATCCCAAACTGGAAGACCATGTTACGATCTACGCCAACGCCACAATCGTGGGCGATATCACCATCGGACGCCGCAGCACCCTGGGGGCGAATGTATTTGTGACGGAAGATGTGCCCTCAGACCGGGTCGTGGCTCTGGACGAAGTCAAGCACCAGGTGCGCACCAAGCCCACCCCCGCCGGAGCTGCCGCTCCCTAGCCGCCCAGGATACATGCCCGCAGCCGACCCCATCCTCACTGGCCGTGTCCAGTCCTTATTGTATACCGTGGGGGCCGCCGTCCTGGCGGAGATCGTTCAGGTGGAGTGGAACCCCCGCATGCGCACCACCGCCGGCACCGCCCAGCCCCGCACTGGACGGATCCATCTGAATCCCCGCCTCCTCACCATAAGCCCGGCGGAAGTGGAACGCACCCTGCGGCATGAAGCCGCCCACCTGCTCGCCCACTGGCGCGCCGGTCGCCGCCGCATCCAGACTCATGGCCCGGAGTGGCGACAAGCCTGTGCCGATCTCGGCATTCCTGGGGAAAAAGTCACCCACACCCTGCCCCTCGCTCCGCGCCGCAAAGTGGCGGCGAAGTATTTTTACCATTGCCCCAACTGCCAACTGCTGGTGCCCCGCGTCCGTCTCTTCAAGCGCCCCACCGCCTGTCTGAAATGCTGCCGCCAATTCAATGCCGGGCAATTCGATGCCCGTTTTCAATTCCGCCGCGTGCCTGCGGCATCTCCCAGCCAACTGACTGACTGACTAATTCTACTTTGTTAAATTGGGGCATCAGCGGGCTGGAAGCCCGCTGGCCGCACAGGCTGGAAGCCTGCGCCACGGGGAACTTAACAAGGTAGAACTAATCAATGAAGGCCCGGTGCCAGAGTTCCAGAATGACGAGGGACATGACTTGTTTCAGATAGATGAATTCGCGGGTTTCCATGCGCTGAAGCAGGGCGGCGACGCGGGCGGGCTCGAAGTAGCCGCGGGCTTTCAGTTGTGATTCACTGAGGGTATCCGCCACCAGGCGGCGGAATTGCGCGTGCTGGAAGAAAAAGTCGAGGGGAAGATAGAAAGGGATCTTGGGACGGCCGTTGGGCTTGTTTTTGGGCATGCCGGCGAAGTATTGATCCGCCAGTTGCCGCTCAATCCATTTGTCCGTGCCCCGGTTGATTTTGATGTGCGCCGGCATCCGCTGCGCCAGTTCGATCATGCGATGATCAAGGAAGGGCAGCCGGTATTCGAGGCTGTGGGCCATGGTGTTTTTATCCTGACGGATGAGCGCCCAGTCCTGGAGCCACTCGTCATATTGCAGGCGCAGCAGCCGGTCGAGGAATGGAGCATCGGTGACGCGGGAGACCGTGGAGGCAGAGGGCTGGAAGGGTTCGCGCTCATGGGGAATCCAAGCTTCGCTGGCGTAGTTTTTAAAGGCGGGGGTGTAAAGGTCGCGGCGCTCATCTTCGGCCCAGAGGGTGCGCAGGGCATAGAAGTTAGCCATGAGATGGCGGCGGGGGTAGTTTTTGAGAAAATCCACCCCGCGTTTCTTGCCCTGACGGCCCAGATCGGCGGGAAATTTGAAGAATTTGTTCAGCAGCGCGTGCGGCATGGCCTGCACCGCCAGCCCGGCGAGCGGGGCGAGCGGACCCAGCTTCTGGGCAAGCAGAATCTTCTTCTGAAAATCATACCCGGCAAAACATTCGTCCGCGCCTTCTCCCCCCAGGACGACCTTGAGGTCCTTCGCCGCGCCCTGGGCCAGCTTGTAGAAGGCGATGATGAGCGCATCTCCCACCGGACGGTCCATCTGGTGCACGATGGCAGGCAACAGATCGAAATCAGCGGGCTCGACATGGATGGTGTGATGATGGGTGCCGAGGAAGGCAGCGGTCTCGGCAGCATCGTGGGTTTCGTCGATGGGGCTGTTGAAGCCGATACTGTAGGTTTTGACGGAGGCGGCGTGCTTCATCATCGCCGCGACGACGAGGCTGCTGTCGACCCCACCTGACAGATAGGCCCCCACCGGCACATCGCTGCGCATCACCAGCTTGATCGAGTCTTCGAAGAGCGATGCAAACTGCTCCTGCCATGCCGCATCCGTCTGTTTTTCGGATCCATCGTGCAACGGGCAGTCCCAGTAGCGCGTGATCTGGAACGTGCCGTCCGGACGGTGGTGCAGGCAGTGGGCGGCTGGCAGGGTGAAGATGCCATCAAACATCGTGGCGGGTTCCGGCACATTGCGCAGCGTCAAATAGGGGTCGATGGCGGCGGTGTTGCAGCGGCGGGGCACGTGCTGGCATTGCAGGAGGCTCTTGGCTTCACTGGCAAAGAGGAAACGTCCTCCGGCGGCATGATAATACAGCGGCTTCTGGCCGGTGCGGTCGCGGGCGATCCAAAACTCCCCGGTGACCGCGCTGTGGATGCAAAACGCAAACATGCCATTCAAGCGCCCCAGCACGCCTTGCAGGCCCCATTGCTCAAAGCCGTGCAGGATGGTCTCCGTATCGCTGTGGGTGCGGAAGATATGCCCGGCTGCGGTGAGTTCTTCCCGGAGTTCCTTGTAGTTATAGATCTCGCCATTCAGGATGATGGCCAAAGTCCGGTCCTCATTGAAAATGGGCTGCCAGCCGCCAGCAAGATCAATGATGCTGAGCCGGCGCATGCCCATGTGAAAGCGCTGCTCCGGCCGGTCATAACGCCCCTCCCCATCCGGGCCGCGGTGGATTTGGACCTTGGCCATCTTTTCGAGAAGGCCCTCTTCGCTAAAACCGGAAAAACCGTAAATGCCGCACATGGATGATCAGGGGAAAGGGGGGAGTGAAGGTAAAACTAAAAACCCATCCGCCCAGGCTCAGCCGGGGAGGACGGATCACGTGGACTCTGGAACCGGGACCGGCACCCGTCGAACGCAGATTGCTTGCACACTTCAGGGTCTGTGCTACAGAAGCTCATGCTCACCTGGGATGAAATCTGCGCCGATCCGGCCTTGCAGGACCTGCCCTACAAGATCGAAACGAATCAATACGGACAAATCGTCATGAGTCCTGCAAAAGGCTGGCATTCAGAAAGGCAATATTTGATTATTTCAGAACTTTCCCGTCGGCTCCCCGATGGCAAACCTCTGCCGGAGGCTCCAGTCGCCACGGCTGGCGGCGTCAAAGTAGCGGATGTCGGCTGGTTCAGCTCAGAGCGCCTTGCTCCTATCCGGCGGCAGTCCGCGTATTCCATCGCTCCGGAAATTTGTGTGGAAGTTTTGTCAGAATCCCATTCAGCGGCGGAACTCTCTGAAAAAGCGGCCCTGTATTTTGCCACCGGAGCCGAGGAATTTTGGAGCTGTGACGATATGGGCGGGATGACGTTTTACCTGAAGGCCAACCCCGGCCTGGCGGCAGCCGCTTCCCGGCGGTGTCCGGAGTTTCCTGCCAAACTGGACTTGGATTAGAAACCCCGTGACGCCAGGCATCCGTCAGGCGGCGAAAAGTAGGGGGCTGCGATTTCCTTGTGATTGGTGATCCGGTCTAAACCCCAGGGCTCAAGCCGAAGCGGATTCCTCCACCACACCGAAGCGGCGGAACTTTTGGTAGCGGTCGCGCAGCAGGTTCGCGGGCCTGGCGGACTCCAGGGCGGCGAGGTGGCGCAGGATGGCGTCTTTGACGGTTGCCGCCATTGCGGTGGGATTGTAGTGGGCCCCGCCCGTCGGTTCAGGGATAACTTCATCCACAATACCAAGGCGGTTCAGATCCTTTGCAGTGAGCTTCAAGGCCTCGGCGGCTTCCGGGGCGTGCTGGCGGTGCTTCCAGAGAATGGCCGCACAGCCTTCCGGGCTGATCACGGAGTAATAGGCATTTTCCAGCATGAGCACGCGGTCGGCGACGCCGATGCCAAGGGCTCCGCCGGAGCCTCCTTCGCCAATGACAATGGCTACGATGGGGGTCTTCAGGGTCATCATTTCGCGTAGATTGAAGGCAATGGCTTCGGCAATATTCCTCTCCTCGGATTGCACTCCGGGATAGGCTCCCGGGGTGTCGATCAGACTGACTACAGGCAGCTGGAACTTCTCCGCGAGGCGCATGAGCCTCAGCGCCTTGCGGTAGCCTTCAGGGTGGGCGCAGCCGAAGTTGCGCTTTAGGTTTTCCTTGGTATCGCGGCCCTTTTGCTGGCCAATCACCAGCACCTTCCGCCCGCCGATGGTGGCGAATCCGGCGGGCATGGCGTGGTCGTCGCCCGTGTGGCGGTCGCCATGCACTTCGAGGAATCCGGTGAAGCAGGCTCCGATATAATCCAGCATGTAAGGCCGGGCGGGGTGCCGGGCAATCTGCACCCGCTGCCAGGCGGTAAGGTTTTGATAGGTGGTTTCCTTCAGTTCCACGATTTTGGCCCGGATGGTATTAGCTTCAGCGCTCATATCCACGGCCTGATCCGCGCTCTTGGTCAGGAGTTCCTCCAGTTGTTGCTGGAGGTCGAGGATGGGTTTTTCGAATTCAAGGGGGGCTGGGGTCATGGCAAAGGGGTGGGCAGGGATGGGGAATCAGGTAGCGGTGGGAGCCCGGCCACTCAACTGCGGGTGGCTGGGGCTGCGTTGGGAGCTTTTTTCAAAAACTCGACCGGGGTGCCGACCCGCACGAGGGTGGAGAGTTCCTCAATATCGCTTTCATCCAGGTAGACACCGGGGGTATTCAGGATGGCGGCCAGTCCCGCCGGGGGCACGGCCGGAGGCGTGCCGGAAGGGGGAGGTGGCGGATTATCAGGCGGCGATGCGCAAAAAATCAGCCCCGGCCGGCTGGGCTTGCCGGCGGTCTGCAGCCATTTCCGGGATCCGGCATAGCGGTCGTCGAAGGGCTGGATCTTTTTGGCTTCCAGCCATGCGGGTTTATCGCCCAGAGTGGTCTGTGCCGGAAGACTGGAAAAGGGCAGCTTCATGCCCCTGATGGTGTATTTTTTGAAGTAGCGGTCATCCTTGAGGAGCGTGATGGACTTTCCACTCAGATCTACCTTCATGGTAAAATCCAACGGATACACGATCAGGTGATCATCCGGATGAACGATGGAGCCCAGCAGGTTGTTCACCCGTTTGATGTAGGCCAGGGTGGTGCGGAAGCGTTTGGCGATCTCATGCAGGCTATCGCCACGCACGGCGGTGTATTCCAGCTTCCCCGGCATGGGCGCGCGGGAGAAAATCCGGTCCAGATTGATTTCGCCCAGGACCCGCTGCGAGTCTTCGAAGCGGCTGGAATCCTGATAGACCTCCGTAATTTCCGTGAGGAGCTGCTTCGCGGCCTCCAACTCGCCCCGGCGGATCAGGTCCATTGCCTGGTCGAACACCTTCCGTCCGGGATCGGCCTTTGGCGCGCTGGAACTGAGCAGGGTTTTCACTTCCTTGGTGCGCTGTTTTTCCGGCAGATAGGACTCCCGGTAGAGGTAATACGCCCCCAGCACGGTGCCTGCCAGCACGGCGAGGGCGAAAAGCGAAGCTAGGATGCGGAGGTAAACCCGGGCCATGAAGAAAAGAAAGAATCTGGGGATGGAAAAAGCAGGCTCGGCACTATCGCCACATCCCCCTGAGCAGCAAGGGAAAGCTGTGTTTTATCCCGCAGGGCGGCCCACCTTCAGTCCGCGATGACCCGGGGGGCGGGCGGCAGGGCGTCGAGGAAGATTTTCCCATAGCTCTTCGTCAGCACCCGCGGATCCAGGATGACCGCGATACCGTGGTCCTTTCTCGTGCGGATGAGGCGGCCGATCCCCTGGCGGAGCTTCAGCACGGCTTCCGGCACGGAGTATTCAGAAAAGGGGTTGCCCCCGCGGTCCTCGATATGCTCGATCCGGGCGGCGGTCAGCGGATGGTCGGGCACCGCAAACGGCAGGCGGGTGATGATGACATTGGACAAGGCCTCCCCCGGCACATCCACCCCGGTCCAGAAGCTTTCCGTGCCAAAAAGCACACTGCTGACGTCGTCCTTGAAATCCTGGAGCAATTGATGCCGCGGCCGGCCTTTTCCCTGCACCAGCAGGTCCCAGCCCTTTTGCTTGAACCAGCGCTCCATGCGGGAGGCCAGGTTTTCCATCAGCTTGTAGCTGGTGAACAGCACAAAAGCCCGGCCCTGGGACTGCTCCAGGTAATGCTGCACCCACTGTTCCAGTGCGGCATCATACCCGGGGGCATTGGGGTCCGGCATCTGGCGCACGAGGTGCAGCTTCATCTGCGTATCCCAGTCAAACGGGCTGCCGATCTGCACCGCCCTGACTTTTTCCGCCCCGCAGCGGCGGCGGAAGTAACGCAAGTTAGGCTCCCCGGCGCCAAAGGTCGCGCTGGTCAGCACACAGGTCTTCAGGCCATTGAAAAAAATCTGCCGCAGCAGCCCGCTCACGTCCACCGGCGCGGCATGCATGCTGATGTTCCGCTGATCAATGCCGCTGCGCTCCACCCAATACACATGTCCCGGCCGCGCCATGGTGAGGAATTCCTCCAGGCCGGCCCGCGTCTCGGCGAGACGGCGGCCCATCTCCGCCAATTCAGTCAGGCTATTGTCCGGCGTTTCCTTGTCATCCGTCAGCTTCCGCACGCACTGCACCACTTCCAGCAGGGCTCCGCCCAGGGTATTCTCCACCAGCCCGGCCGTGCGCACCCGGAACTCCCGGCCTGCCGGAGAGAATTTCGCCGCCTGCTTCACAGACTCAAAAAAACCTTCCACCTGATCCAGCACTTTTGCCGTGCTGGTGACGCCGTCCGGACTTTTCGCCAGGGCGAAGAGCCCCTTTTGAGTGCGGGGATTATAGAGCCGGTTCAGGTCAAAGCGCAGGCTGGCCTGGGACAAGTTCAGCCCCAGCTGTTTGGCCGCAACATTTTCGAGGGTGTGGGCCTCGTCCAGCACCACGAAGTCATTGGCAAAAAGGAAGCCCTCACCTTCCGCGCCCATTTCATCCTGGGCGGAGAGCAGGGTGAAAAAGAGCGTGTGATTCAGCACCAGCACTTCCGCTTCCGCCGCCGCCCGGCGCGCGTGCTGATAATAACAGCCGCTGTCCGGCCCGCAACTGCGCGGGGTGCACACATGGGCCTCACTGCACACCTGCGACCACACATTCGGTGAGGGGGAAAAATTCAAATCGCTCAACGTGCCATCCTTCGTCTCCTGCTTCCACTTCCACAGGGCGCGCAGCTCATCATGCTCCGCCGTGCTGAACAGATCGCCGGTGCTGCGCATGGATTTGGACAGGCGCTGCGGACAGAGATAGTTGCCGCGCCCCTTCAGCAGCACCGCCGCGAAGGGCTGCCCCACCAGCTTTTGCACAATAGGGATGTCCTTGGAAATCAACTGCTCCTGCAGATTGATGGTGTGGGTGGAGATGACCGCCTTCCGCTTGTGCCGCAGCGCCGTCAGGATGGCCGGCAGCAGATAGGCGAGGGACTTTCCCACCCCGGTGCCGGCCTCGATGATCACCGGGCGCTTTTTCTCGATGGCCTGCCCCACCTCCACCGCCATGCGCTGCTGTTCCTCACGGTATTCAAAGTCGGGGGATTTTGCCAGCATTCCGGTCAGGGAAAAGGCCTCATGCATCTCCCTGGCCAAGCCGCTCAGAGCATCCGCCGGGGGCGTGCTGGTGTCCGACCTGCCACGGGGCATGTCTTCCATCAATTCCTCAGGCAACCGGCTTTCCACAAAGGAAACGGAACACCCGCCGGGGGTGGCGTCAATCGCTGGCAAGCCCTCCCCGTGAAAAACCAGCCGCCCACCAATGGGAGGTTTGCTTGACGGATCCGGCCTCCGCAGACGTATTCATGCTCATGATGCGATACACCCCTTTTTTTGCCTTGTTGGCCATCACGGCCCCCGCCCCGGGCCAGGAAGCCCCGGCGGAGCCTGACGCTTTTGTCTCCGGCACCCGCCAGCTCACCTTTTCCGGCAAGCGCGCCGGCGAAGGTTACTTCAGCGCGGATGGCAAACGCCTGATCTTCCAAAGCGAGCGGGATCCGGCAAATCCCTTTTATCAAATTTTCCTGCTCGACTTCGAAACCGGCGACACCACCCGCCTATCCAATGGCACCGGTAAAACCACCTGCGCCTGGCTGCATCCGGATGGAAAACGCTTTCTCTACGCCTCCACCCACGCGGATGCCGCTTCCCCTGCCCTGCAGGCAGCGGAACTGAAGGACCGGGCCGAAGGCAGGCAAAAACGCTATGCCTGGGACTACGATGAGCACTACGACATCTACAGCCAAAGCCTGGATGGCAGCGCCCAGGCAGACCTGACAAAATGCCTTGGTTACGATGCGGAAGGCAGCTACAGCCCCGACGGCCAGTGGATCGCCTTTGCCTCCAACCGGCATGCTTACACGGAGACCCTGACCAAGGAGGAACAGGCGAAGTTTGACGGGCAAAAATCCTGGCTGATGGACATCTATCTGATGAAGGCGGACGGCACGGAAGTGAAGCGCCTGACTGATGTCCGGGGCTACGATGGCGGGCCATTTTTCAGCCCGGACGGGAAAAAAATCTGCTGGCGCCGCTTCACCGAAGAGGAAGACCGCGCCGAGGTGTGGTCCATGAACATGGACGGCACCGGCCAGCAGCCCCTGACCCATCTGGGGGCGATGTCCTGGGCACCGTATTACCACCCCTCCGGCGAATATCTGATTTTCACCACCAACAAACACGGCTTCGATAATTTCGAACTGTATCTTGTGGCTGCCTCCGGTCAGGGGGATCCGGTGCGGGTGACGCATACCCCCGGCTTCGATGGCCTGCCGGTCTTTTCGCCGGACGGCAAAAAGCTCTCGTGGACCAGCAACCGCACCGCTGAAAAAGCCTCGCAGATTTTCATCGCGGATTGGGATCATGCCGCCGCGCGGAAGGCGCTTGGGCAGACGGGTCCTGACAAAACCTCAGCACCCGCCAGTGCCGTCCCCGCAGCAGCAGCCCCCGTGGTCAGGGTGGAGGATCTGGCTCCTGAAGTCCGGGCGGAGGATTTGAAAAAGCATATTTACTATCTGGCCTCCGATGCCCTCCAGGGCCGGCTCACCGGCACCCCCGGCGAACAAATGGCCACGGACTACGCCGCCGGCATGTTCAAAGCCTTCGGCCTGGCCCCGGCAGGAGATGGGGAAACCTACTTCCATTCCTTCGAATTCACCGCCGGCGTGGCCTTGGGGAAAGGCAACTCCCTGAGCGTGAGCGGAGCCCAGCAGCCGGAGACGCAGGTGGAGCGCGATTGGACGCCCCTGACTTTTTCCTCCACGGGCACCATGGAAGCCATGCCTGTGGCCTTTGCCGGTTACGGAATGGAAATTCCGGAGGGCGTGGATGGCAATGGCAAGCGCACGGAGGCTTATTCCTCCTACTTCCACCTCGATGTGAAGGACAAATGGGTGATGCTCTTCCGCTACCTGCCGGAAGGGATCAGTCAGGAGGAACGCGTGCGTTTTGGCCGCTTCGCCAGCCTGCGCTACAAGGCCCTGACCGCCCGGCAAAAGGGAGCGAAAGGGATCATCGTGGTCAGCGGCCCCTCCTCCAAAGTGGTGCAGCAGCTCGTGCCCCTGAGCTTTGATGCCAGCATGGCCGGCAGCGGCGTGGCAGCGGTCTCCATAACGGATGCCATGGCGGGCCAGCTCCTCGCGCCCAGCCAAAAAGACCTTGCCGCCCTCCAGACAGAATTGGATAGCGGAAAGCAGGTTCAGGGCTTCGATGTCCCCGGCTTGAAACTGGGGGCAGTGCTCGATATCCACCAGGAAAAACGTCAGGGCCGCAATGTGCTCGCCCGTCTTACTGCCGAAAACCTGAATCCCCATGCGCCAGCTCTTGTCATCGGAGCCCACATCGACCACCTCGGCACCGGCAGTGGTCCGACCTCCCGCGATACCAACGCCAAGCCGGAAGACATCCATCATGGAGCGGACGATAATGCCTCCGGCGTGGCCGGTG
The DNA here is from genome assembly GCA_945900785.1 of Akkermansia muciniphila. Classification (GTDB taxonomy): domain Bacteria; phylum Verrucomicrobiota; class Verrucomicrobiia; order Verrucomicrobiales; family V1-33; genus CAIZWU01. Next base: position 30,562 of record CAMDJM010000030.1, read on the forward strand.
TGCTGGAAATCGCGCAGTGGCTGGCCAGCGAGCAAAAAGCCGGACGCCTCAAATTGGAGCGCGAAGTGATCTTCGCTGGATGGTCCGGTGAAGAGATCGGCCTGCTCGGGGCCAATGCCTGGTGCCGCGACCTCGCGAAGTCCATCTTCAAGGATGAAAACGCCAAACTGAACCTCATGCTCGGCGCGAATCTGAACATGGACATGATCGGCCGCCTGGGCAAAAGTCTCATCCTCCAGGGCCTCGGCTCCAGTGATTGGTGGGCCGGTGAAATCGAAAAACGCAACGCCGTGACCGGCCTGTCCCTGCAGGTGCAGCAGGATTGCTATCTTCCGACCGATGCCTCCGTCTTCTACCTGCGCGGGGTGCCGATCCTGAATGCCTTCACCGGCCAGCACGAGGACTATCATAAACCCAGCGACACCGCTGACAAAATCAATTACCCAGGCACCGAACAGGTCACCCGTTTCATGGCCCTCGTCGCCCGCAGCCTTGCCACCGGCGCGGAAGTGCCGGTTTACAAGGAGCAGAAGCGCCCTGACGAAGGCAGCCGCGGCGGCATGCGGGTCTATCTGGGCACCGTCCCTGACTATTCGCAGGAAGGCATCGAAGGTGTAAAACTCAGCGGCGTCAGCGCGGTGGGTCCTGCCGCGAAGGCCGGCATGCTCGCAGGTGACATCATCGTCAAACTGGCCGGCAAGGACATCAAAAATATTTACGACTACACCTTTGTCATGGGAGTCCTGAAAATCGGTCAGGAAACGGAAATTGAAGTCCAGCGCGCCGGCCAGCGACAGACCCTGAAAATCACTCCCGGCAGCCGGGAGTGAGGCCCGGTTTGCCGGTGCAGGCCAGGATTTACCCAGGCTTAACAACTCCAGGGACGCGAAGACATCAAATCTTTACAATCAGGTGCCATGGTGTGGATGTGCCGGAGAATTCCCTCCGGCACCACAAAAAACCCAACCACCACGAACCGGAATCAATCCCATGAAAACAACCCTCCTCTCCCTCGCCTTCGTCGCCTCGGCTGCCTTGCTCCAAGCCCAGGAAAGCAGCCCCCAGCCAGCCCCAACTCCAGTGCCGGCGCCCACCGCTCCCGCACCTGGCGAACCCACCCCCCAGCCAGACGCGAAGCCCCCTCACGGCCGCCGCCTCATCCTGCCTCCCCTCTTCGTTGCCCTGGATACCAACAAGGATGGCGGGATTTCCCAGGAAGAAATCTCCGCCGCCGCCACCTCCCTGAAGACTCTTGATAAGAATAATGACGGAAAGCTGAGCCGCGAAGAATCCTTCAGACTCAACCCTCCCCAAATGGAAAGCAAAGCCGGGGGCCCGGATCAGCGTAACGACGAAGGACGCCCTCCCCGTGAGGACGGGCCACGCAGTGAAGGACGCCCTCCCCGCGAAAACGGACCCCGCCGCGAAGGACGCCGTCCCCACGAAGACGGACCACGCCACGAAGGACGCCCTCCCCGCGAAGACGGACCACGCCACGAAGGACGCCCACCCCGTGAAGACGGACCCCGCCACGAAGGACGCCCTCCCCGCGAAGACGGACCACGCCACGAAGGACGCCCACCCCGCGAAGACGGACCCCGCCACGAAGGCCGCCCTCCCCGTGAAGACGGACCCCGCCGCGAAGGACGCTCTCCCCGCGAAGACGGACCCCGCCACGAAGGACGCCCTCCCCGCGAAGACGGACCACGCCACGAAGGACGCCCTCCCCGTGAAGACGGACCCCGCCACGAAGGACGCCCTCCCCGCGAGGACGGGCCACGCCACGAAGGACGCCCTCCGCGCGAAGACGGACCACGCCACGAAGGACGCCCTCCCCGCGAAGACGGACCACGCAGCCGCCGGGATGAACCTCAAAGCCCTCCCGCAGGCGAACGCTAGGCCGGATTCACCTTTGGCATGGGTGCTTCAGATGATGCAAAGCGTTCCAGCTTTTACCCCCAACCCCATTCAGCTATTGATAGCTTAGTCCCGCCGTCCGGCTCAGCCCGGGCGGCGGGGTTTTCTATGTCTACAACCTTCATGCGGCACCCCTCCGGTAGCAAGGCCCGTCCCGGCCTTGAGCAGTGCCCCGGCCAGAACCAGACGTATGCTCTGGCGGTCGCGTTTTCATTCATGGTGCGGGAACTAAAGTGGTTTCAATGTAAACATCCACCTGCTGGCCAACATAGAGCATTTTCCCGTCAGGTTTTTTCAGATTGAAAATGACCTGGAGGACGCGGGTGTCGACGCGCTCGGTGCTGTCGCCCGTCAGCGACTTCTTGGGCACCACGAAGGGATCGATCCTGACAAAAGTGAGGGGCAGCTGGTTTTTCGAATCCCCTTTAATATAGGCTGTGGCGCGGCTGTTGAGTTGGATCAGGGGAGCATTTTGTTCATCGACATCAGCGCGGATTTGCAGGGTGTCGATATCCCCCAGCACCATGAGGGGTTCCGGCGGATTGGCATTGGCATACTCGCCTTCGCGCAGATTGAGGCGGAGGATGCGGCCATCCCGGCTGGCGCGGACGGTGAGAACTTCCCGCTCGATTTCGGCCTGGGCCAGTTGGGCTTTGGCGGCTTCCAGTTGGGCCGTATTGCGGGTGATCTGTGCCTCGGCCGATTGCACGGCAAAGGTCCGTCGCTTGAGTTCGTCTTCGGTGATGACTTTGGCATAGGCAGGCGAACTGACGCGCTGAAGTTGGTCCCTGGCTTCGGCCAGGGCGACCTGAGCGGCGGCAATGGCCGCGTCCTCGACCGCGAGTTGCGCGCGCAGCGTGGAGGCGCGGGCGGTCGCTTCGCGGGGATCGATCTGGAAAAGCGGATCACCCGTTTTCACATCAGAGCCAACGCCCGGCCACACTTTGGTGACCAGTCCGGGTTTGGTGGTGGCCACGTTGACGTTTTCCCGTGCTGCTTCAATAATGCCCGTGGCGGCAATGCTGAATTGGTAAGGCGAACGCGCTGGTTCCGCGAGCGGCGGCGGAGCGGGCGGTTTGTTGGCCTGGGATTGGGCCAGGGTCACCCCCTTCCAAACCCCAAACGATGCGAGAACAACAAGGGTGCCGATAATGATGCGGTATAGCATGGGAGACAGGGAAAAGGGATAGGATGCAGGGAAGGTCAACCGTGAAGGGCGTGCAGGGTTTCGGGAGAGGCCAGTTGATTGGTCAGGACACGCCCGTCCTCCATCTCCGCGATGCGGTCGGCAAAGTCGTAGACGCGGGGATCGTGGGTGACCACAATGACGGAGCGGTCCGCCTTCCTGGCCACTTCCTTGAGCAGTCCCATTACGGAGTGCCCGGTCTCGCGGTCCAGCGCGGAAGTCGGCTCATCGCAGATCACCAACCGGGGATCATGCACCAGCGCACGGGCAATGGCGACGCGCTGCTGCTGCCCGCCGGAGAGTTGACGCGGGTAGTTTTGCCCCCGCCCGGCGAGACCGACCTGTTCCAGCATGGCATTGGCGGCGCGTTCCGCTTTGGACCGCGGGACGCCATTGAGCAGGAGCGGCACGCTGGCGTTTTCCACCAAAGTCAGGGTGGGGATGAGATTGAATTGCTGGAAGATGAAACCGATATTGCGCCTCCGGAAGTCCGTGACCCGGCCTTTGCTCATTTGGGTCAGTTCCTCGCCCAGCACGAGGACTTTTCCTTCGTCAGGGACAAGGGTGCCGGCGATGATGGATAGCAAGGTGGTTTTACCACAACCGGATGGACCGACGATGAGTTGGAGTTCGCCCAGCGCCGCCGTGAAGTCAGCGCCCTTCAACGCCATGGTGCGCGCCGCTCCACTGCCAAATCCTTTCGTGATCCGGAAAGCGGCAACGGCAGTGGTGGGTGAAGGCGGCATGGGAAGAAATGAAAATACTAGCCCCGGAAGACGACAGCGGCTTCGAGACGGCTGACTTTAATGATGGCCAGGGAGGCGGCGGCGAGGCAGATGAAAAGGATAACAGCGAGCACTCCAGCGACCAACTGCCACGGGAGATAAAACGGCGGATTGCCCCGCTGGGCCGCAGCGGCTCCAAAGGCCGAGGCAGCTCCCATGCCGAGACCGTAACCGATCAGGCCTACGGTCATCACCTGCACCACCAGCATGGAAGCGAGTTTGAAATTACTGGCACCCATGGCTTTGAGCGCGCCCAGGTTTTTCAGGTTCTCCAACACAAAGCTGTAGAAGGTTTGTCCGCTGATGGCGATGCCGACGATCAGGCCGAGGATGATGGTGACCCCAAAACTGATCGGGATGCCGGTGTTTTTGAAATACCAAATGATCGTGTCCTTGTAGAATGTGTCTTCAGTCCATGCCTTCATGCCAGTGACGCTGGCGTTGATGCGGTCCACCGTTTCCTGCGGAGTCAGGCCAGGGGCGGGTTCAGCCAGCACGGCACTCAGCATTTTACGTTGGCGTGGGGCGAATTGCAGGGCCTGATCGTAGGTGGTAAAAACATAGGGATAACCAAAGAAGGCGCGGTCGCTTTTGCAGATCGCGACGATGCGGGCTTCGCGGTCATTGATTTCAAAGATGTCACCCACTTTCGGCGGAGGCCCATTGGGCGTTTTCAGCCGCTGCAGGGCGAGGTCGTCGATGATGACGCTGTTAGGCAGACGGATGTCCTCGAGCCGTCCCTCCAAAATGGTGGCGGGCCGGCCGACCAGGCTGGTGGAGTCCAGACCAACGCAGAGGATGGGTTTGAAGTTCCCATCCGCAAGACGGGCCTGGAGGACGCTGACATAAAGTGGCACTGCCCAGGCCACGCCCGCCACGGAGCGCACCCGGCTGACATCTGTATCCCGAAGGGGTTTCAACTCGTTGACCTGCTCCACCTTGGCCTCCACCACCCAGACTTTGGAGCGGATGTTGGAGATATGGCTGGTGGTCCACGAGAGCAGGCCAAAAAAGACCGCGCATTGCTGCGTCATGAGCAGGGCCGCGAAAAACAGGCCTCCGAGCAGCATAAAAAATTTAGCCCGGTCGCCGACCAGCATTTTGAGAGCAAGATGAAACATGGATCCGCAGGGGTAACACACCACCAGCGCCGGGCAAGGCGGGTCTCGCAGCATGTCTTCTTGCATTGGCATACGCTGCTGGAGTAACATCCAGTCATGAAATCCCGCCGCTGCTTTCTCTCAGGTTTGCTTTTCGCCATGGCCCTGCGCCCAGCCGGGGCCGCCGCATCCGAAATGGAAGCTGGGACCAAGGCTTTTTTTGCGGGAAAGATCGATGAAGCCCTGCAGCACTGGGACAAGCAAATCGCCGCAGATCCGGCGGCCGGCCCGCATCATTGGCAACGCGGTCTGGCCCTCTACTATGCTGGGAAATACCAGGAAGGCAGGCTGCAGTTTGAGTCCCACCAACTGGTGAATCCCCAGGATGTAGAGAACGCCGCATGGCATTTCCTTTGCGTGGCCAAACTGGAAAACCCGGAAGCCGCCCGGAAGGTTTTCATCCCCATCACCCGCGATCCCCGCGTGCCCATGAAGGAAATCCACGCGCTCTACGCCGGCAAAGGCACCGCCGAAGCCGTGCTGGAAGCAGCGGAAAAGGAAAAGCAGGAGGATGGGGCCGCTTTAAAAAACCATCGCTGCTACGCCCACCTTTACCTGGGACTCTATTACGAAGCCCTGGGCGATGCCGCCAGAGCCAAAACCCACCTCACGAAAGCCGCCGGGGAATTCCGTCAGGACCACTACATGGGAAAAACCGCCCAGGTGCACTGCCAACTGCGCGGATGGAAGGTATGAACCTACCTGGGAAAATGAAGGGCCACGGATGAAATATTAAAGACTCTCTACCATTTCATACTGCGGATGCGGCGGGCGGTTTCTTCGGCATTGGCGCGGCTGTTGAAGGCGCTGATGCGGAAATAGCCTTCGCCAGCGGCCCCAAATCCGGCTCCGGGGGTGATCACGACATTGGCTTCATGCAGGAAGCGGTCGAACATGTCCCAGCTCTTCACGCCGTCAGGACATTTCACCCAAATGTAAGGAGCGTTGACGCCGCCGAAGACCTGGAGGTCCACGGCGAGGCAGGCTTCGCGCAGCAGGGTGGCATTTCCCAGGTAGTGGGTGATGAGGTCCGCGACTTCCTTTTTGCCTTCCGGGCTGAAGAGGGCCTGGGCGGCGCGTTGGACGGGATAGGAGACGCCGTTGAACTTCGTGCTCTGGCGGCGGGACCATAGGGGGTGCACGCGGTGGCGTTTTCCATCGGCCGAGGAAGCCATCAGGTCTTTGGGCACCACGGTGTAGGCGCAGCGGACGCCGGTGAAGCCGCCGTGCTTGGAGAAGCTGCGGAACTCGATGGCGCAATCCCGGGCGCCTTCGATTTCGAAAATGGAGCGGGGCACGCCGGGTTCGGTGATATAAGCTTCGTAGGCGGCATCGAAGAGGATGATGGCCTGATTTTCGCGGGCAAAGTGAACCCAGGCAGACAGTTGCTCATAGGTGGCGGTGGCCCCGGTCGGGTTGTTGGGGTAGCAAAGATAGATCAGGTCCACCTTTTCGAGCGGAAGGGCGGGCACGAAGCCATTGGACGGCAGGCAGGGCAGATAGACCAGCCCCCCGTAGGATCCGGTATCATCGGCTTCCCCGGTGTGGCCGCACATCACGTTGGTATCCACGTAGACGGGGTAAACCGGGTCGGTGATGGCGATGCGGTTTTTCGGGCCAAAAATATCGAGGATATTGCCGGTGTCGCATTTGGATCCATCGGAGATGAATATTTCATCATGAGCGATGTCGCAGCCGAGCGGGGCGTAGACTTCGTTGGCGAGGGCTTCGCGCAGGAAGCTGTAGCCCTGCTCGGGGCCGTAGCCACGGAAAGTGGTGCGGTCGCCCAGTTCGTCCACGGCGGCTTTCATGGCGGTGCGGGCGGCGGCGGGGAGGGCTTCGGTGACATCACCAATGCCGCAACGGATGAGACGGGCGGCCGCTTCTTTGTTATCGGAAGTAAAAGTGGCAACGCGGCGGGCGATTTCCGGGAAAAGGTATCCCGCTTTCAACTTAAAGTAGTTTTCGTTCAGATAGGCCATGGCAGTCGGACTTGAGACAGGAGCCGGCCTGAATCAAGACGAAAGCGGATGATTCCGTGTGCCTGGGATTTATTTTCGCCTTCCCCAGAGCACCGGACGGATGGGCCAACGGCGGCAAAATTTCTGGATTTTAAAGGGCAGGCACTGCGCTTATTGAAGTCCAGACCTGCTACCACGTTTGTGTCACAAGATTGAGCTTGCCACCAGCCCCCGGATTTTGACAAATCACCAATTACCCGCCCGTCAAGCCGTTCCTCTTGACGACACCGCCGCCCAATCCCCCTCACTTGGTTCCCCCGCCACCTTCCATGTCTACCCGCATTTTCCCTACACCCCCTCCCGCCGTGCCGCATCCGCCCCGCCAAAAGCTGCCGGGCACCATCCTGATGGCGGCTTTGGCAATCGTCTTCCCGATCAGCGCTGGTGCGGCTGCCTATGACAGCGTGGTGGTGATCAATGAGGTCAACTACCACCCCGTGGCGGCTGGGGATGTGGAATGGCTTGAGCTGCGGAATCTGCAGGGCGTGGACATGAATCTGTCCAATTGGTCCCTCGCGGGCGGCATCAGCTTCAATTTTCCGGCGGCCCTGACCGTTCCCGGGGGCGGCTATATCATCATCGCCAGCGCGGCGGGCAAGTTCCCCGGTGCCTTGGGACCTTTCAGCGGCAGTTTGAATAACAGCGGGGACACCATCCGCCTGCTGAATCAAAATGGGCGGATCATGGACGAGCTGAACTATCAGGACAGCGGGGATTGGCCCACAGGGCCGGATGGCACCGGCGTCACCCTTTCCCGCCGCAAGGCCAGCGCAGGGGATGCCCCGGGACGGTGGACCTCCAGCCATGAAATCGGGGGCACGCCGGGGCGGCATAATTTTGCAGAAGCTCAGAACGCCCCGGCCCGCGTGCGTTTGGTCGGCACCAATGCCACCTGGTCCTTTCTCGACACCGGGGCCACCCCCCCGGCAGAATGGAAGTCCAGCGGTTTCGACACCAGCAACTGGAGCGCTGGTCCGGGCATTTTCCTGAGCCCCGAAGCCACCGCAGACGCGTTGCAGCCGGTTCTCAGTGCGCCCTTCACGGGCCTCACCGGTTGGTGGGCGTTGAAGGAAACCACCGGCACTTCCGCCTCCAACGCCATCACCACCCGGCCCTCCGGCACCCTGCAAAATGGCGTCACCTGGGTCAACGATCCCGTCCGGGGGCCGGTGGCGGAATTCGATGGGGTGGATGACCGCATCGATATTTCCATCGCCTACCTGCCCACCCAGACGCTCGTGACGGATTTCACCTGGGTCTGCTGGATGAAAAGCGCCGCCTCCACCACCCTCGACACCCCCGAAGATCCGCAGGACGGTCCCCTGCAACAGGGAGCTTCCATCCTGATGGGGAACCGCACGAAATTTGACGGCACGGGCAGCTATTCGCCCCTGCAATATACCAAGCTCATGCCCACCGGCTTGGAATTTGCACGCTCCAATGTGCTGGAGCCCCTCCTCTTTACCAACCCGGTCAACGACATTGCACAATGGCACCACGTCGCTGTGGTGAAAAAGGGCACCCTTTTCACCTCCTACCTGGATGGGATGGCGAATGGCACCCGCACCATCTCCGGAGCCCAATCCACGGGCATGCCGCTCTTCCTCGGTGGGGATCCGCTCAATCCGGCCGAGTGCTTCAAAGGCCGCCTCTCCGATGCCGCCGTCTGGGTGCGGGCTCTGCCCTCCCGCTCCATCGCCGGCATGGCCCGCGGCCTTTACACCCCCGCCACCGCCCCCACCACAGAGTCCACCACTACGCCTGCCCGCCCGCCCCTCACCATCCCCATCGCTGCCACCACGGTGCGCAGCGGACCGGAGCCCCGGTATTTCCGCACCAGCTTCCGCTTTGACGGCATTCCCTCCCGCGCCAGCCTTGAGCTGTGGGCCGCCGCCGATGATGGCGCCATCTACTATCTGAATGGCGTGGAAATCCACCGCACCAATACCCCGGTCGCCTCCACGATCAACAACGCCGGCTTCCCCAACGCCGCCGTCGCCCTGCCCGGCACCGCCCTCGTCCGCGGCACCAATGTGCTCGCGGTGGAAATCGCCCAGAGCGAAGGCACGCCGGATCTGCTGTTTGCCGCAGATCTGGTCAGCGTGGAAACCGCAGGTCCCGCGGCGGATGCCAATCCCAGCCTCGCCTTCAGCGAAATCTCCGGCAGCTCCCAGCTCCCCTTCCGCATCGAACTCCTCAACCAATCCGCTGCCCCGCTGGACACCTCCGGCTGGCAGATCATCGACAGCAAAGGCGCCAGCAACTCCCTGCCCGCCCAAATCCTTCAGCCCGGAGGCCGTCTGGTGCTGGAAGGGACCAGCTCCGGTCTCTCCCTCACCGATGGCACCCGCCTCGCCCTCGTCCGGCCCAATGGGTATGAAATGGCGGATTCCCGCGTCATCACCGCCCGGCACCGCGGCCTGACCGCAGACGGCGTCTGGGGTCACCCGGATGCCCCATCCTTCGGCGACCAAAACCCTGTCTCGATCAGCGATGCCATTGTCATCAACGAAATCTTCCACAAATCCCGGGACAACTCCCCGGAGCAGTGGATTGAACTCCACAACAAAAGTGATGCCGCAGTGGATCTCTCCGGATGGAAGTTCTCCGATGGCATCGGCTACACCTTCCCTCCGGGCACGTCCATGGCCCCGGGAGCCTATCTCATCCTCGCCTGGGACCCCGCCGCCTTCACCGCCCTGCACCCCGGCATCCCCGCCCTCGGCTCCTGGTCCGCCAATTTGTCTGGCAAGGGCGAACTCCTGCGCCTGCGTGATGCCAACGACAACATCGTCGACGAAGTCCCCTACGATGACAGCGGACGCTGGCCCACCTGGGCGGACGGCGGTGGCTCCAGCCTGGAACTGAAGGACCCCCACTCCGACAACAGCAAAGGCGAATCGTGGGACGCCAGCGATGAAAGCGCCCGGGGCAAGTGGGAAACCATCACCTACCAGGGCCGCGCCACCGTGGCTAACAGTGATCCGACCGACTACAATGAATTCGTGACCGGCCTGCTCACGGCGGGCGATGTCCTGATCGACGACGTCTCCGTCACCGAAACCACCACGGCCAATGTCACCCGCGCCGTCCTGCAGAACGGCAGCTTCACCACCGGCCTCGCCACCGCCTGGCGCTTCATGGGCAATCACCGGGCCAGCGCCGTGGTTTCCGATCCTGACGATCCCACCAACAAAGTCCTCCGTCTGAGCGCCAGCGGCCCCACCGAGCACATGAGCAACCATGCCGAGACCACCATCAAATTCGGCACCAGTTTCATCCCCCTCAATGCCGCTTCCACCTACCGCATCAGCCTGCGCGCCCGCTGGCTGCGCGGCAGCAATCAGCTCAATACCCGCCTCTGGGTCAACCGCCTGCCCCGCACCACCCTTCTCAGCGCACCCAACAACGGTGGCACCCCCGGAGCCGTCAACTCCCGCTACGTGGCCAATACCGGCCCGACCTACTCCGGGCTCGACCACCGCCCCGCCGTCCCCGCCGCCAACACCACCGCCACCGTCAGCGTCAACATCTTTGACCCGGACGGCTTGGCCAGCGTGAATCTCTTCACTTCCATCAATGGGGCTGCCTTTACCTCCGCGCCGATGACTGCGGCTTCCCGTAATGGACTCTACACGGCCGTGGTCCCCGCCCGCCCTGCTTCCAACAAAGTCCAGTTCTACGTTCAGGCCACGGATTCCCTCGGGGCCTCCAGCTACTTCCCCGCCGCCGGACCCGCCTCCCGCGCCATCATCCCCTGGGCCGATGGTGCCTCCCAATTCCAGCTCAACACCGGAGCCCGTCCCCACAATCTGCGGGTCGTCATGACCACCGCCGATCAGAACTTCATCCATCTCAATTACAATCAGATGAGCAATGAAAAGCTCCCCTGCACCTTCATCTATGACGATAACGAAATCTACTACGGAGCCACCGTCCGCCTGAAGAGCAGCGAACACGGCCGCTTCAACGACACCCGCATTGGCTACATCGTGGACTTTGGCGGCGATGAACTGTTCCTCGGTGTCCATGGTAGCATCGCCATCGACCGCTCCGGCGGCGTGGAAACCAATCAATACGAAATCCTGATCAAACAATCCACCAATGCCGCCCGCGGCATCCACACCACCGAGGACGACATCATCCGCATCATCGGCACCAAGACCAACTTCACCGGCCCCGCTGTCCTATCAAAATCGCGCTTCAACTCCGAATACCTTGATGGGCAATGGCCCAATGGGGCCGATGCCACGCTTTTCAAATACGAGCGCATCTACGTCCAGACCCAAACCACCACCGGCGGCCCCGAAGGCTTCAAATACCCCCAGGATTCCACCGGTCCTCCTGGGGTCAACGTCGGCAGCCTGGGCACCATCGACCAAAAGGAGCTTTACCGCTGGTATTGGCTCATCCGCAATAACCGCGAGGCTGACAACTACGGCGAAATCATCCCCAAACTCATCGCCCTCGGCCAAAACGGACCCACCTTCTTCAGCAGCACCGCCCCCCTGATCGATGGCAGCAATTTCCTCCGCAGCCTCGTCCCCCAAATTCTTTTCGGCGTGGTCGACAGCTACGGCACCAATGCCCAGCACAATGCCATCTTCTATACCCCTCCCGGCGGCAAAATGCTCCATCTCCCGTGGGATCTCGACTTCCTCGGCCAGGGCGACTCCAGCGCTTCCATGACTCCCAACGCGGAGCAGCAGAAATACCTCGCCAACCCGGTGTGGCGGCGGATCTACTGGGGGCACGTCCTCGATATCCTCGACAGTTCCTTCAACACGGAATTCCTCACGAGATGGGCCACCCACTATTCCCGGTTCGGGGTCTCCATGACCCCCACCCTTTCCTATCTCACCGCCCGGGCCGCCTATGCCCGGAGCCAGGTCACCGTTGGCGTCCCTTCGGTGCCCTTCCGCATCACCACCGCCGGTCCTCTCAACGTCGCCACTCCCACCGCCACCGTGGTTGGGGACGGCTGGGTCAACGTCGCCAACATCCGCCTCCAGGGCTCCACCAGCCCCCTGCCCGTCACTTGGACGGATGCCGACTCATGGTCCATCCCCTTGCCCCTGCGCGGCGGCACCCGCGTTTACCCCCTGGAAGCCTTGAACCAAAATGGCAGCGTCCTCGGCTCCGCCAGCATCACTATCACCGCCACCCCAGGTTCCTTCCCCGCCTATGCCGGCTCCCTGCTGGTCAGCGAGATCAACTATAATCCTGCCGGCAGCGGTGACCTGACCGAGTTTCTCGAACTCCTCAACGTCACCGGTGACATCCTCACCCTTGATGGCTGCCACTTAGATGACGAAAACAGCGAAGGCATCGGCTACCTCTTTCCCACCGGAGTCTCCCTCGAACCTGGAGCCCGCCTCCTCATCGTCCGCGACCAGGGTGCCATGATCACCCAGTATGGCAACGGCCTGCCCATGGCCCCCGGCGTTTTCACCGGAGCCCTCAGCAATTCCGGGGAATCGCTCGTCCTCTACGCCGCCAATGGCACCATCATCTTCCGCTTTGCCTTCAATGACAACCTGCCCTCCACCGACGGCAGCGGCCGCACCCTGGTCCGCGTCACCAGCAGCACCAACCCGGACCCCAACAACTTCACCTGGCGCGAAAGCACCGCCCCCGGAGGCAACCCTGGCAACACCGACGCCATCCCGCCCTTCACCGGCGACCCCATGGCTGATCCTGACAACGACGGCTCCCCGGCCCTCCTTGAATACGCCTTTGGCACCAGCAATACCGACCCTGCCGCTTTCCCCGGCCCCCCCACTTTCACCTTCCTCCCCGACGGCACCGTCCAGCCCGCCTGGCCGCTCCTCCCCAACGCCGACGACCTCACCGCCACCATCCAGACCAGCACCAGCCTGACCAACGCCAGTTGGACCGCCCTCACCTCCCCCGCCGGAGGCCCGCGCCGCTACTTCCGCCTCCGCATCACCCCCCGCTGACCCGTCAGGGGACCACGGCGCGGCGCTTTGGGTCCATGGCGGGGCCGGCTTTAAGGAAGGCGCGGCAGAAAGTGGCGGCGTGCTGGAGGCAGAGACCGTCCTTGGGCCTTGATGCACCCCGGGGCCTGTGGATCTGGCGGAGCGGAGGCGGAGGTGAGTCTGCCGGTCTGGCTTCGCGCAGAATGATGCGTCCAGAAACGTTCATTTTCCGTTGGACGGGGACTTAGGTCTTTACAACTCTCCACGAAAAAGCCCCGGCGCTACGACTGCGCCCCCGGCCGCCCCGCCGCCTGGCTGGCCACGATGGCGCGCAGCCGCTCGATTTGACCGGCTGCGGGCCTTGAAGCGCGACCGCCAATATGCGGAAAAAGTCCGTTTTGAAGCAGATCCGGCCGATCTCGCTCCGGCTGGGAAAAACAGGATGGACTGCTTGTGGTGGAAAACCTTCCTGCGCTCCCGGCGGGGCGGGACTATCAATTATGGGTGATGTCCTTCCCGTCCTTCTGTTCAAATTCTACTGCCGATTTTAAGTTCAACCCATTCCGCAACCCCACCCCACCGGACAGAGCATCGGAGCCCGGCTTGGCGATCCGCCCCGGTGCATCCGCAGAAATGCGGGCAAAGCACCGGAAAGAAATTACCAGAACTGACGGCGGGAATCCCTGGCCGGTCTAGCTTTTTTTGGGAAGCGCCTCCTCGATGGCTTTGACGAGAGCGGCATCATCCGGGGTGGTTGCCGGTTCAAACCGGGCGAGGGGCTTGCCGTCCGGGCCGATGAGGAATTTCCCGAAGTTCCACTTCACATCACCAGGGAAGGCTCCCTGCTGGCCGGTCAGCGCGGCGTAGAGGGGATGTTGCTCATCGCCCTTCACGTGGATTTTGCCGAAGAGGGGAAAGGTGACCTTATATTTGGTGGAGCAGAATTCCTTGATCTCCTGATTGGTGCCGGGCTCCTGGGCTCCAAAGTCGTTGGAAGGAAAGGCCAGCACGGTGAAGCCCTTGGCTTCATATTTTTCCTGGAGGGCCTGCAGTGATTTGTATTGCGGGGTCAGGCCACATTGGGAAGCAACATTGACGACAAGGAGCAGTTTGCCCTCATAGGCTTTCAGGCTGGTGTCCTTTCCTTCAATATCCTTGACGGGAATTTCCTGTAACCCGGCCAGGGCCAGATTGGAAAAAAATGCCAGCAAAATCAGGGTGAGGCGTTTCATAAGAGGAGAAGCATAAGGGAACTGCAAGACTGAAATACGCAGGCCCGGACCGTTTTTCATCAATGATTTCATTTTTTGACAGGCTCCGGAGCCCGGGGCACGGCCCCGGCAGGCGGTGGGATGAAATCCAGCACCTGCCGGTCCGCCAGGAGCCGGGCCTTCAGCTTGGCATAGTCAATGCCCTGCACCGTGGTTTTTTCTTCAATGGCATGGGAAGCCGCCGTGGCCGCACTTTGGCCGAGGACCATGAAGACAGGCTCCATGCGGATGCTGCCAAAGGCGATGTGGGACGAGCTGAGCACCAGCGGAGCGAGCAGATTGCTGCATTCGGCGGCACGGGGACGGATCGCCCGGTAACTGATAGGGTAGGGTTTGCTTGGCACCTGGACATCGCCTTCATTGCGGACTTTGCCCTCCGGCGTCAGGTAGCGGCGCACGTTATGGGAATCCATATTATAGGCTCCCATCCCGATGGAATCTTCGACCACTTCGTTCCGCAGGCAGTTTTTTTCAGTCATCACATAGTCGCTGATCATGCGGCGGACTTCGCGCACGTAGAGCTGCCGGGGCCAATTCCCGTTGTCGGTGAATTCATCGGCGGCCAGCCCAAGCCGCTGGAATTCGGCGCGCACTTTTCCGGGCACCCGGGGGTGATTGGCCAGGGTCCAGAGCAGTCCCTGGGTATAGTCCTTGTGCTCCTGGATGATCCGTTCCCGCGTGGCGTAGTCGCCCCCGGGATAGCCGTAGTTCATGCCGATGTTGTCGGTGCTGATGGCGAAATTGTTGTTGGTGTCGGTCTTGCGGTTGGGCATGAAAAGGGGATGCCAAGGCACCCGCCCATCCCCGGCTGCAAAGTTGCGCAGGAGAATTTCGTAACGCAGCGGATCGTAATTGGCGGGCTTGGGCCAAGGCACGCGATTGGCCGGAACATCCGTGGTGGTGAGGCGGTAGTTGTAGGCCTGGAGCCGGTGATCCCCGCTGCCATCCGGCCCCGCCGGATCGTTCTGAATGCCGGGCAGCAGCCCGCTTGCAGGGTCGCCAGGGACGATCCACGGATCAATTTCATGGGTGAATTGATGTTTGGTGGCCTGAGCGGTTTGGACGCCATTCAGGGTTTCGCCATAGACCTGGTTGGCTTCCCGGCCCACATGGCAGGAAACGCCTGCTTCCGCCATCAGATCGCCCTCATAGGTGGCATCAATGTAGATGGTGCCGGTAAAGGTGGCCCCGCTTTCCATGGTGATGCGGGTGAGGCGGGCTCCGTCCTTCTGGACACCTTTTGTCAGATCCAGCCGCTCCCCCAGCACGACGGGCACCCCCGCATCAGCAATCATCCCGTCATAAATGCGGGTGGCCGCATGGGGCTCGAAGGTCCAGCGCGTGTCTTCGCCATGGTCCGGCGGCTGGGGTTCGTGGACCCAGGCGCCGGGTTGCTGATAGTATTGCTTCACCCGTTGGTAGAACTCGCGCGACAGCCCCCCAATCGCGCCTTTGTTCCCGATGTCGGTGGCTCCCAGACCGCCCGTGGTCAGGCCGCCAAGGTAACGGGTGGGTTCAATCAGAATCACCGTCCGCCCCATGCGTTTGGCCTGGATGGCGGCGGTGATGCCACCAGAAGTCCCTCCATAGACAATGATGTCGGCTGACCTGGATCCGGCGGCCGGCAGGCGTCCCGCAAGGAAAGAGAGGAATAGGATCGCTGGCAAGCTGGGGTGTTTCATAAATAAATCAGGACTGGAAGCGGCGAAGGCGGCTGAAAGGGGAGGAACCCGGGAACGGCTGGCAGCTGCCGGGTCCGGACGGGAAGTTTACGTGCCACAAACCCAATTCTTGCCCGGATTTCCCCCGTAATGGGCTTTCCCCTGGTCTCATTCCAGGGAAACTTTGATCCGGCTCTGCGGGGCTGGACCAACCACCAACTGGATTCACCGGCCGGATTCAGTGCGTGTCCAGCCAAGCCCGCAGTCCGGTGGCCAGTTTCAGGCTGATGCCGGGGAGGCGGGCGATGGTTTCGGGGGTGAGGCGGCGGAGGCGGGCGACGCTGCCGAATTCGGCGAGAAGGGCTTTCTTTTTCGCGGGGGAGACGCCGGGGCAGTCATCCAGGATGCTTTCGCCAATGCGGCGTTTCATCAGGATCTGATGGTAGCCATTCGCCCAGCGGTGGGCTTCATCGCGGATGCGCTGGAGGAGCTTCAGCGCGCCCATGGAGTGGGGCATGACGATAGGCTCCTGCTGGTCAGGCACATAGACTTCCTCCCGCTCCTTGGCCAGGCCGATGATCGGCTGGCTGTGCAGGCCGAGGCGCTGGAGTTCCTCACAGGCGGAGGAAAGCTGGCCTTTGCCGCCATCGACGATGATAAGGTCAGGCATCCTGACGTAAGGCTTTTTGGAAGGGTTGTCCTCCGGATGGTCGGCGAGGTGATTGGCAAGGCGGCGGAGGGCCTCCGGGGCGTCCTCCTGGTTGCCTTCAAAGGTGTCAGGCGCGGCGGCGGCGGACTCCAGAAGGATGCGGGAATAACGGCGGCGCACCACTTCCGCCATGGAGGCAAAGTCGTTTTGGCCCTTCACCGTTTTGATGCGGTATCGCCGGTAGTTCGAGGTGTCAGCAACGCCGTCCTTGAAGCGCACCATACTGGCGACGATGTGATTGTTGGAAATGTTGGAGATATCAAAACACTCCATGACGTGAGGCGCGTGGGTGAGTTCCAGCACTTCGCCCAATTCCCGGACATCCTCCAGCGGCTTGATCTGATCGGAGGGCGTGCCCCGGCCCCGGGTGAAGCGGCGGGCGGGATTGAGGGTGCGCTGGAAGTCGGATAACATGTCGCGCAGTTCTGCGGCGCGCTCAAAGTCGAGGTCGGCTGCGGCCGTCAGCATCTCGGCTTCGATTTCCTTCAAATGGTCCTTGAACCGCCCATCGAGAAAGGCGCAGGCGTCCGCGATTTTTTCCAGATAGTCCGTCTGCGGGATCCGGCCGATGCAGGGCGCACAACAGTTTTTGATGACGTCGTTGTGGCAATGTTTGTAGTCCACTTCCCCCGGGACCACGGGACGGCAGGAGCGCAGGCCGAACTGGTGCTGCATCCAGTGCAGGGTGGTGCGCAGGCTGCCGCTGTGGGCAAAGGGGCCAAAGTAGCGGGCTCCGTCCTCCTTCCGGGTTCTGGTGAGGAAAAACCGGGGCCACGGCTCTTCGGGGTGCACTTTCAACAGGAGGAAGCGCTTATCATCCCGCAGGGCGATGTTGTATTTCGGGCGGTATTCCTTAATCAGTTTGCTTTCCAGGAGGAGGGACTCCGGCTCATTGCGCACGATGTGGAATTCAAAATCCCAGATGCTTTTGATGAGGGACCGCGTCTTGAGATCCGACATCCGGCTGCGCGCCGCTTGAAAATAATTGCTCAGCCGCTTCCGCAGATCCTTGGCTTTGCCCACGTAGATGATTTTGCCCAGCCGGTCGCGCATCAGATAGACGCCCGGCTGATGCGGCACGTCGTGCAGGCGGGTATTGAGATCTGGTTTTTCGCGGGGGAGCATGGCAGGAGCAGGGGACAGGAAAGACGCCCCAGCCTACCCGCAGGATGCCGGAAAGGGGAGCGGGATTTTTCCGGACGGGCGCGGGATGGCTTGGCTTATTTATTTATGCCAGTTCGCCTGGAAGGATGCATTCCTGCAAAAAACCGCAGCAAGGCCCGTCCCGGCCTTGAGCAGAGCCCGGGGATGCGCCATCACTGCAGCATCAGCAGCGGCCTGCACAACGTCGGCAAGTTTCATACCAACGTTTATGCTGAGACACGGGCGGAGTGTGCCTGACGCTTCTGGGACTTCGATGCCCCGCCTGTTGTCTCCAGCGTTTTGCTCTGCTGTGGTGATGCCCCAAGGTTGATGAAGTCGCCCGGATGCTTCTTCTGCTCGGCATATATCGCGCGGCAGGTAGCTTCCAGGCTGTGGCCGTGGCTCGCCGAGAGCGGGTCCTTGGTGGCCCAAATTTCGGTGGGAAGATCGTTGTGGGATGATGTGTTCATGCTGGCAGCAGTTCCTCTTGTGTGCAGATCGTGGGGAGAGTGTAGCCCAGAGATGCGATGAGCACACGCAAATCTTCGCGCACATGGGCATTTGCAATGTGGCGGATATTCCAAGTCAAAAGCAGGTTCATCCGGTGAAACGTCGCCACTCCGATGTGCAATGCATCACGATCCGCCTTCGCAGGGATCAGTCCCGACGCAAGGATAGCTTCCGCGATCACCTCGCATTCCGGCGTGATCGCCAGCATGGGAATGCCCAGGAGCGAATCCAGCCTTCGCTGTGCAGCCACAGGATCCCTGCTGGCCGCTTCCTGCTGTGTCACCAGCGACGTGTAAAGCCCGTAGTTCTGACGGTGATTGTCTCACCACTCATGGGTGCTGATCTGGTGCCCGGCATGAATAACCTGAGGCGACGGCCAGGAGGTGAGGTAGCTTGGAATGGTGGTCTCGATATAGACACGCATCTCCAAAACTGCCGCTTCCCCGGACCACATCAACCTCGATATTCAAGCGCTGGGCTTTTCCGGCTTTTCGGGAAAGGGAGGACGGCCGGGGGCTCCGGGTGGAACTGGTTCATAACGGCAGGATGGCTTTGGCCAGATTCAGATAGATGAGCAGTCCGGTGGCGTCCACGATGGTGGTGATGGCCGGGCTGGCGATCACGGCGGGGTCCAGTTTTATGGCGCGGGCGCCGAGGGGCAGGAGGGCTCCGATCAGGGTGGAGGCTGTCATTTGCACCAGCAGGGCGAGGCCGACGGTGCCGGCAAAGCCGAGGAGCAGTTCCGGTTTGACCTGAATGCTGGCGGGGCGCAGGAAGTAAATTTGCAGGACCATGGCAAGGGCGACCGAGCCGCCCATGATGAGCCCGATGCGCAGTTCCTTCCACGCCACGCGCAGGACGGAGCCGGCATCCAGCTCCCCCAGGGACATGGCGCGCACCACCATGGTGCTGGCCTGGCCACCGGTATTTCCCCCGGCCGCCACAATCATGGGCATGTAGATCGTGAGGGCAAACAGGCTGCTGATCTGGCCCTGGTAGGAATACATCACGGTGCCGGAGATAAGGCCGATGAAGGCCAGGGAGATGATCCACCCGATGCGGCGGCGGACCTGGTTGAACACGGTGGTGTTCAGATAGGTTTCGTCGGTGTTTTCCCCGCTGATCCCGGACTGGAGTTCGATGTCTTCGGTATTTTCCTCCTGCTGGATGTCCAGCGCGTCGTCGTGGGTGATAACGCCGAGGAGCCGCCCATCCTCATCCAGCACGGGCAGCGCCACCATATCATATTTCATCATCATCCTCACCGCTTTTTCCTGGTCCGCATTGGCCAGCACGGCGCGGGTGTCGTGGTCGTTCAGCTCCTGGATATGGGTGGAGCGGCGGTTGAAGGTGAGGTCGCGCAGGCGGATTTTTCCAAGGAGCAGGCCTTCATCATCCACCACATAAATCCGGGAGAGGATTTCCGTCTCTTCGGCAATGCCGCGCAAGGCTTCAATGGCTTCCCGG
The DNA here is from genome assembly GCA_945900785.1 of Akkermansia muciniphila. Taxonomy (GTDB): domain Bacteria; phylum Verrucomicrobiota; class Verrucomicrobiia; order Verrucomicrobiales; family V1-33; genus CAIZWU01. The sequence continues at coordinate 50,331 of CAMDJM010000030.1, forward strand.
ATGGTCATGTTTTCCCTGACCGAGGCAAAGGCGGTGGTCATCCTGCCGCCGGCGGAGTCATCCGGGAATTTTAACAATTCCCGCGCGGCCTTGCGCCGGGACTCGGACAACAGATGAAAGGCATGGCCCCGGTATTCCGCCGGCATTTCCTGGAGCACGTCCACGAGGATGTCGTCCGGGATGTCATCCAGGACCTTGCTCAGGCGGTCATCCGGCAGGCCGATCAGAATTTCCTCGGCATCCGTCAGCGGCAACTGGGTGACAAAATCCGCGAGGCGCTCTTCCGGAATAAGGGAGAGCAGCACCTCGGCAGGTTCCCCGCGCAGGGCTTCATAGGCCGCCGCAAGGTCAGCGGCATGCAGTTGCGGAACCAGTTCACGCGCCAAATCCTCCTCTCCTTGCCCGAGGGCGTCGATCAGGTGCTGTTGGGTAAGTTGCGGTTCCGTTTCCTCCATCCTGCCGGATAAGGCGCAGCCTATGGGAATTCAAGGGACCAAGCGGAAGGATATCGTCACCCCTGGCGCGGGCAGGCTGGAGCGCTGCCTGGCGTGGTGGAGCCGCGCCCGGATCCTCCCGGGCATTTTATTCCAATCCGATGGTGAGGATCCCGAGGAAGGCTTCCGCGCAGGCGGGATCGTTGAGGACGACGGTGCCGCTGACCAGGCGCTGGCCGGAGGAAGTGGGGGCCAGTTGGGGTGGCGATTGGGCTTGGAGATGCCGGGCCCAGGCGGCCAGGGAGGCGTGGCCTTCTGCCAGGATGGCGCGGCGGTGGGCGATGCGGAAGCGGCTGTTTTTTGAGGGATCGACCCAGCGGCGCAGATCCAGGGTGACACGGCCCATGGTAGTGCGGGGGTTGATTTCCACGAGGGGCCGGAGGCGGACTTCCCCGGAATCCGTGCGGTAAAGGAAGGCATCAATGCCGAGACTGCCATACAGCCGGGACAGGCCGGGCAGGGTGGCGAGGAGTTGTGGCAGGGTTTCCTGGTAGAGTTTTTCCGCGCCTCTGGCATGAAGGCAGCGGGCGGCTTCCGGAGGGAGCAGCCGGGTGAAGGAGGGCGCGGCTCCGCAGGCGAGGAAGCGGCCGCCGGCATCGTTGTAGAGCCGCACCTGGCCTTTGAACCTGGGCAGGCTGCCGGGCGTCAGTTCATATTGGCAGGAAAAATCCGCCACCCGGTCCAGCCAGGGTTCCACCACCACCGCCTGCTGCTGGAACAGCATGGGGCGCAGCCAGGTGAGGTCGCGCCCGGTCAGGCCCTGAGTGCGCACCTGGAGGAGCCCCCGTCCGGCGATGCCGAACGGTGCCTTCAGGCAAGCCCGCTGGTGGCCTTGCCGCGCCAAGGCCGCCAGGGCGGCGTGCACGGCGGCTTCATCCTGCGCCAGGGCTCCCCAGGTTTCGTCAGGAAAACCGTGGGACTCTGCGAGCCGGCGGGCGGCGGCGGCTCCGGTGGCCTTGCTGTAGAGTTCCCGGATTTCCCCATCCCAGGGCACGCTGGCGTAAGCGGCTTCTCCAGCATTTTCCAGGAGGGGTTGGAGCAGCGCGGCAGCATCCGCCGACCAAGCCCATGGGCGCAGACGGCCCAGCTTGCGCGTGCGCAGGGGGGAAGCAGCGGCCAGGGTGCCGGAGGGCGTGAGCAGTTCAAACTGAGGCAGGGCCACGCCACAGGCCCGGAGCCGACGCAAGTGATCCGCGCCGGGCAGGCGCCGGACCAGCACGACATCCTCCGCATTCAGGCTGAAGAGCGGCAGCAGATCCAAGTCCCGGGCGAGGGTATCCGTGGTGGTTTCCCGGCGGGCGGTGGCCGGATCCTGGGTCAGGGCGCAGGCTTCCGCTGCTGGATTGAAGACTCCCACCCAGGGCGTGCGGCCGCGGCTATGGGAGAAGAGATCGAGGGCACCGATAAAGTCCTCACTGAATCCCGCCCGGCGCCGGCCCTCACGGTTAAAGGGGGCATTGCCCTTCGCCCGGGCCGCCGATAACGGAAACGCCATGGTGTCCTGCCAGGCGTCCCAATCGTCCTGCGCGGGATCCTTCCAGCGGCGGAACCACTTCAGGCCGTAGCCGACATGGGCGATTTCATCCTGATAGATCCGCTGCAGCAGATCGCCCGTCTCCGTATCGCCAATCCGGTGGAACAGTTGCCCGTAATGCTGCGCGTAGTCCAGATTCGCCTGCTCAAAAGTGAGGCTGAGGTGGCTGACATACTGCAGCGGCGTCCCCATGCCTGAGATGCTATTCCAGAAAAAGCCATTCACCGGCAAATCCCCCAGCGACAGCCCCCCGGCCGCCATGCGCGCCATGTAGAGCCGGGTGTGCTCCTGTTCCTCCCGCAGGGTGTGCACCAGCCCCCGGCGGAAGGCAGGCGGGGCCTCCGGAAATTTCAGAAGCGCCAGGGCCATCAGCTCCACGGCCAGCAGTTCGTGATTGGCGAAGGCATGCAGCAGCACCGCCCGGGCTTCCGGCTGATGCAGCTCCCCCAGCAGAGGCAAGCGGGCGCGTTCCCCCTTTTGCGAGAAATGCAGCCCCACCGGCCGGCCCGGCAGATCCGGCAGCCGGTGGACATGGCCCGGCTCCTGATCCGTCAGCAGCCCCACCGGAGGCGCGGCCAGTTTTTCCTCCAAAGTGTCCGCTAGCAACACACGCTGGGCAAATTCCCTGATTTCCATCGGGCAGTTTCACTCCCTCATGCAGAAATTCAATGGACGCGGTGCATTTCAGGGGTATGGAAACCGCTCCCCCCAAAGATACCCCAAAGACGATGACCCGATTCCTCACTGCCGCCAGTGCGCTGGCCTCTGCCCTTCTGTTAAGCAACTGCCGCCAACTCGCCCCCACCCAGCAAATGCCTCCCGGTATCGTCCGCGGGGCGGATGGCACCCTTTATTATGACCCTAGTGCCCGCGGCACCTCCGCGCCAGGTGCCCCTGAAGCCCCGGGAGCCCCGCCGGATGTGATCAGCTATTGGGAAGGCGGCGCCGGCAATGGCCCCGCCCGCATCCGCATCAACCGAGCCGAGCAAACCGCCTATTTCTACCGGGGCGATCAGTTGATCGGCAAATCCTGGCTCTCCACTGGCGATGCCAACCACACCACCCCTGCGGGCCGCTTCTCCATCATTCAGAAAAATAAATGGCATAAGAGCAGCCGCTACGGAGCTGCCGTGGACGACGCGGGGAACGTGGTGGACGCCGAAGTCGACATCAAAAAAGACAGGCTTCCCCCGGGCACCAAATACGAAGGAGCCAAAATGACCAACTTCATGCGCCTCACCAATGACGGCATCGGCATGCACGCCGGCTTCCTGCCAGGCTACCCCGCCAGCCACGGCTGCATCCGCATGCCGGAGCACATGTCGGAAATCTTCTTCGACAGCGTCTCCCTCGGCACCCCTGTCACCATCGAGTAGTTCCTTCCTCTCCTGCTGTCTGCCCTGCCCTGCCCATGAATGTTACCTTGTCCTGGCCCGATCCCGGGGAAATCGAGATCGAGCCTGAAGCCGTGGCTGCCCTGCAGGCTTCCGGCAGCCCCTTCCGCCTGATCGACTGCCGCGAGCCGGAGGAATGGGACCTCACCCACCTCCCCGGGGCCTCGCTGCTCCCTTTGTCCACCTTCGCCGAAAAATACCCTGCGGCCCTGCCAGACCGGCAGGAACACCTCGTCATCCACTGCCATCACGGCATGCGCAGCGCCAAAGCCACCCTCTTCCTGCGCCAAAAAGGCTACCGCCACGTCTGGAGCATGGCCCGCGGGATCGAAGGCTGGTCCCTCGAAGTGGATCCCGGCATCGCCCGCTATTGAAGCATTCCTGCCAAACCAACCGGGCAGGTCCGGCGCACCGTAGCAAGGCCTTCCAGGCCTTGGGTATAGGCCGTCCACTGGATAGGGGGTAGGGATGGCGTATTGGTTTGCGCCACCCCTCCCTCCGAACCGGACAGGCGGATTTCCCGCACCCGGCTCTCCAGTCAGTAGTTTTACCTCTTGCGAGGACGTCTGCCTCGACCAAGGGCGCTCAGGATTCGCCCCCCCG
>CAMDJM010000031.1:0-50237 GCA_945900785.1 Akkermansia muciniphila
GCGGATTTTTTCGGATTCTGCTGCTCCGGCGCGCCAGCGGGCTCTGGTGGCGTGGCAGGAGGCAACCGGCGGGAGGGCGCGGCTGCCACCGTTTGGCTCTCAGTATCAAGGCCTTGGAAGGAACGCCAGTGGCCGGCCCCGTAGCCCACAAGGATCCCGCCTGCCAAAAGCAGGCAGTTTGCCAGGGGGGTGCCATTGCGGGGAAGTTTCAAAGTCAGAAGGGACACTCTAGAGCAGGACCCGGAAAAGGCCAAGTCTGATCGCGTAACAGACTGTTACGAACCTGTAATCCGCCGCTCTGCATTCCGAACTGGCGCAGCGGACCGCTTCGAAATAGACTGAGCCAGAGTATTTCTTCGCCCGTGACGTTTCCCCGCGCTTTTTTTTTCGTAGCCATGGCAGCCCTGGCTTCCGCCTCTGTGCCCACCACGCTGGCGGCGGATGGCGTTTTTGAAGTGCTGGCTGAGCTGAACCGGCCGGGCGTGCAGCCGCAGGCGGCGTTGATCCCGCAGGCGGATGGATCGTTTTTCACCGTGGCCCCGGCGGGCGGTGCCGCAGATGCCGGAGCGATCCTCCGGCTGACTCCTGCGGGAGATTTGGAAACGGTGGTTTCTTTTTCCGGAACGGGCGGCGCAGCCCCCGGCCGGGCCCCCTTGGCCGCGCCGGTCACGGGATACGATGGTGCGCTCTGGGGCACCACGCCCAGCGGCGGAGCCGGGGATTTTGGCACCGTTTACCGCTTCGGGCCGGGGGTGGGTTTTGCAAGCAAGGTGGCCTTCACGGGACCCGGTGGAGTGGCTCCCGGATCCGGTCCCAACGGTTTGAGCCTTCATGCTGACGGAAACTACTACGGCACCACCCAAGCGGGTGGAGCCGGGGGATTCGGGACCATTTTCCGGATGAGTCCGGCCGGGGGGGTGACGGGTCTGGGGGATTTTACCGGCAATGCGGGGGCACTGCCTGGCAGCCTCCCCGTCGGAGCGCTGGCGGAGGCGGGCGGCCTCCGCTACGGGGTGACGCAAGGGGGTGGGGCAGCGAATTTGGGCACCATTTTCCGGCTCACGCCGGCGGGCGGATTTCTTCCCCTGGTGCAGTTCAGCGCAGCCACCGGCACGAAACCCCGGGCAGGGTTGCTCGGGCATCCTGACGGAAATTTATACGGCACCTGCGCGGCAGGTGGAGCCCAGGGATTCGGCACCATTTTTAAAGTAACCCCAGCCGGAGAGATCGGTGTGCTGCATTCCTTCCTCGATACGGACGGCTCCGCGCCAGCCGCAGCCCTCACCCTTGGTCCGGGCCATGTGCTGCTGGGCACCTCGTCCCAGGGCGGCGCGGGCGGCTGGGGCGTCATTTTCCAATGCAGCACCGGTGGGGCCTTTTCCGTCCTGACAGAACTCACCGGCAGCACCGGAACCAAACCTGGAGCCTATCCTGTTAGTGCTCTGATCCCGGGGACGGATGGCAATTTCTACGGAGCCACCAGCGTTGGCGGTCCAAGGCAGGATGGCGGGTTTTTCCGTATGACAGCGGCTGGTATTTACACGCGCCTCGCAGAATGCAGCGGAAGCCTGGGTTGGGCTCCCGCCGGGGCTCCGGTGGCAGATGGAGCCGGCTCCTGGATCATACCGATGGCGGCAGGGGGACCGGGCGGCGGCGGCACCCTGGTCAGGCAAACCGGAAGCGCTTTTCCTGGCGTCGCCGCCATCCTCGGTGGCACGGCGGGGGATCAGCCTGCGGGTGCCCTGACGCGCACGGCGGCCGGACTTTTTGGCGTCACCGCAGCTGGCGGCACCAGCGACCGGGGCACGTTTTTCCGCTTCACCGGCGATGTGATCACGACCTTGAATCAACACACCAATCCCCAGGGAGCTGCTGCCGAAGGACCGTTGACTTTGGGGGTGGACGGGAACTTCTACGGCGTCGCCCGCGAAGGTGGCGGCACGTCCAACGGCACGCTTTTTAGAATGACCCCAGCTGGCCTGCGCACGCGCCTGGTCAATCTCACCGGAATGTCCGGAGCCGCCCGGGGCACCAGGCCGCGCGCTCCGCTCGCGGCCGGTCCTGACGGAAATTTCTATGGCGTCTGCACCCATGGCGGAGCCGCTGACCAAGGCCTCGTTTTCCGCCTGACGCCGGCCGGCGTTTACACCGTCCTGCTGGAGTTTCCCCTCACGGGAGCCCGCCAGCCGGGGGGCGGCCTGACCTTGAAGGATGGTCTCCTCCATGGCACTACCAGTGCGGGCGGCCCGGAGGATGCCGGCACCATTTTTTCCCTGACTCCGGGCGGCGTCCTGACAACCCTTGCTGCCTTCACTGGAACCAGCGGCATCCTGCCTGGGATTGGTCCCGGCGTTCTTTCGCTGGCCGCCGATGGCTCATTCTACGGCCTGACCACCAGCGGGGGAGCCACCAATGACGGCACTGTCTATCAGCTATTTCCCAATGGGTCCACCCGGTGCCTCGCGGAATTCACCGGAGCCTCCGGAGCGTCCCCCGGGCGCGCCGCCAGCCCTTCCAATCTGGCTCAACCCGCAGCTGGGGGCCTTACGCCTTCATCCGATGGCTGGGCCTACGGAGCCCTGCCTGGCGGCGGCAGTGGGGGCGGCGGCGTCCTCTTCCGGGTGCGGCCTCCCACCGGGTTCGAACTTTGGCAAAAAGACACGTTTTCCAACACTCCGCCGGAACAAACCACCGATCCCGCTGATCCGGATCAGGATGGGCTTCCCAACCTCGCGGAATACGCCCTCAACACTTCCCCCCTCACGCAAGATCCTCCCCTCACACCGGAATGGACCGGTCTTCCGGAGAATCCCCACCTCAGCCTGCATTTTTCCAGAAATCCGCTGAGGAATGATCTCGATATCGCTTTCGAAGCCTCCCCGGATCTTTCCCTGCCGTGGCAAATCATCGCCTTAAGCGCTCAGGGTCAACCCTTTACGGGATCCAGCCCCATCACCGGCGATGGCTCCGGCTCCGCCGTGCGGTCCGTCACCCTCACGGATTCTGCCGCCCCTGCCACCACCGCCAAACGCTTCGTCCGCCTCCGGATCACCCGCCATGTCCCCTGATTTCCCCCGATGAAACCGCCTTCCGGCAATTCCTTACGTTCCGTTACTCTAATCGATTTGCTGTTTTGCCTGGAATCAGTCTATAGTGCCGGTATTCCGATCCAACGCCTGCCATGAGCCTCACCCCCTTATCAACCTTCCGCACCGGAGCCGCCCTCGCGGTCCTGGCCCTGCTCCTGCAGGGGCCACTCCATGCGGCGGGCACGGCTCCTGACCTGGATGGGGATGGCATCCCCAACATCGTCGACCCTGACATCGACAACGACGGCTTCCCCAATGCCCTCGACGATAACATCGACGGCGGAATCGCCAGGAGTGGTCCTTTCATCGGAAAATACCTCGGGGACCACCTTGATAACGCCAACCCCGCCGAAAAGGACATCGACGGTGACGAACTTTCCGACGGTTCCCTCGCCGAACGCGATATCGATGGGGACGGTAAAGCGGACGACGCCAGTTCCGAACTCGACATTGATGGCGATGGCCGGGAAGATGATGCTGCGGCCGAAAAGGACATCGACGGCGATGGCCGCAACGACGACATGCTGGACGAAGATGATATCGACGGCGATGGCTACGATGACGATGATGCCGCCGAAATGGACAGCGACGGCGATGGCCGCAACAATGGCGACCTCGCCGAAAATGACCACGATGGCGATGGGATCCAGGATGACCTGGATGACGACCGCGATGGCGATGGCCGCAGTGACATTGAAGATGACGACGACAATAACGACGGCATCAGCGACAACGATGACGGCTCCCCGGACCGGCCCGGCGAGCAAAAGCTGACCAACCAGCTGACCCGCACCAACGCCGCTCCCTCCAACGCCTCGGCCCGCGCCCAGATCCACCTGCGCTCTTCCGGCACCGCCCGGTTCGCCGTCAAAGCTGAACACTTCACCCCCGGCAGTTACGCCGTCCTGGTCGGCACGGTGCCCCGTGGCTCCATCACCATCGGTTCCGGCGACAGTGATGGCCAGCTTGCCTTTGATACCCACCCGGATGACCCCGGTGAGCTGCTCCTGGACTTCAACCCTGCCGGGCTGACCGTTAGCATTCTCAGCGGCAGCGCGGAGTGGTTCCAGGGCTCAGCCCCCACCCCCTCGGCAGAAGGCTCTGATCAGTCCTGGGAATCTGAATTCTCCCTAAGCCCCGCCGCCGCCGCCCATGCGGAAGGAAAGATCAAACTCTCCCTCTCCTCCTCAGGAGAATCCACGCTCAGCCTGGAAGTTCAGGATCTCGCCCCGGGGCTCTATGATGTCAGGGTTGCCGGCACCATCCGGGGGCAGATCCTGGTCGCAGAGGATGGAGATAAAACGGTAGGAATGCTCCGCTTCCTGGCCGATCCCAACGATCCCAACGAAGCGCTGCTCAATTTTGATGCGGCCCATCAGCCCATTACCGTCGAAAAATCAGGAACCGTCCACCTGTCAGGGACGAGTCCCGGGCCGCCCGCCGGCCCTTGAAACCTGAACGAAAAAGACCCCGGAAATTTCACATTCCTATCCGCGATGCTGCCCCGAACTTCCAGCTTTTTCCCGCTCCTGTCCCTGACCACGGTCTTTCCGGCCGCCAGTCCAGTGAATGATTCCTTTGCCACCCGCACCAATCTCACCGGGGCTGCCTTCCCTGTGGCCGGCACCACGGTGGAAGCCACGGCGGAACCCGGCGAACCCGGCCCAGCGGCTGGCAGCAGTGCCACCCGCAGCATCTGGTGGACCTGGACAGCCTCTGCCACCGGCTGGTATGACGTCCGCACCACCGGCAGCCCGGTCGATACCCAGCTCTCCATCTTCCGCGGCAACTCACTGACCGCACTTACCCGCCTGGCCGGCAATGACGATGATCCCCTTTCTTCCACTCCCACCACCAGTAGCCGGGTGAGGTTAGAAGCAGCCGCCGGCACGCCCTATCAGATCTCGGTCAATGGATTCGAAGGTGCCGGAGGCCCCTGCTTCCTCATCGTGGAACCCGCCACCCAGCCTGCCAACCGGGTCAACACCCCGGAGTTCCGCTCCGGTCAGCCTCTTCAACGTCTGACCCGATCCGGATTGGGCACCCTGCCTGCCGTCACACTTGGCTATCCGGGTGGTGTCCCGGTGCTGACCCTTGGCTACCTCCGCCGCCGGGCCGTCAGTCAGCCGGGGCTGGCCTATCAACCCCAGTTTGGTCCGGATCCCCTCCAGTTGGCCACCGCACTTTCCCCCATCGAAACCACCACGCCACTCTCCGCCACCTGGGAATGGGTCGAAATTCAAGACCCCGCTCCCGGAAGCAACCGGCGCTTCACGCGCCTGCGGCTCGAAAAACCCTGACTTCACCTGGTTTTTCCCTATCCCATTTTTTCCCGGATCCGCTGCCGGGGAGATCCGGTGCGCCCCTTCACAGGAAGGAATCACACCAAACCGCCCGGCAGCGGATTCTGCCGGACAGCCAACCTCCAGAAAACCGGGCAACCGGAACTATCAACGAAACAACTATCCCATGAAAAAACGAATCCTCCAGACCACGGCGTGCTACCGCCGCACCGCCCTCACCGTAGCCGTCATGGCTGCCCTGACGGCCATCTCCGCCCACGCCAGATCATCCTCCGGGCCTGACCTTGATGGCGATGGCATCCCCAACATCATTGATCCTGACGTGGACAATGACGGCCTCCCTAATGGACGCGACAGCAATGTCGATGGCGGAGTGTCCCGCAGTGGTCGCTTAAAAGGCCGCTACGTCGGTGACCGCTTGAATAACGACGCCCCTGCCGAAACTGATATCGACGGCGATGGTCTCCTCGACGACTCTGCCGCTGAGCGCGACATCGACGGCGACGGCAAGACCGATGACTCCGCCGCTGAAACCGACCTTGACGGCGACGGCAAGGCCGACGACTCCGCCGCCGAAACCGACATTGATGGCGACAACAAAGCCGACGACTCTGCCTCTGAAACCGACCTTGATGGCGACGAAAAGGCCGACGACTCCTCTGCCGAAACGGACATTGATGCCGACGGCAAGGCCGACGACTCCGCCGCTGAAACCGACATCGACGGTGATGGCAAAGACGACGACGCGGCTGATGAAACGGACATCGACGGCGATGACACAGACGACGACGCGGCTGATGAAACGGACATCGACGGCGATGGCAAAGACGACGACGCGGCTGATGAAACGGACATCGATGGCGATGGCAAAGACGACGACGCGCCTGATGAAACGGACATCGACGGCGATGGCCTGGACAACGCCAATGATGACGACGTTGACGGTGATGACAATGTCGGTGCCGCTGACGACGACGAGGACGGCGACGGCAAGGCCGACGACGACGACCAAGACGGCATCGCCGATACCGATGACGACGATGACGACGACGATGACGATGACGACGATGACGTCACCCCTCCCACTCCCCCCGTCGTTCCTGCCCCCTGAATCACAGGCACCCTCCGACAACAAATCCCATGCATGGCCGGGTGCCGCTGCCCACAGGCGGCGGTGCCCGGCTTCATCCTATCCATCCACTCCATTTCCCCGCTTTTATGGCCACCTCCTGTATCGCCCTCCTTTCAGCCGCTGCCACTGGCGCTGGACTTGCTCTGACCATGCATGCGATCATCGGTGCCCTCTATTTCACACCGCCCGCTGTCAATCAAAAGGCCCCGGCTGTCACTCCTGCCCTGCCTCTGGCTTCCGGCAGAGCGAACACTCCTGCCGTTGGCAGCCTGACTGATGCTCTCCGCACCGTTACCGTCACGGACCGTGACATTGCCCTCCGGGACCTCGCCCGCCGCCTTGCCGCCGAAGATCCCGAAAAGGCCTGGGCCAACGGTCAAACCATCACCAATTTCGCGGACCGCGCGGTATTCCTCGCTGCCCTGCTGGAAGCCTGGGCGCTCCGCGATCCCGCCAGCGCTCTCGCCAAAGCGGCCACCTTGCCCGCTGGCACCCTTTTGTCAGAAGGCACTGCTGCCGCCTGTGCCGGATGGGCTGCCACGGATCCCGCCGCCGCTGGAGCCTGGGCCTTGAAAAACCTCCACGCTCCTGCCGCCGCCCCATCTCTCGCGGCTATCACCACCCAGTGGGCTGCACAAAATCCCACCGCCACCGCTGCCTGGGTCGCCACCCTCCCCGGAGGCATCACCGGCGAGGGGGCCCTGTCCAGTCTCATGAACACCTGGGCGGCCACCGACCCCCATGCTGCGGCCGCCTGGGCCGGTCAGCTGACTGACAAAACCAGACGCGACTCTGCCCTTCTCTCCCTCGCCGCTGAATGGACGGAAGAATCGCCTGTCGAAGCCGCCGCCTGGGTCAAAGCCCGGGCCACCCAACCCGGGGGCGACGGTCTTGTCGATGCCGTGGTTAGCTCATGGTCCCAGCAGGATCCCACGGCCACCGCCCACTGGATTACCACCCTGGATCCCAAAACGGCGGCCTATTCTGCCACTGCCCTTCTATCCATTTGGGGCACCGCTGATCCTGCGGCCGCCAGCTCCTGGGCAGAGGCCTTCCCTCCTGGCGAAATCCGGGAAAGCGCCATCCCCGCCATCGCCCAGACCTGGGCCGGCATGGAGCCCGAAAAAGCGGTCACCTGGGTGCTCTCCCTCCCTGACTCGCCGGAACAACAGACCGCCCTTGATAACACCATCCGCACCTGGACCATCACCAATCCTGACAAACTTCAACAATGGATCGCCCTTCAGCCACCTGGCCCCGATGGGGATGCCTTCCGCGTCACGGCCAGCGGCATCCTGGAAGAAACCGATCCCAAAGCCGCTCTCGCTCTGGCTTCCGCTATCAGCGATCCGGCGGCCCAAACGGATCAACTCGTCTCCGTCCTCCGCCGTTGGCAATCCGACGATCCTGCGCGAGCGGCGGCCATCCTGCCGGGTCTCACCCTCCCCCCCGAAGCCGCCCGCCGCCTCAAGCTTCACTGACGCATTAGCCTAAAAACAGCAGTCGGAACCACGGATTTCGCGGAACACACGAATTACCAATGCTTTGGAAAAAAACCGACTCACTCAGTGGGTGAATCAAGCCGGCGCTCTAACCCTATATTATCTGTGTAATCTGAAATCCGTGGCTTCTATTTCCGAATCTAAGATTAGTTAGAGGCATCCTGGTGATGGTCAATGGCGAGGCAGAAAAATCCTGCAACTACTCCACCGCAGGCGCGGCCGTCGGCAAAGCTATCACCTCCATCAAGGGCCTCTCCCCGGATGGATCGCATTCCCAGCAGAAAGCCTGGATCGCCGGGCAGGCCCCGCAGTGTGGTTATTATTGCCCGTCCGGGATCGGCGATTCCTAAACCGCTTTCCAGCCAAATTCCAGAAGCGGCAGAGCGGTCTCCGCGAAGTCGGCGAGGCGGCTCACCAAATTTTTCTGCCCCATCTCTTTGGCCAGGAGCGGCTGATGGATCGTGTAGGATTTCAGCCGCAAGGCCTTTTCCACAGCGGGGACTTTTTCCGCTGCGAAACCCTTCGGCAAACGCTTCAAGGTTTGCTCCTCCGAGAGGGCATAACCGGCTTTCGCCAACGTTTCCTCCACCGCGAGCCATTCGGTCTGTTTTTTGGCAATGCGTTGGCGCATTTCCTTCAACGCAGCGGGTTCCATCCCGTAAAAACCCGCCGCCACGAACATTTCCTCCGGTGAAAAGTGCAGGTAGAGCGGCCCGCCGGAATCCTTCACCCCGCCGTGGTAGAGACAGGCGGCGATGTTCGTTTTGTATGGGCTTTTATCATGGGAAAAACGCAGATCGCGATTGATGCGCAAGATGGCCTTCGCCGGATCGCAAGCCAGCGGCACTCCGCGCTTGGCCAATTCCCCGTTCAGGTCCGCGAGCAAAGCCCGCAACGGATCCCGCACCTCCGCTTCGTAACGGGCCTTGTTCGCGTGAAACCATTCGCGATTTTGGTTTGCCGCCAGTTCCTGAAAAAACGCGGACATCTTTCCGGCAAAGTGGGCGTAGGTGATCATTGCTCCTCTCTACGCCGGACCAGTGCGTTTGGACATCGCCAAATCGGCTTTTCGCGCAAACAACGCTGTCGGACAAAAACTCCCGAATGACACCGCTTTCAAAAAAACCGTCCGCCAGGATGCTCCCACCTCGCGCAGGTCCACCAAGACGTGCTGTATTGGTTTGAACTGAAACGGGAGGGCGCCTTGTGCAATACATCCCGCACCGCATCGATCATAACTCCGGCGTCGGCACCCAGGTGGTGGCTGGTGATATCAATGGGGACGGCCGCCCGGATGTGGTGGTGGGGAACAAGAGAGGGGTTTTTGTCCTGCTCCAGGAGGAAGCCGGTTCCGCAAAATAGCCTTTAGCCCTGTTTTGAGCTAGGACTGCGCGGTCACCCGCAGGTAAAAGCGGGTCACACCGGCCATGGCGGGGGTGATGGTGAACCATTGACTGTCTTCATCGCGCGGCTGGGGGGCGGAAAAATTCAGATAGGTCAGGCCGGAAGGATCGCCATTCCAATGCCACACGGACAGATCGCGCGAGAACTCGACGCGGATGTTTAAATCCGTCCGACGGGCGAGGGCGACGCGGAAAGTGCCTCCCTGAACCTCCAGAACCCGGGTGGCTTTTGTGGCGTCGGGATGCAGTGGGCTGCAAAAAAAGGCATACTCAGCAAGATTGGTCAGACCATCGCCATCAGGGTCATCCTGCAGGCCCGTATTCGTGGCACCCTGAGCGAAAAAGCGGCGCTTCCAATCGGCGAAGGAAACTGAGGAAAGGTCCAGCGCCAGATCCCACGGTTCTGCGGTGGCACTGGCGGGTGAGAGGAACTCCATCGGACTGGTGCCGTCCAAGCTGAAGCGCACCACCCGGTGCGAGCTGGCCTGGGATCCGTTGCCGCGTTTCCCCGTGTCGGACACGTAGCCTTTCCGTGCCAGAAGATCGAGTTCCAGCCCGTGGGGCGCATTCATCCCACTGGCAACCGTGAGCACCTGACCCCCAGAGGCCAGGCGGGTATAGACCGCGCCATTTTGCCGGTCATTCCAATAAAGCCGGGGGCCTGCGGGGTCGTAGGGGTCCACCGCGATGTCCCGGGTGCGGGAGGGGGTAACCAGTGAGAAATTGCTATCCACGGTGCCGTCCAGCGACCCTTTGGAATAGCCGGTAAAAGTATCTCCAGAGGTGGTGACGACCGCCCAGTAGGCGTTACGGTTTACCAAATCCAAGCCAAAGAAATAGGGGCCCCAATCGCGCAAGGCCACTCCCTGGCCAGGGTGTGTCAGGACGGTAGTCAGATTGCTGCCGGAGGGGTCACACCGCCTGAGTATCCGGGTGGCGGCCTGGGCAAAATAAACCTGCTGCCGGGTGCGGTCGTATTCCATATCACTCACCGGATTTACCGCACTGCCCGGAGTCCCATCCGGGAGCGCCAGGATGGAGACAGGAGCAGCCCCGCCGGGGGAAAGATTTAGCGGCAGGGTGCGCAGGGAAACCTGAGAGGGGTTGACGCACCCAGCCAGCTCACAGTAGGCGAAAAACAACCGGTTATTTTCCGGGTCCACCGCGATCCCCCGCAGGTCCGACACCGCCGCCATGGTATAGTGGGCCCCATGCCCTGTGCCGTCCGGATTCACCACCTGGATGATGCCGGGAGCCCCGGTGCCGGGCGTTCCTTCCGGCTGATTGATGTAATAAACCTTCGCCGCCAAAACGGGGGTTGCAGTTAATGCGCAGGCGAGCAGTTGATGGAGGGAAGGCATCATTTGTCAGATGAATAGCCAAAGTGCCTTTGCTTGACAATCGTAATCTACTTTTCGCACTGTGACTTGGTAAATCGCATTGAAAACCCGACAACATTACGGGAGGAATTGCACCGTGAACTGCGCCCACTTCCACTCGGCAGCCTTAGCAAATGCCACGATGCCGCACGCCATCGTATAAGTCGTGAGCACCGCGCGGGTGGCGCCTTGATGTTCCGCAGCGTGCTTCGCTTGTCGGCTTCGCCGGAAAAGCCATCGCTCTCCAGTTGGTTGCGCAGAGTGCCGGCCCAGAAGTAGAGGCCGGGCGTGATTGCCACAGAGACGAGCCCGGCCAGATGCCACGCCTGCACCACCAGCACTTGCGGGGCTTCCGGAGTGGGGGCGGACAGACAATACCGCCAGCAATAGCAACGCCACTACCAAAGACCCCGCCGATAGCCGCCTGACCACAGACTGCGAAGCCACCTTCACCGCCCTGCCCGCCGGCATCAGCGTCAAAATCACCACTACCGCCCGCCCACGAACGGAGCACAGGCTAGTCTGTCCCATCCCTGCCGCTTGTCCCTTTGGCGGCGGAGTGACCTGCCTCTTCAAAAGCACAAGCCTGATTTGAATCCGTATTTGACGCATTATTCGATGCAGTATTCAGACTAAAAATTAAACAACTTACTTATTTTCAAAGGGTAAACCACGCACTTGAATACTGTTTTATTTGATGCATTATTCAGGGCATTATGGCTCGCCCTGCACTGATTACCCGGGAGAATCTCGTTCCTTTCCTCTATCGGCGCGAGCCCGTCTCCGCCGCAACCATGGCTGCCGCACTGGGGGTGAACCGCAGCACCATCGTGCGGGCTTTGGCAACATTGGGGAAGGATCTCGTCGTGCTCGGCAATACCCGGAATACCCGCTATGCCCTGCGCCGGCCGGTCCGGAATCTTGGGAGCGGCTGGCCGATCTACCAAATGAATGAATCCGGCCGTGCCTCTCTCTGGGCGGAATTGGAAGCGCTGCAGGACCGGAGTTGGCGGATCATTTGGGCGGGATCACCGCCAGCCTGGGCACACCATTTATCCGACGCCGAAGGTCTCTGGGATGGTTTCCCGTTTTTCCTTGGAGACATCCGTCCCCAGGGTTTCCTGGGCCGCGCCCTGGCCCACAAATACGCCCGATCCCTCACCCTCCCGGAGAATCCCATCGCCTGGAGTGATGAAGACACCCTCATCTTCCTGCAGGCCGCTGGGGTGGACCTCCCCGGGTCACTCATTGTGGGGGATAGTTGTCTCGCCCAAGCCAATCAACAGGTCTTGTTTCCGCGCGAAGGCAGGATCCTCAGCCGTGCCGCAGCCGCCAGTTGCTACCCGGAACTGGCCGACACTGCCACCAGCACCCTGGCAGGATCTTCCGCTGGGGGAGAGCAGCCCAAATTCCTCACTACCCTCCTCAATGAAGACGGCACCCACCATTCCGTGCTGGTCAAATTCTCCCCACCGCCCGGGCAAGCTGCCGGCCAGCGCTATGGGGATCTGTTGCTATGCGAATACCATGCCCATCAAATCCTGGCAAATAACAGCCTCGCCCAGCCCGGCTGCCGCCTCCTTGATGCTGGTGGCAGGCGCTTTCTCGAAGTTCCCCGCTTCGACCGCACCCCAAGGGGAGGACGGCGGGGCGTCATTTCCCTGGCAGCCCTGCATGGATCCGCCATCGGGGCCGCTCATCATGACTGGCCCACCAAGGCGTTGGAACTCGGGGACGCCGGACTGATGGATGCTGCCGGCACCGCAACCGTGCGCCGCTTGCATGCTTTTGGCGATCTCATCGGAAATACGGATATGCATCCTGGCAATTTGGCCTTTTGGCTGGAGGAATCCATCCCCTTCCGCCCTGCCCCTGCCTACGATATGCTCCCCATGCTCTGGGCCCCCGGTCCTCAGGGCGAAATCATCCCCCGGGTTTTCCGTCCCAGTCTCCCCCTTCCAGCCGCCCGCACGGCCTGGCTGGAAGCCTACCCCATGGCGCTGGCGTTCTGGCAAAACGCCGCCGCCGATCCCCGGCTTTCCCCGGAGTTTCTAAATTTCGCCGGGCAGGCCATGGACACGCTCGGAAGACTCCGGCAACACGTGGGGTGAGGCTTTTGACTTTCGGCGGGCAGACGTTTTGGTCCGCCATATTCCTGATCCCATGCGCTGTCCGCTCATTGCCATCGTTCTTTGTGTGTTCACCTTCGAACTGCCACGAAGGCTTGCCGCGATGACTTATCTGGCTGGCACCCACATGGATCCTAACCGCCCCCGTGAAGACGTTTTTAGTGAAACAGCCGCAGACGCCAGGATGGCTTTGGCATTTCGGGACCACCCGGAGACCAAGGCATTGCTTGTTGACCTAACCGCTGAGTTTTCTGAGCCGTCAGTCATCCGCTGCTCTCCCTCCTACCACAGCTTCCCGATTCTCGACGGTTCAGCCCCCACGCCGGAGGCGTTGCGTGCGGCGGTGGTCAGCCTTCGGCTTGGCCGGACATTCATTCACTGCGCACAGAGTCATGGCCGGACGGGACTTTTTGCGCTTGCTGTGCTACTCAGTTCAGGTGCCGCCCGAAGTGTCGGGGATGGTTTGCGGATGCTTAAGGCAGTTCGGCCCGCCATACGCTTGAGTCGGGACCAGCAAAGATGCATTGAGATTTCTGCACAGAACCTGGGCTGATAAAATCATGGCACACAACGCAGGATGGCGCACTCAGTTCCGCTTCGCGGGCAGCGTCCTCCGGCCCGGTGGGTGTGAGTTCTATCGTTGGGATCTTGATACCCTCCCACCAAAGAATGAATGGTGTGCTCCCGGTGACACAAGGCCTGGAGATGCTTGCTCTCAACCC
Organism: Akkermansia muciniphila; assembly: GCA_945900785.1. Taxonomy (GTDB): domain Bacteria; phylum Verrucomicrobiota; class Verrucomicrobiia; order Verrucomicrobiales; family V1-33; genus CAIZWU01. The sequence goes on from CAMDJM010000031.1 coordinate 13,660, forward strand.
TCATCCAGCAACTCTCAACTTCTTTTCAGGGATCAAGGGTGGCCAGGCTTGCGCTTGTGGATGATGATGATATTTCCGGCAGGGTCGAAAACCATGGCCATGTGACAGATGGGAGTTTCAAAGGGTTCCATCGTGAAGGTCACTCCGGCGGCTTTCAGGAAAGTGATGGTGGCGTCGAAATCCACCGCCTGCAGCGCACAGCTGAGTCCATCCGGGCTGGGGGACCAGCCAGGAGCCTGGCCGATGGCGAGGGTGTGAGGACCGGGTTCATACTCGACCCGGTCATCAGGGACGATTGGCAGAAATTGAGCCTTTATGCAAGAGACCTGTTCGCTCCCGGGGAAGGCATTGGGGTGGGTCAACCAAGCGTCTTTGGGGTCTTCCTGCTGAACGGCCAGCGGGCAAGCGTCCCTGGAACCAATCAGTCCAGGGGAGCCCTGTCCCAGCCTTCCTCCACCATGGCGTAGGCGTTGTGGTGGTGGATGCTTTCGAAGTTTTCCACGCTGATGCGGAAGGCGTGGATGGCGGGGTGGGCGCGGGCGGCGACGGTGGCGTTGCGGACGACGTCTTCGACGAAGACGGGATTGTCGTAGGCAGTTTCGGTGACAGCTTTTTCGTCGGGACGTTTGAGGACGCTGTAGAGTTCGCAACTGGCGGCGGACTCAGCAAGGCGGATCAGTTCGTCCGGCCAAAGGCGGGCGGTGCCAGCGACGGTGAGGGTGAGTTCGCCCCGTTGGTTATGGGCACCGCGCTCGCTGATGGCTTTGGAGCAGGGGCAAAGCGTGGCGATGGGGACAATGACGGTAGTGAGGAGCCGCTCCGGGATGCCATGGGTGCTGATGGTGGCGTCCCAGGTGACCTGGTAGTCGAGGAAGCCGGGTTGCCCGGTGATGGGGGCTTTTTTCTCAATGAACCAGGGGAACTGGAGGGTGATCTGGGATTCGGTGGCTCCGAGACGGGCGCGCAGTTGGCGGGCCATGGTGAGGAGGCCTGCGGGGGTGATGCCGTGGCGGTGCTCGTGCAGCAGGCTGACGAAGCGGCTCATGTGGGTGCCGCGCTCCGTCGCCGCCAGGTCCGTGGTGAGGGCGGCGGTGCCGCTGGTGTTGAACAGGGTGCCATCCGGCCGCTGGATGGAGACGGGATAACGCAGGCCACGGATGCCGACGCGGGGGAGGCGGACATTCCGGTGGTCCGGTTGGCTTTGCGTGTCTTCCATGGGGCTCTGGTCCCAAAATAAATCAGGGGCGCACCGAAATACGCCCCTGATTGGGAAATCGATTCAATGGACCGGGAAAATCCTAGCGCATGAGGTTGACGCTGCGGGAGCGCTTGATCTCACGGGTGATTTTGCGGTGGAGCCACATGGTGATCCCGGTGAGGCGGCGGGGGAGGATCTTGCCGGTCTCGGTGGTGAATTTTGCGAGATAGTCGGGATGCTTGTAATCCACCATCTCCACTTTGATGTCATAACGGCGGCGCGGCATGCGCTTGTTATGCTTGCGGAAGTTGATGAGGCGCTGCGTGGTCTTGGGTTGCATGACGGGTAATGGATTGGGGCTGGGGGCCGGTTAGCGGATTTCCCGGTGCTTGGTGCGGCGCTGCAGGAAGGGGTTGAACTTGACCTTTTCAAGACGGCCGGGCGTGCGCACGCTCTTCTTGTTGCGGGTGGTGACATAGCGTGAAGGCGGAGCGCCTTCGGCGCGGGCCTCGGTGCATTCGAGGATGATGATATCGCGTGGCATGACTTTACAGGAAGGTTCGTAAGGTGGAAAGGGGGCGGAGTCTAATTCAATGATTCAGAGTTTCAACTCTCTTTTTCACTATCGGAGGATTCTTCTTCGCCATCCTCATCTTCATCTTCAGAGCCCATGAGGCCGAAGAGGGAGCGGACCTGGCGGCGGCCGCTGTTGGGGCCCACTTCTTTTTCATAGATCTGCTGGCAGTCAATGGTCAGGCGGGCAAAAGGCAAGGCTTCGAGGCGGGCCTGGGGGATGCGCTTGTTGCAGGCTTCGCAGACGCCATAGGTGCCATCCTTAATGCGCTTGAGGGCTTCTTCGATTTCGTAGAGAGCATCCTGTTCCTGGGCGAGCAGGCTGAGGGCGAAATCCCGGTCGTAGGCATCCGTGCCGGCGTCCGCCTGGTGCATGCCAAAGGCGCTGGCTTCGCTGCCTTCGGCTTTATTGCGGAGGGTTTCGCTGGCCGTGCCGGTCATGGAATCCATGAGGGCGTCCTTCAGGTCGAGCAGTTTTTGCCTGGCCATTTTGACAAAGACGGAGTGTTTAATTTCACCTTCCTGGGCTTCGTCTGAAATGACCAAGGGCTTGACGGGAGCCGCAGCGGGGGCTGCCTTGACGGGCTCTGGTTTGGCCGCAGTGCGGCGGACAGAGTTGGTCTTGGACTCGGAGGGGGTAGCTTTCTTTTTCAGAATGAGGGGGGCCGGGGCCTTGGTGGTGGGTTTGGGAGCGGGGAATTTTTCGACCGACTTCACGGTGGCTTTCGCGGCAGCGGATTTGCCGGCAGGTTTGACCGTCGTTTGAGCGGAAGGCTTGGCGGCGACTACGGCAGGGGCAGCGGTTTTTTTCGCCGGAGCTTTACCTGATTTCGGGGCGGGGGTTGCGGATTTTCCTTTGCTGGACATCTGGAAGAAGGCCGGTTGGAGTTGATTTGGGAAAAGGCTGCGGGAAAGGCGCACCTGACAGGAGATAGGGCGCGGGGGCGTGATCTGTAATACGCGGGTCTCCACCATGCAACCAAAATTCCACGGGCTCTGCTCATCAATAAACCTGGAAAAGATTATAGAGTTTGAACAGAAGGTCACAAAGGGCAGGAAGTAAGCGACTTACGTGGTAATCGTCCTTGAAAACCGTTCACCCTCTGGAGGAGTCCGCCCAGGTCTGGAACTCGTTCTTTTTGTGGCCTTTGTGCCTTTCTGTTCAAATTCACTCCGGTTTTTAGGATAAATCGGGACCGGGGGAGTTTGCAGCTTGCCTGCTTGGTGTCATTTTCCCTTCCTGGATTTGAGAATCCAAGGGCTGTTTCCCCCGAACGACACCCGCGAAGCCAAAAAGTGGGCTCATTTCCAAAATTACGACTCCATTTTTGATAATTTTTGTAATAATAATTTGTGGTTTTTATGGTTGGTGTTACTTTTACCCACAAACCAAGCTCACCCCCATGAACACCACCGCTGAAACCGCCAACTTCGAGAAACTGAACCACGTCGCGATCCTCAGTTCCCTGCTCTGCGGTGTGTATTTCGTGGTGACCAACTTCCTCTTCTCATAAAGGCCACTCTCCTCCTCTTCACGCTTTGAACTCTCCTACCATGAAATTCTCCATCACTTTCGACATGCTGAACATCATCGCCATCCTCAGCACCGGCCTCGCCACCACTTACTTCGTGGCGGTCAGCCTGCTCTTTTAATCCAATCCAGGATCATGGGAAGATTCGGATGAGAGGGGGAATCACGCCAACCCGAAAGCCCTTCAGCTTTTGAATTTGGTCTTCAAATCCGCACCACAGTTGCTTCCCGACCCGCCGCCGCAAGCCCCGCGTGGCTCAGTTGGAAGTTCAGGTATTGGGGAAGCGTCTGGCGTGGTTGGCGGAGTCCTATGGCCCGCTACCAGACTTGGGCACCGCAGCTATTTGTGGGGCGAGCTTGCCACTGGGGCCATGAGCGGATGAGAAATCATGGATTGACAGAATTCTGTCCATACCCGACAACTCTCTCATGCAAACGATCAACTATACTGACGCGAGAAATCAACTAGCAGGGCTGATGGAGACAGCCTCCCGTGACCGCGAACCAATCATCATCACCCGGAACGGGGCAGGGAAAGTGGTGCTGCTGGCGATTGAGGAGTATGAGGCCATGGAAACAACCCTGCATCTGTTCTCCACGCGGGCGAATGCCACCCAACTCCAGCAGAGTTTGGCTGATTACTCAGCAGGCAAAATACAAATGGGTGAGTTATGCGACTGACCTGGCTCCCCAACGGTTGGAAAGACTACCTCTATTGGCAGGAGAAGGACCGCAAGGTTCTGGAACGGGTCAACGAACTCATTCGCGATGCACTTAGGAATCCATTTTCAGGCATCGGCAAACCGGAGCCGTTGAGAAACAACCTGAAGGGATGGTGGTCCAGACGGATCACCCAGGAGCACCGCCTCATCTACCGGGTGGAAGGCGAAAGCCTCCTTATTATGCAGTGCAGATTCCATTACGATGATTGAGCTTCGTCCACTATGACGGCTGCTGGTGCTTCTGCTGGGTCTGCTTGGGGTTACGATGGGCAGCACAGCCGCTTGGGTGGAGGCTTGACACACATACCATGTGCGCCATTAATGGAGCATCATGAAAACAGCAACCGTTCGAGACTTAAGGAACCGCTACACCAGCCTTCTGAGTTGGATTGGAGCGGGAGAAGAAATTGTCATCACACAGCGGGGGAAAGTCATCGCCCGGCTCATCCCTGAGCAGGACCAGCACACTCAGACGGTGGACTGGTCACAAAGCCCCGCTGTAAAACGGGACAGATCAGGGTCACGAGTGATGTCAGCGGCGGAATCCTTGGAAATCGTCCACGAAGCCTCTGGAAAATGGTAACCTGTGCAGACACCAGTTTTCTATTTTCCCTCTACGGGAATGATGCTCACACGCCCCGCGCGGTAGCTTGGATGAAGTCCCAACGAAGGGCTCTTACCCTCACGGCGTTGAGTGAGTATGAGCTGGGCAATGCCCTCCGCTTCTCGGAGTTTCGTAAAGGAATCGCGCCGGGAGAGGCGGCTTTGTTCTGGGCGCAGTTTGAGGCTGACCGGGCCAGTGGCCGACTCCTGATCCAAGTCTGCAACCTTGCGGATGTGGTCGATGAAGCCAAAAGACTTTCCGCCACGCATACTCTCACGGGAGAACATCGCGGTTTTGATATCCTGCATGTCGCGACGGCACTGATTGTGAAGGCTCAGCAGCTTCTTACATTCGATGGGAACCAGAAGAAACTTGCCGAGGCTGAAGGACTGGTGGTGCCAGTATGATTAAGCGAATCACCGGCCGGCTGCAACTACGGTGGCTGTTGATGCTCCTGCTCCTGCTCGGGCTTTTACGGGCTTCTATGGGCTACGATGGTCGGCGCAGTGGCGGTGGCGGAGCGTGGTGAATTTGGCTCCTACGCTCTTGCCGCAAATAGTGCATCAAACTACGTCTACCGCGCCATGCAGTGGATGAACTCGCTATAATTCGACCCCCACGGAATCCTAAGAGGAGGCTGGGGAACAACGGCAACCCAACACGTCCCCGGAGTGAGACACACCAACAATCCGTGGGTAACCACAACGAACTCTCTCGAGTCGGCGCAGTTCTTCGCCACACACGGCTGGAGACAGCCTGTCGGAACAATTATCCGCATCGACCTGACCTGAACAAGGTGACGAGTCCGATAATTGATGTATCGAACCCAGCGGCAGCGGCATCGTGCTGAAGCATCAAGCATCCTTGCGCGGTGAACTTATCGTCGGCCCAAGGCGAGATAATGTTACTAAATTTGCCACGGCAAATGTGAAAGACTTCAAGTCCTTCGGTTTTAAGAAGGTATGCCATCCACTCCTCGTGTGATTGCGCAACACCTATGCACTACGGCGTCTGCTGGTTCTCCTCCGCATTTTCAACGGAACCAAGAACAAAGAAGAACGCGCTAAATTCGTTGGAGCCCATATGCACAAAACACCAAACGGGCCAGAGAGGTGATCCTCCCTGGCCCGTTGGTGGCATGGAATCCTGAATTAAGCCTGGCGGCGGCGGATCAGGCCGGCACTGGTGCCGAGGAGCACCAGAAGGCTGGAGGACGCTTCAGGAACAACGTTCACCGTGAAACCAGAGGAAGGCACCGTGATAGGATCGAAGGCTTCATCAATCGCCTCAGGGCTGTTCGTGCTGATGAGGTAGGAGCCGGGAGCAATACCGGGACTGGACATGATGACGAGGGTAGCTACATTGAAGGAACCAACGCCATTGGTGCCGGAGTTGGTCAATCCCCCGAGATCGTTGTCATTGACCGGATCGAGCGTAGCCGCAGCCGCAGAGAAGGCGATGCCGTCTTCCGTGGTGACATCCGGAAAGACAGAACTGGTCACATCCCGGGAGATGAGCGTGAATTGACCGGAACCCGGGTTGAGAGCCTCCATGAAGTAGGTCAGACCAGCTGTGAGTTCTGCCGTAGAGGTCAGAGTGACGGCCAGAGAGAAGGTCTGGCCTGGAGTGATGGTGACATTGCTGGCAGCGGTGGAGGCATCCGCCAGCGTCAGGGTGACAGCAGCGGTGGCGGCTTGCTGGCAGAGCAACAGGCTGGCCAGGGTGAGAAGAGCAGGTAGTTTCATAAGTCGTAGGATGATTGATGGGTTGTGAGGTTGGTTCAGGGGGCGACACTGCGGCCAAGGTTGGCTTTGACGACGGCGGAATCGGCAATGGTGAGCCTGCCATCCAGTTTGAGATCGCCGGTGACATTGATGGAGCTGATCGGGCCCGGGGTGGTGACGAAGCTGCGCACAGCGCTGGTGTCCAAGGCGTTGACAACGCCATCGCGGTTCACATCACCCAGCAGGAAGCCCACCGTCAGGGCAGCTTCCGGCAAAACGTTGGAGCTGGCATCGGTGATATTGGTGAGGGTGACCGTCACCTTCCCACCGTTCGTGACACCGGTCAGGTTGACCAATACCTCAGTGCCGGAGATGACACTGCTGGCGATGGCGGCAGTGCCACCAGTGACATTGGCAGTGGCGGCGGTGATGGGATTGCTGAAGGCGAAGACGAGTTGGTGCGCTCCACCGGCAGTGGCAGGACGGGACTCAATCCCGCGAAGGCCAGTGAGAGGCATGCGGAAGTCGAAGAGGCCAGCGGCTCCATGGGTTTTGCGGATCGCGGCATTCACCATGGTGAGGGGGGCCGGGCCAAGCAGCATGGCCTCGCCTTGCACGGTGCGGGCTGGGGTGACTCCGAGGATCCGCTCAATGGTCGGGGCGATGTCGATGTTGCTCATTTCGCCGAGGGTGCCGGGCAGGATGTTGGGTCCGGCAGCGTAGAAGACAGCACTCATCTCGGCCTTGGCAGGATCATACCCGTGGGCTCCATAGAAATTCGGCTGGGAGAGGATGGCATTCGAAAGATCGCCCTGGCGGGTGACCACCGGATTTTGGCGTCCGTCGAAGTTATAGCCAAGGTCGAGCAGGGCATAAACGTCACCGGAGTCCTGACCGATCTCTTCCGAAGTCATCCGGCCGAAAGCGGGGTCATTGATATCGGCTGGCAAGGGGCGGGTGTAAACCTTGTCGAAGAGCGGGGCACCGCCCGGTCCAGCGTAGACTGGATTGGTATCCCGGGCCGCACGGAGGGCGGTGGCGATTTGCTTTTGAAGGACAATGTATTGCGCCCGGCTGACCGGAGGGGTGCCGGGCTCACGGCCCTGGAGATTGATGTAGATATTCGCGGCAGGGCCGGAGGTGACGACTTTCACCCTGGAGGTGGCAGTGCTGCCGATACCGGTGATGCCGGCGTTGGTCAGGATCTGGGCCACCTGCACCTGGGTGTGGAAGGGGGCAAAGCCGTGATCGGAGGTGACCATGATGTTGCTGTTCGGCACGCCGTTCGCATCGACCCCTACGCTGGAGATCACCCGCTGGACCGCGTTGTTGGCGATTTGATAGGCGTAGCGCAGATAGTTGGCATAGCGGCCTTTTTTGGCCAGATCCTGATTGACTCCGATGGCAGGAGTGTTGAAGTCCGTGGACTGGCGGGGATCCGTGAGGAGCCACTGGTGGCCGGACCCGTCCGGTTGTTCGATGTAGATCATGGCCAGGTCAGCATTGGGAAGATTGCTGATGGCCCGCAGGCCGACATTGGTCTGATAAGTGACGAATTGGCGGACGAGGTCCTGGTAGATGCCTTCCAGTTCCGGATCCGGGAAGGCCGCAAAGGTGGACGGGGTGGCGTCGAGTTTTTCCACGATGCGGAAGTCCGGCTGGGGTTGCCAGAAGCCAACATTATTGTTGATGTCGTCCACATTGGCGACGACCGCCGGAACTGGTGAGCTGCGGGGAATGAAGGTGGCACTGGTGCGGGCGATGCGGACCGTGGACAGGTCAGACGCGAGATTGGAGACGAAATACCGCGTGCCGGCTTTGTTGGAATGTCCTTCGAAGTAGAAGAGCGCCGAGAGATTGTTGGCAGACGGTGCAGGAATGGCGGCCACTGCGGTGTCGGGGAAATCGCTGAAGAGTCCATCCAGGCCGAGGTGGTAGAAGGCCCGGTATTCATCGGCAGGATTGGTGAATCCGTAGAGGCTGGCATCATTCCGGAAGGTATAGGCGTGAACGACGAGGCCCGCCGCGTGGGCCGCCGCGATGACGCCGGTGTCCGCCACCACGGTCCTGTCCCTGATATTGACAACCCCATCTCCATTCCGGTCTTCGGCCACGTTGTCCGCGTTGGTGTCGTAGATTTTAGTGCGCAGCAGGTAGGGCTTCCAGGGGCCAACTCCATCGGCATAGTCATTGATGAAATCAAGACCCGCAGGGGTGAGCAGATCGGCAAAGGTGCGGGTGTCTCCGCTGACCACGAAATCGTAAGGCTGGGCGTAGGGGGCGACGAGGGACATGGATCCGTCAGGATTGACATCATCAGCATCGATCAACTGCACCAGTTTGACCGGGGTTTTGGTGTTCAGATCCTTGAGGTTGGCCACTTCGAAGGACTGGATGTAGACCGGTGCGCTGGCGGTGTTCCAACCGGCTGCGGCAAGGCTGGCAACCAAAGGTTCCTCCAGGGACAGATTGAGGTTGTCGTGGAAAGTGGGGTGCTTGGTCTCCGGGTAAATGCCAATGGTGCGGCCCCGGGCGAGGGATTCAGCTTTTACGAGGTCAATGATTTCCTGCAGAGTCGGAATTTCGTAGAGGCCATTGAATTCCTGGGGGCGGGCGGCGCTGGGCTGAACCGCGCGGAGCGTCTTGATTTCGGCGAGGGTGAAATCACTCGTGAACCAATCGGTTGTGGAGACGCCATCGAGGATTTTTGTGGTCCGGCGGGAGGCGAATTCCGGTTTGCTGGCGATGTTGGTGGTGCCGCCGAGCAACGGCTCGTGACGGGCAATCAGGACACCGTCGCTGGTGGAAACGAGGTCAGGCTCCACAAAGTCAGCTCCCAATTCGATGGCGTAGCGGTAGGATTCGAGCGTGTGTTCCGGGCGGTAGCCGGAGGCCCCCCGGTGGCCGATCACGATCGGGCGCTGGCCATTGAGGGTTGGGTATGGCGCGGGAAGTTGGGAGCCGGCGGTCACGGCAGCCACAGCTCCGGGTTTGATGTAGGCAGGCCCGGTGGATGGAAGGGCGAATGGTCCCGGCTGGATGCCCTGGGCTTGATTGAAGATAACGATACTGTCGTAATTCGCGAAGCTGTCATCGGTGGAGTCGTAGGCGGCGGCCTTGATATCATAGGTGACTCCGCCGGTGGTGAAGCTTTCCAGATTCGTCTGCATTACCGCGCCGAAGAAGGACTTCCCTGCTGCCGTCAGTTGCGTGGCAGTAGCAGATGGTGCGGCGGTGAAGGCGGATTTTGTCAGATTGAACCCTTTTTGGAAAGGGGCCGTGGCCGCCCCAAATGGCACCGTGTAGTCGACGGTGCGCTCGGAGGCGGGCTGAATGATCGGATTGGTGGCCGAGCCGACCGCGCCAGTGAGGCCGGGGATGGTGACATTCACGCCATCGCCGCCGGGCCAGGTGGCGGTCGTCACGGTTTTGCCCGCGGCCCGCAGAGCGAGCCAGAGCGGCTCGGCTGTGCCCACACTATCCAAAGGTCCATCAATGGAATAACCGCCGATTGCGGCCCCGAATCCACTGATCGGTGCCCCGTTGAATGGACTGGCGAGGTATTGGAAGGCATTGGCTACCACATCATTGGCCGCAGCGGATGATCCTGTGGCGATGGCGATGTGGGCGGCGGCGGTCAGGGAGGGGTTGATGGTGTTGTTGCGCGAAGCTTTCACTCCTTTGGCCTCCAGCAGGCGGAGTCCGGTGCCGGCGGGAAGGGCATTGCTGGCGGCATAGGGATCAAGGATGGCCGGATTGGCACCATCCAGGGAAATTAGAATCACCTTGGGAGCGGCCTGGGCGGGCATGGAAAGAAAACCCAGGGCTGCCAGGGCGAGCGAGATGACAGGAGGTGGGGTGACAGGGCTGTTTTTGAGTTTCATAAGTAGTGGTGCAAGAAGGTCGATGGGCCATTTCTGGGCACACCTCGGATGGCCTGACGGAAGCTCAGCTCAGGCCGGGTCTGCTGGGCTATCCGTAGGGAGTTGAACCGGTCCAGCAAACAACGGTTCCGACAGATGCGGGAAACCCGGAACCGAACAAGTTGTCACACGCCGCTTTCCGCAGAGGTCCCCGGACGTTGAGCTAAATTTGCAATCGGTTTATTTTCAACGGAATGCAAACTTTTGTCCTGGTTTCACCGCCTGCCTGGCAGGTGGAATGGCTGGCCCATTTCCAAAGGGATGCTGACTTCTCCTGAATGTGCCTTTTCCGCTACATTTCTATCATTTACCCATGGGTGTCCTCGACCTTGGCATCGTGGATTTCACACGGGTTGATATACCCAAGGGACGAACCTGAAGCAGGAAAACCGGTTTTCAGACAGCGGTTTGAGGTTTCAACCACCGCCCCCGCAGGTGGGAGGTTTCCGGGTTTCCGGGCCAAATACTTTGCCCCCGCAGGAGCGTGCGGGTCACCCGGCAGCGGTTGACCAGCCCGGTGTAGGCACTAAGCGGATGCCTGGTCAGCAGATCCTGGGCACTAATACGGTCGGCTGCTTTCAGATCCAGAAAAATCAAATCGGCGTCATAACCCACCGCGATCTTCCCTTTCCGGGCCAGCCCGAAACGCTCCACCACATGGCCGCTGAGCAAAGGAGACAGGGTGGCTGCACTGAGGCCATGATCCAAGAGCGCGGCGGCAATGGTCAGGGGAAAGCCATGCTGGCATCCGCCGATCCCGCCCCAGGCTTTAAAGAAATCAGTGGATTCCTTCAGACTGGCCGGGGAAGGCGAATGATCTGACCCGATGGTTTGCACCCCGCCCGCAGCCAGATGCTGCCAAAGCTCCAGCCGCCGGGTTTCATCGCGCAGGGGAGGAGCACATTTGGCCAGGGCACCCGTCCGGTGGACGTCGGTATCGTTGAGCAGGAGATAGTGCGGGCAGGTCTCGGCGCTCACATCCACGCCCTGGGCCCGGGCAGCCGCGAGGCGGGCCAGGCCTTCCGGGGAACTGACATGCACGATGTGCAGGGCACAGCCGGTTTCGCCAGCCAACTCCACCGCCAGATCGATCGCCAGCAGCTCCGCCTGCACCGGCCGGGAATCCAGATAGTCCTGAATCCCCGTGCGGCCTGCGGCCTGAGCTTCGGCGGAAAGGCGGCGTGTCAGGCTTTGGTCCTCCGCATGCAGCGCCACGAGGCGGCCACACGCGGCCGCCCGCTTCATTCCGGCGCGGAGCACGGCCGCGTTCGCATGGGGAAATTCCGCCATGCCACTATCAGACATGAAGGCCTTGAACCCGATCACTCCGGCGGCGGCGAGGGGTTCCATATCATCTTCATTGCCCGGGATCAGGGCACCCCATAACCCAAAATCCAGCACCGACTCCGCCTCCGCGCAGCGCCGCTTTTCCTCCAGGGCCGCCAAGTTAGCAGTAGGGGGATTGGAATTCAGCGGCATATCAAAAAACGCGGTGCCTCCGCCCGCCGCAAGGGCCCGCGAGCCCGTGGCCAGGCCCTCCCAGTCCGCCCGGCCGGGTTCATTGAAATGCACATGGGCATCCATGATTCCTGGCCAAACCAGCAGGCCCGTGGCATCCAGGGTGGTTTTGGCAGGATCCGGCAGCGCCGGGGCGAGGGCGGTGATCACTCCCTCCGTGATCCCAATATCAAATCGCCCCGCCGGAGTTTCTGCTGCGTGGATGATGAGGTCAAACATAGGGGGAAGCGGCAAGGGAAAGCACAAAACGCACCACGGCTTCCAGGGCAGCGGCGAGGTCCTCCGGGCTGGCGTATTCATCCGGGTGATGGCTCAGGCCAGCGCGGCACCTGACAAAGAGCATGGCGGCCGGCCCCACCCCGGCCAGCACCGCCGCATCATGTCCGGCTCCGCTGAAAATCCGGGGCACCACCGGCTGGCCGGCGGCCACGGCTTCTGTCAGGCGGGCGCTCAGGCCGGCGTCGCAGGGCACCGCCGGGTTGCTTTGCTTCACCTGCCAGTGCCAGGCGAGGCGGCGCGCGGCGGCTTCTGCGGCACCAAATTGCTCCAGGTGCTCCAGCGCAGCTTCCCGGGCGGTATTGTCAGGGCTGCGGACATCCAGGGTAAAAACCACCTGCCCCGGAATCACATTCCCCGCGCCTGGCAATACCTCCATTTTTCCCACCGTGGCCAGGAGCGGCGGATGAAGCTGCGCCTGGGATTCCGCCTCCAGCACCAGCCGCGCAGCGGCGGCCAGAGCATCGCGCCGCAGGGGCATGGGGGTCGTCCCGGCATGCCCGGCCTGGCCGGTGAATCCTGCCAAAATCCGCGTCTGCCCGGCAATGCCCGGCACCACGCCCAGAGCCAGACCCGCCTCCTCAAGCACCGGCCCCTGCTCAATGTGAATTTCCAGATAGCCCATCAGGTTTTCGAGGTCCGCCCCGGCTTCCGGGAACCCTGCCGCCCGGCGCGCCGCTGTCAATTCCCCCACGGAAATCCCCGCCGCATCGCGCAGGGCCAGCTCCTCCGGGGAAATTTTCCCAACATAAGCGCGGCTTCCCAGGTAGGTGCTCTGAAAGCGCACGCCTTCCTCATCTGAAAACCCCACCACTTCCAGGGTGAAGGGCAGGTCAGGACAGGCCGCCGCTGCCGCAATGCCCAGAAGCACTCCCGCCGGACCGTCGAATTTCCCCGCATCCACCACCGTGTCGAGGTGCGAGCCGATCACCAGCTTCCGGGCTCCGGGTGGTCCCTGCCGGGTCCCGGTCAGGTTGCCAAAATCATCCTCCCTCACCGTCAGGCCGGCTTCCCGCATCCAGCCGCCCACCAGGGCATTTGCCCGGGCGGAGGCTGGGGAGAGAAAGGTGCGCACCAGCCACCCCGGCTCATCCGACACCAGGGCCAGCTCCTCCAGCCGTTCCGCCACCTGCTGCGCCAGTTCCTTGATATTAAGTCCGGGTGCCTTCATGAGCCGCGGTAGGTCGAGTAGGACCAGGGGGATACCAGCAGCGGCACATGATAGTTGCCCTCCACCTCCGCGATGCCAAACTGCAGAGGCACGATGTCCAGAAAAGGCGGCTCCGGCAAGGCCACGCCCTGTGCCCGGAAATAGTCCGCCACGTGGAACCTCAACTCATACGTCCCGGCCGCCATGGCCGCTCCGGATAGCAAAGGCGCATCCGCCCGCCCATCGGGATTGGTGAGGACCCTCGCCAGCAGGGTGCCCGCCGGCACCTGGATCAGTTCAATGGTCATCCCAGCTGCCGGGCGGCCCTGGGCGGTGTCGAGCACATGGGTGGTTAGATTTCCGGGCATAGCAAATCATCGGTTCGGAGTTGGGCAATGTGATGGATCTCCTCCAGCGCCGCCGCACATTCTGAGCTGGCGTCATGCTGGAGGCGCTGGTGGATCGCCGCCAGGATCGAGTCCTTGGTATGGCGGCGGGCGCAAATGATGAAGGGAAAACCGAATTTTTCCCGGTAGGCTTCGTTAGCAGCGGTCATCACGGCGATCTCAGCCGCATCCATCGCATTCAGGCCGGCAGCCGCCTGCTCGCGGGCGGATTCCGGGGTCAACTGTCCCAGCCGCGCCAGCTTTCCGGCCAGGTCCGGGTGGGCGCGGATCAGGGCGAGCTGCGCTGCTTCCGGAGCCTGTTGCACGATGACCGCCATCGCCGCCTTCAGCGCAGAGCGTTCTGCAAATGGCCGCAGCGCCGCCGCAGCTTCCGGAATCCATGGGGAATGCTCGTAAATCCCCCCGAGATAGGCCGTGAAAGCCTCCGCCGTCAGGGCGTTGAGTTCAGCAAGGGATCGTTTCATATGCGGCGCGACTAATGCGGGAAGTGTGCCATGGTCCATCCACACCCGTATCCCCTAAAACGTATGATCCTCGCAGAGAACCGCTATGGCAAACAACGTGTCAGAGTCCTCAAAGTCTTCCGCTCCCCCGACCGCCATGCCGTCAGGGAACTCACCGTGAGCTGCTTCCTCCACGGCGATTTCGCCGCTCCCCATCTCGGACCTGACAATTCCCCGGTGGTGCCCACGGACACTGTCAAAAACACCATCCACATTCTGGCCAGGGATCTCCTGGGCGAAAACAGCGAGGCCTTTGCCTTGCAATTGGCGGATCATTTCCTCGTCAAATACGCCCACGTCACCGGCGTCGATGTCGATTTATCCGAGCGCGTCTGGCAACGCATGGAAATCGGCGGCCAGCCGCACGCCCACAGTTTTGTGGAGCGCGGTCAGGGCACCCCTACCGTTTCCGTCCAGCGCACCCGCGATGCCGTGGTCATCACCTCCGGCATCACCGGCCTGCTGGTCATGAAAACCACCGAGTCCGGATTCGCCGGGTATCCCCAATGTGATTTCACCACCCTGCCGGAGACGGACGACCGCATCATGGCCACCAGCATTGATGCCCGCTGGACCCACACCCTCCCGGAAACCGCCGGCCCTGCCGCCAATACCCTCGTCCTCGAAGCCATCTACCGCATCTACGCCACCACTTGGAGCCCCAGCGTCCAGCGCACCCTTTTCCAAATGGGGGAAGCCGCTCTCGAAGCCGTCCCTGGCCTCTCCAGCATTGCCATGAAGCTGCCCAACAAGCACTACCTCCCGCTCGACCTGAGCCGTTTCGGCCGCCCCCATGAAGGCGATATCTTTCTCCCCACCGACGAACCCCACGGGCAGATCGAAGCCGTCATCAGGCGTGGCTAGGCTGGAAGGTCCGGCCCTGCCGGAATCCGGCCGGGTGATTCCGTTGACAATCCCGGGCTTTCTCGCCGATATGGGGGATAGACCCTGCCCTTTGCCATGCCATGCGTCACCTGCTCGTAACTCTCATTTTCAGTGTGATCACGTTGGGCAGGACATTTGCCGCCAGTCCACCCCGGCCGAATATCCTGTGGTTCATCGTGGATGACATGTCGCCCCACTTTTCCTGCTACGGCGAAAAAACCATCACCACGCCAAATGTGGACCGTCTGGCCACCGAAGGCCTGCGTTTCACCCAGGCGCAGGTCACCGCTCCGGTCTGTTCGCCTTGCCGCTCTGCCCTGATCACTGGGATGTATCAGACCAGCATCGAAGCCCACCACCACCGCAGCGGGCGCGGCATTGTGCACCTGAGCCTGCCAACCGGAGTGGAGCCGGTGCCTGCCCTTTTCCAACGGGCCGGCTACTTCACCTGCATCGGCAATGGTCAGCCGGGCAAACGGGATGAGCGTGGCAAGACAGACTATAATTTCGACTGGGATCCGGGGATTTATAATGGCAGCGATTGGGCTGGCCGGAAAGAGGGACAGCCCTTCTTCATGCAGGTCCAACTGCCCGGCGGCAAGCTGCGCGGCGACACCTCCGAAACCGCGGCCAAACTCAGCGCCCGCGCCGCCCGGGAACTGGGTGCCAGCACCGCGCCGGACACGGTCACCCTGCCCCCGTATTATCCCCGCGATCCCGTGCTTTTGCAGGATTGGGCCGCCTATCTGGATACCGTGCGCCTCACGGATCAGCACGTCGGCCAGGTGCTGGAACGCCTGAAGCAGGAAGATCTCATGGAAAACACCCTCATCCTTTTCATGAGCGACCACGGCATCAGCCACGCCCGGGGAAAACAATTTCTCTACGATGAAGGCACCCGGGTTCCCCTCATCCTGCGCGGTCCTGGCGTGCCCCGGGGTGTGGTCAGGACGGATCCCGTCTCGGCCAATATTGACGCCCCCGCCCTCTCCCTCGCTGCCGCCGGCCTGCCCCTCCCTGCCAAAATGCAGGGCCGTGACCTGCTCGCCCCGGACTATGCCAAACGCCGCGCCGTTTTTGCCGCCCGCGACCGCTGCGATGAAACCGTGGATGGCATCCGCTCCGTGCGCACCGCCCGCTGGAAATACATCCGCAACTTTTACCCGGACCGCCCCCTCCTCCAGCCGAATGTCTACAAGGACCAAAAGTCCATCCTGCAAACCCTGCGCCGCCTTGATGACACCGGCAAGCTAACTGAACTGCAGAAACGCCTCCTTTTTGCCCCAAAACGGAGCGCGGAGGAACTCTACGACCTGAGCGCCGACCCTGACGAACTGAACAATCTGGCCGCCCGCCCGGATCAGGAAAAAACCCTGCTCAGACTGCGCACCCAACTCGACCGCTGGATGGAAGAATCCAACGACCTCGGCCGCGAACCTGAGCCCGCCACCACCTACGACAGCGACATGGCCGCTGCCAGCGGGCGCAAACCAAACCAGAACGACCTTCAGGCCAATATCGAACTCATGAAACGCTGGGCCACGGAACGGCCCCTCAAGGTGCATCCCTGAATTTGCTTTACCGGAACACCAGTGTCTTGTAGAACCCCACCAACCCATTTTGTCCCAAACTCAACTGGGTATGCCACCAGATCTGATGGCAAAATGGAATGTTAAGCGCGTATGCAGTCTCCTTCACCAAGCCCGACTGAAGTGCACGCTGCCGCATCTCGCCCGTCGTTTTTTCTGCGTCTTGTGATCGGCCTGCCCGTTGCTCTCCTCGCAGTCCTTACGTTCTTCCAAGTCATCGCCCTCATAGTTGCTCCTCCGATGGCCGTTCGCGTCGATGGCTGTCCCACTTGTGGGATGGGTCGCCATTACCTCGTGCACTATGGAGACGGACACCCTATCTATAACCTCAAAATTGACCCTCCAGGACGCTCTGATCATGTGCACGATTACTGGGACGCCCAAGGAGGAGGCGAAGTAAGAATTCTCCGATGGAGACGCGCAGCGTTTGACAGCCGAACCAATCAACCACTCCAACGCGCTTAATTCCACTTTATCCGGATCGGTTTCATCCCAAGGAATAGCGGAATCCTGCAACAGGTCCAATTTTTCCCTCGACCACCCGCGGAGCCAGTCCCGCAGGGGTTCCCACTTCATTTTAAGAAACTCGATGGGATAGCAGGGCTGGGCATGGCGGTGCAGACGTCGTCGCCAGAAGGCCGCTGGTCCAGGCAAATGATGAGGATGGGAGCGCGGTGCGTCTCTCCTTTTTCATGGAAAATCCTATCAAAACTCGATGATTGATGAGGAAGGACAAGTGCCAGGCTCCTCCCGTCCCAATACGATCCGTTTACTTTGCCTTCCGGCGGTCGCGGACAGCATCGGCGAGGTTGGCGAGGACGGCTTTGGTGTCTTCCCAGGCGAGGCAGGCGTCGGTGATGCTTTGGCCGTAAATGAGGGCTTCGCCGGGTTTGACGTCCTGGCGGCCTTCGGTGAGATGGCTTTCGATCATAACGCCGGTGATGGCGTGGTTGCCGGCGCGGATTTGGCTGGCGATGTCGGCGGCGACTTTGGGCTGGTTGCGGTGGTCTTTGTTGGAGTTCCCGTGGGAGCAATCGATCATGATGCTCGGGGTGAGGCTGGCTTTTTCCAGCAGGCTGGTGACTTCGGCGACCTGCTCCGGACTGTAGTTGGCTCCGGTTTTGCCGCCGCGCAGGATGATGTGGCAGGAATGGTTGCCAGTGGTTTTGACGATGGCGGCGACGCCTTGTTTGGTGACACTGAGAAAGTGGTGGCTGCCCTGGGCGGCGCGGATGGCGTCGATAGCGATGCCGATGCCGCCACCAGTGCCGTTTTTGAAGCCGACGGGCATGGAAAGGCCGCTGGCCAGCTCCCGGTGGACCTGACTTTCCACGGTGCGGGCCCCGATGGCTCCCCAGGTGACGAGGTCGGCGACGTATTGCGGGCTGATGGCATCAAGGAACTCGGTGCCGGTGGGGATGCCCATTGCCGTGAGGTTGAGGAGGAGCTTGCGGGCGAGTTGCAGGCCGCGGTTGATGTCAAAGCTCTCGTCGAGGCCGGGGTCGTTGATGTAGCCTTTCCAGCCGACGGTGGTGCGGGGTTTTTCGAAATAGACCCGCATGATGAGTTGGAGGGCGTCGCCGTAATTCGAAAATTCGTCCTTGAGGAGGGCGGCGTATTCCAAGGCGGCCTTTTCATCGTGGATGGAGCAAGGGCCGACCACCACGAGGAGCCGGTCGTCCCGGCGGTGAATGATATCGTCCGCCTGGCTGCGGGCTTTGGTGACGAAGGCGATTTCGCGTTCGCTGGGGCAGAGGTCGCGGATGACGACTTCCGGCGAGATGAGGCTCCAGATTTCGGAAATGCGGACGTCGTCGGTGGAAATTTTAGCAGACATGGGGGCTGAAGGAGGCGCGGGGAAAAAGAAAGCCGCCCGGCACGGGGACCGGGCGGCGAACAGAAAGGTAATTTACAGGGAAACGGGAGCGGCTTTCAAGAGAAAATCCGATGGGGCCGCCGCGTGGAACGGAAGGTAGAGCCCCGGGCCGTGTTAATCATTGAAGAAATGCTTTCCAGTGCGGCCGGCCTCGGTGAATTCGTCGACTTCGTAGTAGACGTCTTCGGTGATGGCGGAGACTTCCGGGAAGGCGCTTTCCTCGGCGAAGACACTGGAGACGGCGGCTTCGGCTTTGGCGGCTTTGTCCATTTCCTTGTAGCGCTCTTCGGTCATCACGCCTTCGGCCACGAGACGGTTTTTCCAGAGATTGATGGGGTCGTTCTCCTTCTTGTATTGCTCGATCTCATCGGGCGTGCGGTATTTGGTGGCGTTGGCATCGGCGATGCTGTGTCCGTAATGGCGGTAGGTCATGACTTCGATGACCGTAGGCCGGCTTTCGTTATGGGCGCGGTCCACGGCGATGGAGAGCTTGGCGCGCATTTCATACATGTCCCAGCCATTGATGATGTCCCAAACGATGTTATAGCCATCTGCCCGGTAAGCGAGGGAATTTTTGAAGGCGCTGCTGCGGCATTGGCTGGTGCCCATGGAGTAGCCGTTGTTTTCGATGATGAAAATGACGGGCAGATCAAAGAGGCCGGCGAGGTTCAAGGCTTCGTGGTAGGCGCCCTGGTTGATGGCACCGTCGCCCATGAAACACATGCAGGAGCCTTTGTGGCCGGCGTATTTCAAGCCATAGGCTAGACCAGCTCCGAGCGGAGTCTGGCCCCCTACGATACCGTGGCCGCCCCAATAGTTTTTGTCAGGAGCGAAGAAGTGCATTGAGCCGCCCTTGCCCTTGGAGCAACCGGTGACCTTGCCAAAAAGTTCGGCCATACACTCATTCATGCTCATGCCGACGGCGAGGGCGTGGCCGTGATTCCGGTAGGCGGTGATCATGTGGTCGTGTTTCCCCATTAAGGAAGCACAGCCGACGGCGATGGATTCCTGACCGTCGTAGCGGTGAAGGAACCCGCCGATTTTCGCTCTACTGTATTGCCTGCCGGTCTCTTCTTCAAAACGGCGGATGCGCACCATCTGATCGAGGAGGTGGATTTTTTCCTCTGGCGTGAGCTTGCGATTGATCGCGGCATTCGCGAAATCGGTAGGGTCTACTTCAGGGTGGAGGTCGAGGGCGGCAGCACTGGTCTTCATGGGTAGGGCAGAGAGGCGCGGGTAGCGGGGGTTAAAGAGGACGCGGAAAGGGGACTAAGCCTGGACAGGCACGGTGGAGGGTGAAACGGTGGAGAGGGGCCGGCGGACCAGCGTGACGAAGGAGACCGTAAAGAGCAGATCTCCCGCCAGTTGTTTCAGGGAAAATAACCAAGTGGGAGGATAGCCCGGGAGTCCGGTGGTCTGACACTGGAGCCAGCCCGCGAGGGTGGGGGCGTAGGCGGGTTCCATAAAAAAAGAAACCGTGTTGCTCACGAGGTGGAACAACACGGTGCTGAGAAGGGAAGCGCCTGCAAAGACGGCGACGGGGGCTTTCTTCCCTACGGAAGCGCCCAGGGCGGAGACGGCGAGGACGGAAAACGCCAAGGTAGGCAGATAGGCATCCCACATGGGGTAGCCTTGAACGGAATTAATAATAAAATGGGGGACGACGACAGCAGCCAACCCAATGGCCAAGGCCCAGCGGCGGGGGAAAAAAGCCGCTCCACAAAGCGCCAAAGCCATCAGGGGAGACCAGCCGGCCATGCTGCGCACCGCCTCCGGTCCGCCAAAGGATGGCGCGATGCGGAACAGAATGACAGAAACCAACAGCAGCAGAACAGGGATCATGGAAATGGGAAACGGTCTGTGCCCGGACGCGGACGCCAAACCTTATAAAGCATAGTCTGGTTCCACGTCTTGTCTACCCGGATTCCAGTCCTGCATTTTTTCGTGGGCGCACTGCCTTCAGTGTTTCGGCAGCAGAGTTTCGTAGATGGCGTTGAGCAGAAACATCGGACCAGGGACATTTTCGTCCAGGGACCAAAATCGTGCCCGGACTGGAAATCACGCGTGGACTGGAGTGCTTGGGCGTCCCTGGAGTCCCCTCCCCAGGGCTTTCCTCTTGACCCTCCATGTCCCGGCGGCGTAGGGACCCGTCATTATGAAGGTTTTAGTTACTGGCGGAGCAGGTTTTATTGGCTCCCACACGGTGGAATGTCTGCTCGCCCAAGGGGCAGCAGTGACGGTGCTGGATGAATTCAACGATTATTACGATCCCGCGATCAAGCGCGCCAACGTCGCCGCCTTCCAGGGCCATGCCAAGGTCATCGAAGGCGACCTGCGTGACCGCCCCACCGTGGACCGGGTCTTTGCCGAAGGAAAATTCGACACCGTGATCCACCTCGCCGCGCGCGCCGGGGTGCGCCCGTCCATCGACGATCCCGCGCTCTACCTCGCCACCAACATCAACGGCACCTTCCATCTGCTGGAAGCCGCCAAAGCCACTGGCGTCCCCCGCTTCGTCTTTGCCAGCAGCTCCTCGGTTTACGGCATTAACAAAAAAGTGCCCTTCGCCGAGACCGACCGCATCGAGCAAACCATCTCCCCCTACGCCATGACGAAAATGGCCGGCGAGCAGATGTGCTCCAACTACACCAATCTGTATAACATCCGCACGGTCTGCCTGCGCTTCTTCACCGTTTATGGCCCCCGCCAGCGACCGGACCTTGCCATTTCCAAGTTCACCGCCCTGATCGATCAGGGCAAACCCGTCCCCCGCTACGGCGACGGCAGCACCGCCCGCGACTACACTTTTATTCATGACATCGTAGACGGCATCCTCACCTCCGCGAAATACGAAGGCGACAAGTTCGACATCTTCAACCTCGGCGGCTCCCAAACCACCACCCTCGCCGGCCTCATCACCGCCGTGGAAAACGCCCTCGGCAAAAAAGCCATAATAGAGAACCTTCCCCTCCAACCCGGCGACGTCCCCCTCACCTACGCCGACGTCTCCAAAGCCAATCGCCTCCTCGGCTACAACCCCAACACTCCCATCCAGGAAGGGATTCCGAAGTTTGTGGAGTGGTATCTGGGGCGGAAGGGGTGAAGACTCAAATTACGCTCCTGCATGATTCTTCGGTCCAATATTCCGCAAGTTCCCTGAGTATTTCAGAACGGTTACTACACCATTCGCCAAGAAACAAAAGAAAAGCCCGGACAACCAATCGCTGCTTTGAATTGAGCATCGAATACCGTTCTATAT
Organism: Akkermansia muciniphila; assembly: GCA_945900785.1. Classification (GTDB taxonomy): domain Bacteria; phylum Verrucomicrobiota; class Verrucomicrobiia; order Verrucomicrobiales; family V1-33; genus CAIZWU01. The sequence goes on from CAMDJM010000031.1 coordinate 35,398, forward strand.
CATGATAATTGAAGTTGAGTAGTCTGTAATGAAATTCAAGACCGAGTTCGTTCCGCAGCTCGGCTATCAAAAATGCGGGAAGGTGAAACCGCATTCCAGGTGCGTCTAAAAAACCGGGACTGCTAAAACAAATATTGAGATCCTCATAAGAAATTTTTCGCCAATCCTCCTTCTCATCTTTTGCCCGTAAATTTGCACAGGTCTCCGCATCGTCCATATCATCCAAGCCTTGCGCCTCCCACAGCCCGATCCCATCGCCAAGCACCACGCCATCGAATGCCTCGTCGATCAGTCGGCAAAGGCTTTCGATGCGGGCAGCGTGTTCCTGTTCCATGAGTGACTTCGTTAAGTTAACAACCCGTCAGCCCTCCAGCGCTTTCGGTCTACACGCATTTCGGCCAAAGAGCTGTCGGCCACCGCCGCAGTCAGCCCGCCGCCTTCCCGATGCAATTGCTCAAGCATATCCACCGGATCTGGCTTGTCTGCGGGCAGGTCCGCCAACGACACCGCCCGGCGCACGACCTCGGCTTGAGAAACCTTCCATGACACCGCCAAGCTGCGGATGCGCTGGGCCGTAGCTTCATCCAAAGCAAATGTCGTGCGGTGTGTCATAGTGGCCATACCATTTCTTTATCGTAGCTCGATGGGAGCCAAATCAAACACCCTTGGACGTAGCCATAAATAACATGGATCGTCAACCTCCGGACTGGGGCCGGCGCTTTCTTTGCTTTACCTTCGTAGTTATTGAGCGCCGCCGCGTAGCTGCGGGATGCCTTGCTATTCGATATTGGCGATGCTGTTGATGGTCATGCCGGTAGGGCCCCATGGTCCCTGCATGGCAGCAGCGGTGGTGGGATTGGCTCCCGTGATTTTGTTGCGGGGCTGGCCGTCATGGGTGGTGAAACGGCCACCGGCGTGGAACCAGGTCGCTCCAGAGGCAGTGAACAAGGCATCCACTCCCAGATCCATGGTGCGGGTGAAGGTGCTGTCGAGGGCACCGGTGGTGCTGATCCTGGCCATGAAATTGCGGCTGGTGCCGTTGTAGCTGGTGAAGTCTCCCCCAATGATGAGGCTGGTGCCGGAGAGAGTGGCGGAGTTGACTCTGCCGTTAGGTCCGGTGCCGCCGGCGGAGAACGTGGCGTCTGCGGCCCCGGTGGCGGCAGTGATGCGGGCAAGGTTGTTTTTGGGAGCGGTGAAGCTGCCACCGATCCAGAACGAGGTGCCGGCGGGGTCGCCTTCGATCATGCGGACGGTGTCGGAGGCGGCGGTGGAGAGGGTGGAGGTGTAGCCGGTGTCGCGGGCTCCGGTGGCGGTGAGGAGGACCAGCTTGGCCCCCGCGCTGCTTCCGTTCCAGGTGCCGAAGTCGCCGCCGACGAGGACCTTGCCATTGCCGAGAGGTTTGATGGCGAGAACCGCTCCGCTCGGTCCGGCCCCGCCGGAATTGGGCAGGAAGGTGGTGTCGGTGGTGCCGTCGGCATTGAGGCGGGCGATGTTCCGGCAGGCGGTGCCGTTGACGTGGGAAAATTCGCCACCGATGAGGATTTTGCCATCGGTCTGCGGGGCGATGACCCAGACTTTGCCGGGGGTTGAAGTCGCCGGGCGGAAGACGAGCTTGGACAGTTGAGCGGTAGCCGCCGCAGGAACACCGGAGAAGGGCACAGAGTTAATAATAGATCCGCCGGCCAAGTCGAGGTTGTTGGCGTAAACCCCCCCATTGATGATGGCACTGCCGGTGAGGGTGACGCTGTTGGTGGACTGAACGGCGAAGAAGGAACCTCCCGTGGCCGTGGCACTGCCGGTGAACCCCAAGCCTGTGGAACCCGGCAGGCAGTTGACAAGGACACGGGAGGCAAGCAGTCCGCCAGTGAGCCTTATGCCTGAACTGGCAGTGAAGTTGAGACGTTTTTGAACGTTGATGATGATGTAGTCGGAGGCGGTGCCGTTCAGGGTCAGGATTTCGCTGCCGCCGAGCGCGACTTCATTGATGAGAATGACATTCCATCCATTGCTGGCTGTAGCGTTGATGGTCGCAGGATTGATAATACTGGCGCTGAAGGTTTGGGTAGGGGTTAGACTGCCGACGGAGTTGGAAATGGAGACCGCCTGAGCCCTGAGGGCCGAGAGATCCTGATAGATGGGGGCCAACAGCGTGCCTCCGCTGCCACGGAGATTGTCGGCCGTACCAACTGAACCCACGAGAGGAGAATGAACATGGAACTGCCCTTGAACGGCTCCGTTGGTGAACCCCAGTTTCACTCCTGAAGTGACGCCTGTTTTTGGGCCCATGACAGCAGAGTCAATGGCTGTGATATTGAAGTTCCCACCGGTGACGAGACAAGCCCAGGAAAAGAAATCAGGGGCATTGAGGGCTGAGGGGACACTGATTAAAGGAGCCCAAAGTGAAACGGCGGCACTTTGAACAGGACTCGTGGCCCAGCCCAGACGGACCCGTCCCTGCCTCGGCTCTGCGGCATTTCCCTGGGTGTGGTAAAGACTGCCACTGCCACTGCCCATCAGCACATTGGTCGTGGCGTTGAGAAGGATAGGATCGGTGGCGCTGCCGTAGAACGGACCGGCCTCGGCGCTGAAGTTTTCGTAGTTGGACGCTGCCACGAGGGTGCCGCCGGCATTGACGGCGGACCAGGCGCGGATGAGGGTATTTTCCGGCTGCCCGGCGATGGTGCAGAGGCCACCCAGGATCACGGAGTCAATGTAAACGGGGGAGGAAAAATTGAATCCGAACGTGGCAGGGGTGATCGTGCCGGTGCGGTCTGCGTTAAAGGCGAGAGCGTAAGGTCCTGAGACGCGGGCATCAGGATTGATCCCGGCACTTCCTCCACCGCCAGAGGGACTGTAGAGCGAGGGGCCGGTGCTGGATCCGGCCGCGTTGGTCATATTTTGGGAGTAAGCCAGGGTGACATTGATTCCGGAGCCGTTCACATTGGAAAGAGTCTGGGTGCCGAACCCCGAGAAGCCACCACCCGTGGCAAGGCCATGATTGGCGGAGGTGGCCGAGCTGGAGGTGGTGTCCACGCCACTGAGGGATGCCCCCTGCACCATGCTGACGGTGGACCAGTCGAGGGTGTAGGGGTCCTGGACGGTGATGGCGGGGAGGAAGCTGGTGTCAAGGGTGCCGTCGGTATTCAGACGGGCGAGGGCATTGCGGGCGGTGCCGCCCATGCTGCTGAAGTCGCCTCCTACCAGGACCTTGCCATCGGCGGCACGGGCGAGGCCGCGCACGGCGGCTCCGGCATTGGCTCCGGCTCCCACGTTGAAGGAGGTGTCGAGGGCCCCATCCGCTGTGAATTTCGCCACACCGCGGAAGTCGGCGGTGGCGGTGCGGGAGAAGTCACCGACGGCGTAAACCGGGCTGAGCGGGTTATTGTAAATGATGGCGTCCGCATTGAGACCGGTGGTGTCGTTGTTGGAAGTCCAGCCGGTGATCTTGTAGGTGGAGGTCCAGGGGGAGGAACCGGTGAAGGTGCGGATTTGCTTGTCGGAACTGGTGTAGATGCCGTGGAGGACGCCGGCGTCTGAGAAGGTCAGGACGTTGTATTTGGCATTGGAAACATTGCTCAGGACGGTCAATGCTCCCCGGTTGGCGAAGTCGTATCGGTATAGATTGTGGGCATCGACGCGGGAGATGTATAACATGCCATCACTGGAAAGCGTCATGGCTTCGACGTCGCCGAGGGTGGTCCCACCATTCAGGTCCACCACCCTGGCGGCGTTGACGATGCTGGTTTTGGCGGCGTTGAGGGTGATTTCGATCAGGTCATCCGTGCCGTAGGCCACATAATAAAGCTTCCCGCCGGCATAGACCATGGCGTGGGGCGCGGTAGCCAGGGTGCTGCCCGTGCAGGGATAGGTCAGGGTGTTGGATTTGAGACTGCCCAGCACGGTGGTAAAACCGGTGGCCAGCTCGTATTTCTCGAGGAAGATGGCACCGTCCCAATCGGTGAAGTTGATAAGGTAGAGCGCTCCATCGGCATAAGCGTGGGCGATGGCGGTGGGCTGACCATTCAACAGGGAGGTGATTTGATAATCCGCACCGGTTTCCAGATTCATGCGGTGGATGGTCCAACAGCCCGAAGTGATCATGTAGCGCAGGCCATTGGGCTGCACCATGACGGGCTGCTGGGGCGAGCCCAGGTCCGTCATGGAGCGCGCCGGGGAAGTGGTGAAGGCGGTCCCGGCCGGTTCGCCGGTGGCTATGTTGACGGTGTGGAGTTTGGTCGGCTCGCTGTCGCGGGTGCCGTATAGAGTGGTGCCATCCGCGCCCATCATCAGACCGGTCCAATAGGAAGTGGGGATGCTGGAAAGAACTTGGAAGCCGGAGGAGGAGGCGATGTTGTAGCGGCAAAAGCGGGCGCTGCTGCTCAGATACATCCAGCCGGTGCTGTCGATGGCGAGATCCCCGATGGTGCCGAAGGCGGTATCGTAGGTGGTGTTGACTTCCTCCATGGTGTCATGGAAAGAGCCATCGGGTTTCAGTTCAATTTTGGCCACCCGCAGGGTCGCGGCATTATTGATGTAGAAATAAAGGTGGCCGTTGAACCAGGTCAGACTGGAAGGCTGGGAGGTCATCGCCCAGTTGAGTCCGCCCTGGGTCTGAAGGGAAGCCAGGAGGGTATGGGTGTTGGCCGAGCGGTCATAGACGCCCAGTTTGTAGGGGCTGCCCTGCTGGATGTAGTAGATTTTGGCCCCGATTTTATCCGTGGCTACGGCCTCAATGCTGGTGAAAAGCGTGGTGGTGGTCAAGGCGGTGTTGGCCCCGGTGGTGGGCTCCACCATGTAGATGGTGCTGCTGCCATCCGTGGCGTAGAAGGTGGTGTCCGTAGGCGCGACCGGGAAGGGTGAGGTGGTGCCGCCGGCCATGTCATAAAGCGTGACGGGAGGCGAGGTGTCCTGGTAAGTTCCCGCCGCCCCGCTGCTGATCGTGACAGAGGAAACCCGCGCCGGGCTGGCCGCATCCCCGCTGTAGAAGAGGCCGCTGGAGGCCACGTGGAGCAGGGCATCCGGGTATTGCCGGTGACAACGGCTGCGGTGAGGTTGCTCTGGGTGCGCAGGTCGTAGCTGCGTTGGTTGGTGCCTTCGTTGAAGTAAAGAACTCCATTGTTGTCCAGCGCTGCGGCAGTCACCGTCCATGCCGCTCCGGCGGACATGGTCACGAAGTTCGTCTGGCTGAAGATGCCGTTGGTGCTGGAGTTGAGCCGGACCCGCACCACATCGGAGGTGCCGTTATTGACGTAATAAAGGGAATCCCCGTAATGGAGGAGGTGCTGGGGATGGGTGGCCGGTTTGTAAACTCCGGTGGTTTTCAGATCGCCGATCAGGGTGTGCACGCCGTCCTTGTATTTGGCGATGCGGATGGTGCTGTCGCTGTTTTCCAGATAGAAGACGGTGCTGGTGTTGAGGTCGTAGGCGACGGCGTCGATGTTGAAGAGGCCGCCGGTGGTCTCGATGACGGTGACGCCGCTGGCAGGGTCCACGCGGTAAATGCGGGCGCTGCGGTCGACGGCGAAGCAGGCGGGCATGGGGTCGGTGTTCAGGCTGAGCTGGGCGATGGGGAACGCGATGGCCCCGGGGTTGGCGAGGGCGCCGCCGGAAATGGCGTTGGAGTCGAAACGGGTGGTGTCATTGCTGGTGCCGCTGACGACGGTGCGGACGGCATTGGCGGGCGAACCGCCGGAGCCATTGACGGCAATCAGTTCGCTATTGGCCTGGTAGGAGGTGAGACCTTCGTAGGAGGAACCGGGCTCGGTGCTCAGGACGGAAGTGACCGCAGCAGTTTGATAGGTGACGGCGTAGATTTTATCATCCGCGTCATCCACCACATACAGGGAATTGACCGGAGCGGTGACATAGACGAGGTCCTTGCCGCCAGTGCAGGTCTCGCCAGTGCCGGTGATCTGTCCGATGATGGAAATGTTGGTGAGAGCCCTGGCGGTGTTGACGTGGAGGGAATTGACGCGCAGCAGGAAGTCGGGGGCGGTGTCATCGCCCTTGTTGAAGAGGATCTGCAGCTTCCAGTCAGGGCCGACGCAGAGGCCGGTCACGAGGTCCTGTCCGGCGGTATTGCTCAGGGTGCCCAGCTGGGACAGCACCGGAGCGAGGTCTCCCACAAAGGTGGCCACCGGCGGGGTGGGGGTGGATCCCCAGGTGAGGTTGTTCAGGTTGAGGGTGAACAGGGGGCGTTGATAGGTGACGCCGTCCACCGTGGTGGGATAGTTGCGCACAAAGTAGGCGGTGTTGGTATCGGACACCGCGAGGGACTCCAGCTGATAGCCGCCGGAGGGGCCCGGGAAACTGGTGGCGGTGCCGCCGCTGAGGTATTTGAGTTCACCCCAGTCGCGGCTGGTGACATTGAGGAGGTTCCAGTTCAGGAACTCGCCGAGCCGGCCGGTGGTTTTGGAAATGGCCCAGAGGGAATTGGACACGCTGGCCGGGCGGGAGGGTTCCTCCCCGGCCATGTCCCAGAACGTGACCGCCGGGAACGTATCCACGGAGGAAATCTGGTTGCCACTGCCGCGCTGGATCTCATAAACCCGGGTCTCCTCAGTGTCCTTGCTGCCATAGAACTGGCCGCTGGCATTGATCAGCAGGCCCCGCCAGTTTTGGCTTTGGGGTGGGAAGCTGATCAGCTCCTTGTGGAAAACATCCGGAAATAACCATTGAACCCGCTGCCGCCGGAAATTTGCGCATTGGCATCCGTGCCCACCGCCACGTCTCCGGTGTCGCTGAAGTTCAGCGGCGGGTTGGTGTAGGAGAACGATATGTCATCCACCTTGGCCATGGCCGTCACCGTGGTGCCGGCGGCGTTCAGGGTGATTTGATAAATGTCATCGGAGCTGGGGGCGATGAAGAACAGGTTGTCATCCCAGAGAAACAGGTTGTTGGGACGGGTGGCCGGGATGTTGGTCCATGCGCCGGAGCCGAGGGTAGCGAGGATGCTGTGGGTATCCTGGGCGATGTGATAGCTGCCGAGACGCCAGTTGCTGGCGGTGTTTTCCAGATAATACAGCCGGCCCCGGGAGGGCGAGCGGGCGATGGAGTTGAGAATAAAGGGCGCGCTGCTGGTGACGGTGCTGGTGGCTCCGGTGCCCGGGTTGAATTTGTAGATGCTGGTATTGCCCCCACCCACGGCATAACACTCCGGCAGGTAAGGCGCGGGCACAGTGATCCCGCCGATGTCCCGGATGCTGAGGGAGGGAGCAGTGGCGGTGCCGGCGGAACGCACCCCGGTCAGGGGATGAATGTTTTCCACCACGGTGGGCGTGGTGATATTAGTGCCGCGTGGGGTGGTGCTGGGAAATACGACCAATGAAGTCAGACGGGTGGTGCCGGTGGCGAGGGTCCAGTTCCGCGGGGAATACAGGCTGACATTACCCAGCAGATCCCCATCCTCACGGCTGAAGTAGAGGGTGCCGGAAGGGTTGACGGCGAGGGCACCCACCGTGCCCATGTCGACGTTGTTGCCGGAAAGATCCATCACCTTGCCCAGCTCCGGGGTGCCGCTGGTGAAGCGGATGCGCACGAGGTCGTCCAGCGCCGGCACACAATACAAATCGCCATACAGGAACAGCAGGTTCTTCGGCGTAGCCGTCAGGGTATAACCAGCCGCCCCGGCGATGTTGCCGGTCAGACTGTGCGCCTGGGTGGAGGGGTTGTATTGATAGAGCCGGATGGTGGAGGCATTGCCGCCCACTTCCGTGTAATACACGATTTTGCGGACCGGATCATAGGCCACGCTTTCCGGTGGCACCGGGCAACTGGCCGTGGCCGGCTTCATCTCGCCGGTGGTCACGTTCATGGTGTAAAGGGAACTCTTGCCGGTGACGGCGGCATAATAGGTGCCTCCGCTGTTGACCACGCTGACGCGGGCCTGGGCGGAAGCGGCATCCGCGATGGTGCGGGAAGGGCTGGTGGCCACGCTGCTGCCCAGGGCTCCGCTGGCCGCACTGATGGTGCGCAGGGTCTTTGGCGCGGCGGTGGTGGTGCCGTTGAAGGAAGTGCCGCCCAGGGTGAACAGGGAGGCGCAGGCCAGGCTGACATCCGTGGACAGGGTGACAAATCCCGTCAGGCTCTTCAGGTCAAAGCGGGCAAAACAGGTGTCCGTGGAAAGATAGAGCAAACCGGCGCTGTCCACCGCGAGATCCCCCACGGTGCCGATGGCGGCGTTGCCATTGAGATCCGCTTCCTTCCAGGCATCCCCCACCGTGCCGGTGGCGGTGAGGTCCACCCGGACAAGGTCATCCGTGCCCGGAGTCACGTAATATAGCGCCCCGTTGAACCAGGTCAGGTTGGCCGGAGCCGCTGCGGGAACATACGTCAGGGTGCCGGCGTTGAGCGCGGTCAGCCCGCTGTGGGTATTGGCCGTGATGTTGTAGAGGCCCAACTCATAGCTGCCGGCCCGGGTGTAATAAAGGAACTGCTGTTCGCCATCCAGCGCCACCGCGCCGATGGGCCAGGGGGCAGAAGCCGTCAGGATGCTGTTTTCCCCCGTGGCCGGATCGAGGAGATAAAGGCGCGGGGTCAGACCATCCACCGTGTAGTAGTTGGAACTGACTGGAGCCGGCGCGCTGTCATTCAGCCCGCTGATATCACTGAACTCCAGGGCTGGCTGGAACGTGGCCTTGGCCGTGGTCAGGCCCGTCCCGGGATTGATCATGACCAGCCTGGTGCGGTCCGCCGCCGTGTTATTGAGCACCCCGTGCATCTCGCCCGCCGCATTGAAGGTGAGGGCAAGGAAGTTCGCCGGAGCCGCCTGGGTGACAGGCGAATATCCGCCCAGATTCGCCAGATCGTAATTGGACAGGCGGTCCGTATCGGAATTGGCAAAATAACACCCCCCATCCGGGCCGATCGCCATGCCATCCAGGGTGCCGGTGCTGGCATTGCCATTGAGATCCGCCACCTTGACGCGCGTCGCGATGGTATTGCCACTCAGGGTAATGCGCACCAGATCATCCGTGCCCGGCACGGGATAGAAGAGCGACCCATTGAACCAAGCCATGGCCCGCGGCGGGGTGGAGGCTGGATAGGCAATCCCAGTTGCATACATGCCGCTGAAATTGATCAGGCTGCCGTCCGACGGGTTGTATTGATACAGCTGGAAATCCGTATCCGTTCCCAGCAGGATTTTTCCGGTGCCCGGCTGATACGCGATGGCTCCGGGCGTAAAGCCCAGGCCGGTGCGCACTGGATAGTTGCGCCCCGTTTCCAGATCCACGCGGTAAAGCGTCTGGCGGCCGGGCGAGATGGCAAAGTGCGTGGCCGGCAGGTTGAAGGGTATATCACTGACCGGGCTGCCAAAGTCATCGAACGAACGCGCCGGGTTGAACACCAGCGGGCTGGAACCTGCGCCCGTGGCCGGGTTCACCGTGTAAAGCTTGTCAGGCTCCGTGCTGCGCACCCCCAGCAGCGTGCCGGAAGGATTGGTCAGGAGACCACTCCACACCCAGGCCGGCGTGCCTGCGGCCACCGTGATGGGAGACAGGCTGCGCACATCAAAGACCGCCCAGGCATTGCTGGCCGAAACATAAAGCAAGCCGCCCGGCGTCACCGCAATGTCCCCGATGGTCTGGAAACTGGCCGCATCCCCCGTGATGTCGGCAAACTTGTATTGGTCCATGATCGTCCCATCCGGATTGAAGTCGATCCGGATCAGATCATCCGTCTGATTCGGAATATAAAACAGACTCCCATTGTAAGCCGTCAGGTTCGACGGGCGGCTGGGGGCCGCATAACTCCAACTGGCGGAAGTCAGGCTCCCCAGATGGGTATGCACACTGGTGCTCACCCCATAACTGGCCAGACGCCAATTATTGTCCGCCTGCTCCACATAATACACCCGCGCCGCCGGCGTGCTCAGATAGGCCACGCCCGCCGGGGCAAAGAGACAGCCATTGCTCAGCACAATACTGCGCCCCGTAGACGGGTCAAATTGATAGAGATTGCTTTCCGCTGAAGTGCTCGCGTAGAAATTACCCGCCGACGGCTGGCTCACCCCCGTCGTCCCCGCCGGTCCCGGAATGAACCACGTCTTATACTCCACCGGCGGATAGAGCCGGGCAGAATATTGCGTCAGCAGCGCCGTTGGCGTCACCGGCGCACTGTAAGCCACCGCATCCCCTGCCGCAGGATCCCCCGTCCCATTATGCCCCGGATCATTGCCCGAAGAAGTATAAAAAATCCGCGTGCCAGCCGGCTGCCCGCTCAGGCTCACCGGAGCCATCGACACCGTCGTCCCATCATACACCACCCCCACCGACGTCAGCGTCGTCTTCTCGATCCCCAGACTCTTCACCGCCTCCGGCGAATTTTGGAAAAGATCCGCATTTTTCGAAACCGCCACCGCCCGCACCTGACTCGTCCCCGTCGCCAGAAAACCTGCCAGACCCAGCGGCAGCGCCACCGCCGGCGGAGCCCCCCCAAATGCCGGTGCCTCACTGCGTGTGGAGGACACCGCCGGATCCGAGCCATCCATCGTCCAATACAGCTGGAAATTCGTGCCATTGAAATACTGCGCCCCAATCCCCGTGGGCCCCGTCACCGTCAACCCCCCCGGAGCCGCCGCCGCCACCGCACCACTCGCCAGCGACCCGCCCAGCTCCCCATAGTTATACGCATTCTTCGCAAAAGTCAGCGACAGCGACAGCACCTCCGGCACACTCGTGTAACGGTTCGCCTGGTCTGCACTGTCCACATAATTATCCGGATCCAATGTCACCGTCTTCGCCGTCACCACCTGCCCCGGATCCACCTGGATCGCCCCCGTATAACGCAACCAACTCCCCGCCGATGCCGGATCCACATATAAAACATACGCATTTTCCTCCGTCACCCCCGCCGGCAAACTCAATGTCACCGTCATCGGAAATTCGCTCAACGCATACGCCCCAGACGTCAGACTGAAATCCGGCGGATCCAGCGTAATCAACTGCTTGTCACTCGAAGACGGCGTCGCCGACGTCCCCCCCTGCGTCACCACCTGCGTCACCGGCCCCGTCGATGACCCCGACGTCGACGCCGTGTAGTCCCACACCCAGTTATCACGCTCCGCAAGGTCGAAGGTGGTCCGGCGGTCATCCTTGCCCGCAGGCGTGATACTCCCATCGGGATTCGTTACCGCAGCGGAAACCGCAGCCACGTCACCCAAAACGAAGGCCTTGATCCCTGGATTACCGCCGCTCGTGCGGATTTCAAATTGTTTTGAGGCATCATTCCAAACCGCACGCCGACTGGAAGTTGCCGCCTCGGCTGCCGTCTGCCGGGTAATGGTCAGGCGTGGATCCACCACGCTGCCCCGGAGACCGGATACTTTCTTTGTGTTGGCCGCCACCTTGCGCAGTTGGGCCAGCACCTGCTCTTCGGTGTATCCACCGGCGATCACTCCACCACTGGTTTCATAGAGGCGCACCGCGCGGTTCAGCATCGCCACATCGCTATCCAATTTAGCTTCATAAGAGGCTGTCCTCATGTTTACGGCCACCAGATACGCTCCCGCCGCAAGCACGCCGATAGTGACAATAACAACAAGGATCTCAATCAGGGAAAATCCATTTTTGGGTCGGGCATTCATATTTTGGCTTACCCAAATTTAGCACGTTGAATTATAATTACCATTATTTATTATGACTTTCATACTGATGGGAAGATTTAAAATTTGATAGGATGTCCATGCCAAGGCCTGGTATCACTCCCTGCCGCATCAGCATTGCGAACATTTTCCCCTATGAGTCCGGATGACGCGAAAAGTAGCCTCTGCCCATGCGAGGGCAGGCATAACGGATACCCCCTCCCTTGCACGGCACACCTTTTGCCACTAAGAATTTCACCTCCATGCTCAATCTCCGCAATCTCACCAAAACTTTCAACGCCCGCACCCTCTTTCAAGGCGCGGACATGACGATTAACTACGGCGAACGCGTTGCTCTCGTCGGACCTAACGGAGCCGGCAAGTCCACCCTCTTTTCCCTCATCCTCAAAACCGACACCGCCGACATTGGCACCGTGGAACGCGATGAATGGACCACTCTCGGCTACCTCCCCCAGGAAGGTGAGGCCCATGGTGACGAGACCGCCCTCGATATCGCCTGCGGCCGCGGCCACCAGCTCGCCGAACTCGAAAAATTCCTCCGGTCCCATGAAGAAGCCGGCACCGTGAATGAGCCGGAATACTATGAAGCCCAGACGAAGCATGACGCCCTGAACCACCCCGAAGTCGAAGCCAAAGCCAAAAAAATGCTGCGCGGTCTTGGATACCAGGAGGAAAATTGGTTGCGACCCGCGACGGAACTCTCCGGCGGCTGGGTGATGCGCGCCCACCTCGCCCATCTCCTCGTCCTCGAGCCGGATTTGCTATTACTGGATGAGCCCACGAACCACCTCGACCTGATGTCGCTCCTCTGGTTCCGCCAGTATTTAAAGACCTACACCGGTGCCATCCTCATCATTTCCCACGACCGCGACTTCATGGACGAAATCGTCCAGACGGTCTACGAGATTGATCAAAGCAAACTCCTCCGCTGGACGGGCAACTACTCCTCCTACCTGACGCAAAAGGAAGCCGCCTATGAGCGCGCTGTCCAGGCCTACCGCCTCCAGCAAAAGGAAATCGAAGGCCTCGAAGAATTCATCGACCGCTTCCGCAACGTCGCCTCCAAAGCCTCCCAGGCCCAGAGCCGGCAAAAAGTCCTCGATAAAATCGTCCGTCTGCCCAAGCCCACCACCCCACGCAAAATCTTCCGCTTCAACTTCCCCCAACCCCAACGCAGCGGCCAGCGCACCATCATCCTCGAAGGCATTCACCAGGCCTATGGCACCCGGAAAATCTACACCGGCCTCAACCTCGAAGTCGAACGCGGCGAGCGCACCGTCCTCATCGGCCCCAACGGTGCCGGGAAATCCACCCTCATCAAAATCATCGCCGGCGAAATCCCTTTCCAGGCCGGACAACGCAAACTCGGCACCAACCTCAAGCTCGGCTACTTCAGCCAACACCGCAGCGCCACCCTGGAGCCGGAACTCACCGTCCTCGACGAAGTCATGCGCACCTGCCCTACCCTGCGCGAGGACGACGCCCGCGCCATCCTCGGCAGCTTTCTCTTCCGCAAGGAAGACGTCTACAAGCGCTGCAAAGTCCTTTCCGGCGGCGAAAAAAGCCGCCTCAACCTCGTCAAATTCCTCGTCGATCCGCCGAACCTCCTCCTCATGGACGAGCCGACCACCCACCTCGACATCTCCAGCATCGAAGGCCTCACCCAGGCCCTGGAACGCTACGAAGGCACCCTCGTCTTCATCAGCCACGACGTCCACTTCATCCGCTCCCTCGCCACCAAAGTCCTCCACATCAACAACGGCAAAGTCACCCCCTACGCCGGCGGCTACGACTACTACCTCGAAAAATCCGGCCAGGAAAACGCCCGCGCCGCGATTGTTTCGCAGTAATCCAAGGAAATTTCCCCAGATCCTGTAGAATGCGCTGCCACGATTGGACCTTGTCCAGAAGCCCGCTCCAACAACGCCTTATCCTCCGGAGAAATCCGGGCGACAAGACGACTGGTGCGATGGCGGAATAGCATGGCTGTCAGTTCTCAAGGGAGACCGGGACCTGGCAGGAGGCGTGGATTGGGCCGGTGATTTTTTCGACGTCCACGGCAATGACTTTGTATTCGGGGCACATGGTGTCCTCGTCGTGCTCGCTGCTGGTGACGATGTTGACCAGCACTTCCGGGAAGTGGAAGGTGCAGTAGAGGATGCCGGGCTGCACTTCGCTGCTGAGGCGGGCTTTGAGAGGGATGCCGCCGCGGGGGGAAAAGAGGCGCACGGGGTCGCCGTCGGCGATGCCTTTTTTGGCGGCATCGTCAGGGTGAATGGCCAGGGTGTCCTCCGTCACGATGTCCACATTGCCGGTGCGGCGGGTCATGGTGCCGCAGTTGTAATGCTCGAGGAGACGCCCTGTGGTGAGGATGAAGGGATATTCGCTGCCGTGTTTTTCCAGTTCCTTGGATTCCTGGAAGTTGAAGAAGTGGAATTTTCCGAGGCCGCGCTTGAAGCTATCAAGGTGCAGGCGGGCGGTGCCGATGTTGCCCGGGGCAATGGGCCACTGCTGGCCCTGATCCGTTAACCCTTCCCAAGTGGCTCCCTTGAAGAAGGGCACGATTTGCGCGATTTCCGCCAGGATGCCATCTGCCGTGTAGGGGGCCTGGTCACAGCCCATGCGCTGCATGATGTCAGCGATGATCACGCCGTCCGGCTTGGTGCCGGGCAAGGGTTCGATCACGGCATTGACCCGCTGCACGCGGCGCTCCCCATTGGTGAAGGTGCCGCTCTTTTCCAGGAAGGAGGAGGCGGGCAGGACGACGTCCGCGAATTCAGCGGTGGGAGTCATGAACAGCTCCTGGACGACGAGGAAATCGAGGGCGTTGAGGGCGGCTTTGACGTGCTCGGTGTTCGGGTCGGTCTGGGCGACGTCTTCGCCCATGATCCACATGGCTTTCAATTTGCCGTTCAGCGCGGATTCATACATTTGCGGGATTTTCCAGCCGATTTCGTTGGAAAGGTGCACGCCGTAAAACTCCTCGTAGATCTGATGGGAGGCGGGATCATTCACCTGAAGATAGCCCGCGCCCTGGTGGGGCTGGCAACCCATGTCGGCGGCACCCTGGACATTGTTTTGGCCGCGCAGGGGATTCACCCCGACGCCGGGGCGGCCGATATTGCCAGTCATCATGGCCAAATCGGCGATGGTCATCACGGTCTTGGAACCGTGGCTGTGTTCGGTGACACCAAGGCCGTGGAAGGCCATGGCAGCATCCGCGCTGGCGTATTCGAGG